>JBBKXQ010000013.1:0-7705 GCA_037969565.1 Acidimicrobiales bacterium | reverse complement strand
ATGGCGCGATGACTGGCTGGACGTGCCCTCGATGCGGACGCCTCTTCGGGCGAGCTCGCCAATCGCACGATTGCTCGCCGGGGTTGACGCTGGACGAATACTTCTCCACCGGACCTTCGCACGAACGACCCGTATTCGATGCCGTGCTGGCCCACGTGCGTTCCCTCGGCCCGGTCCACGCCGACATCGTCTCGGTGGGGATCTTCCTCAAGAACCCCCGGAAGTTTGCGGAATTGCGACCCAGGCAGAAATGGGTGGCCGTTTCGTTTTCACTGAACCGACGAGCGAGCCATCCCACCATCACCCGCAAGGTCGTCGAGTACGGCGAAAGGTATTGGCACGTTGCGAATGTGGCGAGGCCCGAGCAAGTCGACGAAGCCCTTCGAGAGCTACTCAGCGAGGCCTACGACGGGACGGAGAATTGACGGCAAACGCAGAGCGGCAGGAATCCGCGAGCTGTGGAAGACTCGGCCAATGATCTCTCTTCACATCCTGTATCCAAAGACCGACGACTCGACGTTCGACATGGATTACTACTGCTCGACGCACATGCCCATGCTCGCCGACGCAATTGGTGACGCCTGCAAAGGATGGGGTGCCTCAGCCGTCAAGTCCGGCCCATGGGAAGCAGTCGGGTGGTGCAACGTCGAGAGTCAAGAAGCGCTGGACGCTGCGCTCGCCGAACACGGAGCGGCGATCATGGGCGACATTCCCAACTACACCAACACCGCACCCCAGATGGTGATCGGCGACGTTGCCCGCTAGCGGAGCAGCTCACTAGCCGAGGAGTTCACTAGCCGAGGAGTTCACTAGCAGAGAGCTCCCGGCGGCGAACGGTGAGCCTCACGACGAGGGTGGCCCCTCGGCGCGGATGCGCTCGACCTCGGTCATGGCTTCCCGAAGACGGTCGATCCATTCGCTCTGATGGAGGCCGACCTGTGCGACACACCAGGCCATGGCCTCCGATCTGCTGCGGGCCACACCAGCGTCGATCAGCGTGTCGAGCACCTGTCGTTCGTCGAAACGAAGGCGAGTCATTGCCGGCACCGAAGCATTGGTGAAGGTCATCGACACCGGCCCACAATCGGCTCCCCACGACACCGCTCGATGCCAGCGGAGCTGAGCGGCTTCGGCGATCTTCATCCGAGCCATTCGGGTGTCTTCTCGAAATCCCGAGATCCGAGCGGTGGCGGCAACCCGAGCGGCGTCTTCCCCGGTTGGCACGTTTTCGGGTTCGGCCAACCGTCCCATGACGATGATTTCATCTCGATCGGCGCGTATCTGCACCACGTCGGAGAACCATCCGTCGGGGATCCGGCCCGCAAACCAGGCTTGGGCCTCGTTGTCGGTGCAATCGGGCCTGCTGGCCATTGGTGGCTCCTGTCTCGCAACAAATCGGGGCTCTGGGAACATTTCCCGTGGCCGTGACATTACATGTAATCACGTAATACGTGCAAGCATTCTCTCGCACCGACAAAGGAACACCGTGCCTGTCTCCAACGAAGCACCACTGTCCGACAACTCCACCGACGCCGCGTCCAGCAACGACGAGCGCCCCGGCACCTCCCCGGTTCTGGAGACGTTGCCCGTCCTCCCCCTCCCCGATGGCGTCGTGCTGCCCGAGATGGTGGTCACGATCACGGCCCAGTCACCTGAGGCTCAGCAAGCCGTGGCCGCCGCGGTCAATGACCGCCTTCTCCTCGTGCCATTCACGAGCAAGGGCGATGCACCCCCGTCCTATGCCCGATTCGGCGTTGTGGCCCGCATCGAAGATCGCGGTTCACTGCCCGACGGCACGCCCGCACTCACCGTTCGAGCACTTCACCGCGCTCGCGTCGGCACCGGCGTCATCGGTGCCTCGGCCGGGCTCTGGGTCGAGGCCGAGAACCTGATCGATCCGCAAGCAACCCCGGAACAGGAGACCCTGGCCGTCGAGTATCGGGCCGCGGCCACGAATCTGCTCGACCAGATCGGGGGCCGGCGTATGTCTGGCGCCCTACGCGAGATCGACAACCCTGGTGCTCTCGCCGACACGATCGGCTATTGGCCCGAACTCACGCTCGAGCGGCGAGTGAGGCTGTTGGAAGCGGCTGACGTCACCGAACGCCTCGAACTCGCCATCACCTGGGTCAAAGAAGCCCTTGCGGAGATCGGTATGCGAGATCGCATCCAACAAGAAGTCACCGAAGGGCTCGAGAAGAACCAGCGCGAAGCCATCCTTCGGCGCCAGATGCAAGCAATCCAGAGCGAGTTGGGCGAAGGCGACGGCGACGTCGTCGAGAGCTACCGGGTCAAGCTCGCCGCCCTTCTCGAATCCGAGCAACTCGACACACGCGTCGCCGAAAGCGTCGAACGCGAGATCAATCGCCTCGAGCGGGCCGGTAACGACTCGATGGAGTCCAACTGGATCCGCACCTGGCTCGACACCGTTTTCGAGATCCCATGGAGCGAGCGTTCGGATGAACAACTCGGGCTCGACACTGCCCGTGAGATCCTCGACGCCGATCACACCGGCCTCGACGATGTGAAGGACCGCTTGGTCGAGTACCTCGCCGTTCGCAAGCTCCGAGCCGACCGAGCGTCGGACGAAGCGTCCGGCGCTGACACCGAGGGCGGCAACAAGTCTCGGCGGGGCGGTGTGATTCTTGCACTCGTCGGCCCTCCGGGCGTCGGCAAGACCTCGCTTGGCGAGTCGGTGGCTCGAGCTCTTGGACGGAACTTCGTTCGGCTGGCCCTCGGCGGCATCCGCGACGAATCGGAGATTCGGGGACATCGCCGGACGTACGTCGGCGCCCGACCGGGTCGATTGGTCCGAGCACTCACCGAGGCGGGAACGATGAACCCCGTCATCCTGCTCGACGAAGTAGACAAGCTGGGCAACAGCTGGCAGGGCGATCCTTCAGCGGCATTGCTCGAGGTGCTCGACCCGGCCCAGAACCACTCGTTCCGAGATCACTACTTGGAGTTCGAGCTCGATCTCTCCGACGTGGTCTTCATCGCCACAGCCAATGTGCTCGACACCATTCCCGGCCCCCTCCTCGACCGGATGGAGATCATCACGCTCGACGGCTACACCGAACGGGAGAAGGCGGCAATCGCCAAGGACCACCTGCTTCCGCGGTTGATCAAGCGCAACGGCCTCCACCCCGACGAGGTGCAGATCAGCGATGAGGCGATCGCCTCGATCGCCGGCAACTACACCCGAGAAGCCGGTGTTCGTGGCCTCGAACGGCTTCTCGACAAGGCCGTCCGCAAGTCGGCAACCAAGATCGCCATCGACCAGACACAAGCTCCGGTGTTGGTCGATGCCGACGATCTCCGTGAGGTTCTGGGCCGTCCGATTCCGACCGAAGACGTCTCCGATCGCATCGACCGACCGGGTATCGCCACTGGACTCGCCGTCACCGGCGCCGGTGGCGATGTGTTGTTCGTCGAAACGGCGCTCGTCGACGGCGAAGGAGAACCTCTCCTCACCGGTCAACTGGGCGACGTCATGAAGGAGTCAGCCTCGCTGGCCCGCTCACTCGTCGGCGCCCATGGGCCATCGTTCGGGGTCGTCATGCCCGAGGGCAAGCGTCTGCACGTTCACTTCCCGGCGGGTGCCATTCCCAAAGACGGCCCATCGGCTGGGGTCACCATGACCACGGCGCTCGTGAGTCTGCTCTCCGGCCGGGCGGTGAAAGGCAATCTCGCGATGACCGGCGAGGTGACCCTTCAGGGGCGAGTGCTCCCGATTGGTGGTGTGAAGCAGAAGGTGCTGGCCGCCCATCGAGCGGGACTCACCGAGGTGATTCTCCCCCACGCCAACGGTCCCGACCTCGAAGATGTCCCCTCCGATGTGCTCGACAACATCACCGTGCATCTCGCCAAGGAGATCAGCGAAGTCCTGAACTGGGCGTTGGAGCCGGCGACAGCCTGACCGAGTCGAGCCCGATCGGTCAGGCCCGATCGATTGGGCCCGATCACGCCGTGGACCGCCAGCAGACTCAGTAATCACTCCAGACCGAGTCGGCAGGGTCTCCAGCCCGTTCCGGCAGGGGATACACCTCGTCGTCGATGACCACCTTCTTCATCTCGCCGGTGCGGAGGAAATCGGGAATTTTCAGTTGGTGTCGGCTTCGATCGAGGCCCAATTTTTCGCCGACCAGAGCGTTGACTGCGGCCCCGATCAGCAACACCTGAGCGGCCAGCCAAACCCACGTGAGCGCGAGCAGGAAGGCACCGATGGCGCTCAGCACCTCGTTGCGGCCATTGACCACGTCGATGTAGATCTGGAATCCAACCGTGAGGATCCACCAGAAGGCCGCGGCCACGATCGATCCTGGAAGATCCCAGCGCCACTTGGTCCGAACCGAGGGACCGTAGTGAAAGATCATCGACGCCCAGATCACCAGAATCAGCACGGCGACAAAGGCCCGCAGGATGGTTTCGATGGCGCCATCGGTGACGTTCGCCCAGACGAAGTACTCCAGCAGCACCAGCGGCACCGAGATCAGCAGACTGCCGACCCCGAGGATCAGGGCAACGACGCGGGTGTGATACCAGGGACGAGCCTCTACCACTCGGTAGACGCCGTCGAGGGCCCGAATCATGCCGGCAAAGCCACGGCTGATCGTCCACAGCGTCAGACCAACCGAAACGGTCAACAAGCCCGAGTTCTGCTGGGCGAACAATTGGTCGACGGCATCGCGTATGACCGCGGCCTCGCTCGTGAAGACACGTTCGACGAAGCCGGTGACATCGGCTTTGATCCCATTCGAGAGATTTTCGCCCAGAATCGAATCGAGCGCGCCCAACGCACTGACCATGGCGAGGATCACAGCCGGAAGCGAGAGCAGGATCCAGAACGTCACTCCGGCTGCGAGGTCACCGATTCCGCCGTAGTACCAGCGCTTGCCGACCTCGAAAACAAAGTTCCAGGCGGAGCGAATCCACGAGAGCGGGTTAGTCACGCGAATCAGGCTATTGAACGGCGGGCCAACACAAGCGGAACGCTACGGTCAGCCTCATGACTGACTCATCGACGTCATCGGCCGACAGCCGGGCCGGCCACAAGGCCGGCGACGCCTATCTCGTCAACCCCAGAGGCGGCGTTCGGGGCCCCGGCGTACTGATTCTGCACTCATGGTGGGGATTGACCGAGTCGGTGAAGGATCTGGCCGAACGGGTCGCCGATCTCGGCTACACCGTCATCGCCCCTGATCTCATGGCTGGAGTGCAGCCGAAAACGATCGCCGAGGGCGAGGAGGCACTGGCCGAAATCAGCCCTGATGAGCTCAGCGGCCTCGTGATGTCAGCGGCCCACACACTTCGGGCCGTTGCCGTCGACCAGACCAGACCGATCGGCGTCGTCGGATTTTCCATGGGTGGATCGATGGCTCTCTGGCTCGCCGCCCGACTACCCGAATCGGTGAGGGCTGTCGTCACGTTCTACGGCACACAATCGATCGACTTCGATGATTCCGAAGCCAGCTTCCAGGGTCATTTCGGCGATGCCGACCAGATGGTCGACGAAGAAGACCGAGTTGTCACCGAGGCCTTCATCCGTATGGGCAACAACATCACCGACTTCCACCTCTACGAGGGTGCCGGGCACTGGTTTTTCGAGGACGGCGAATTCCACGACCCGGCTGCCGCCGAACTGGCCTGGCAACGCACGGCCGACTTCTTGGCCAAGGAGCTCCCGGCCGACTGACCGGCCGCTCACGAGTCGAACGAAGTCAGACGAAGCGCTTCATCCGCTGCAGTTTCTGGATCCGAGCCATCCAGTCTTCGCCTTGCTTGGCTCGACGCTGCAGTTGATCGATCGTTGCCACCGACACTTTCGACACCCCGGAGAGTCGATTGAGTTCGAAATTCACGTTGGCGTGGGTTTTGCCGGTGATCGCGACGAGTTCGCGGGCGAGGTCGGCGTTGAGCTCGCGGAGTCGATCGCGTTCCTTGCGTCCGCCCCGGCCGAGCATCACCGGCCCAGCGGGCCGAAGGGATTGGAGGTCGATCAGCAACGTCTCGTCATCGGGGCCGACGTCGGCCGCCGCCTCATCGGGGTCGAAATTCTCGTCCTCGTCATTGAAGATGTGCAGGTCGGGCGGCGGATCCGACGCCGTCGAGGAGAGCACGGCGAACAGCGACATCTGCTCTCCATCACCGTCAACGAGCAAATCGAGACCCTCGTTCTCCTGATTCTCGAATTCGTCGGTCTCGGCGTCACTCTTCTTCACCAGCACGTGGCGACGGGTCTGGGAGATCTCGTTGCCGTAGAGACGGAGGCGATCATCATCAGGCATGAAGAGATAGGCCCGCTGCCTTCCCCGGCCCGCGGTGTAGCGAACGATGCGGCCAACGGCCTGCCGGAAAAAGAGTTCGGTGGTAGTGGTGGTGGCATAAACGCCAACCCGGAGGCGGGGAATGTCGACCCCCTCGGACACCATTCGGACGGCCACGATCCAAGGAGCATTGCCACCGGCAAACCGGGAGATCTTGTCGGATGCGTCGGGATCCTCACTGACCGCCACCGTGGCATTGACCCGGAACCGGTCTCGCAGGAGTTGTGCGATCCCCCACGCATGCTGCTGATCCATCGCGATGACCAGACCGCCGGCCTCCGGATGACTTTCCCGGATCCGCAACAATTGCTCTTGCGCATGGCCGATCACCGTGGGCAGCCACTCGCCGTCCAGGCTGAGGGCGGCTCGCAAACGTTGGTTGGCCTGGGTGCGGGCCAGCGCATCATCGAAACTGGCGGCGAGTTGGGCGCCGTCGGGGGCCATCCACTCCATGTCGCCACCGAAGCGGGGAAAGAACACCGGCCGCACCACTCGACCGTCGGCAAGAGCCTCGCCGTAGCCGTACTCGATGTCGGGTACGACCTCGTTGGCCAAGTAGCGGACGAACGGAATCGACCGGGTATCGCTGCGGAACGGTGTGCCGGAGAGCGAAAGTCGACGGGCTGCACTGCGGAACGCCAACTGCACACCGTCCCCCCACGATCGGTCTTCTCCGGCGTGGTGAATCTCGTCGAGTATCACGAACCCGCCGGCGGCGAGGCTCGTGAACGGATCGGGCGATGATCCCACCTGTTGGTAGGTGGTCACCACGCCGTGCACATCCGCCGGAACCCCATCGCTGGGAGTCCAATTCGTGTCGAGCATGAGACCGAACTGCTCGGCGGCGTCGGCCCACTGTTCTTTCAGATGTTTCGTCGGCGCAACAATCACCAATTTGCCCGGCAGGTCGGGAAGCGTCAGCCTCGCCGCCGTGAGGGCGAAGGTGGTCTTTCCGGCTCCCGGTGTGGCCACAGCAAGAAAGTCGGGGCGAGTGCCCGCTTGGTAGATGTCGAGGGCCCGGCGTTGCCAGGGTCGAAGACGAAGGGTCGAGCCAGCCATGGAGCTGGTCAGTCTGCCGGATTGGCCTCGGGTTGCTGCAACGTCGTGGCACACTCCTGCCGTGGCATTGGTGACGGCGCGAGGCCTGGTGAAGCGATACGGCTCGTTCACTGCCCTCGATGGCGTCGATTTCGACATTCATCACGGCATCACCGGGCTCCTGGGGGCGAACGGAGCGGGCAAGACCACCGTTCTGGGCATGATCATCGGTCTCCACCCCTCCGATGAGGGCCAGCTCCTTGTGCTCGATCAGGACCCTTGGTCCGCCGGTCATCATGTTCGCGAACGCCTCGGCTACGCCCCCGAGCACCACACCCTCC
>JBBKXQ010000012.1:0-20092 GCA_037969565.1 Acidimicrobiales bacterium | reverse complement strand
GCGGGCATCCGGATCAGTCGGCCCGTTGTTTGGCGATCAGCGATGCTGATCACCCTGGATTCATAACCAACAAGGATCCGGAGGGCCCGCTCCACCCGGGCAAACAACCCCGCCGTGGTCCCGGCCGAAACCGTCTGGTCGTCCAAACCCCCCATATCGGATTCCAACTCCGCCACATCCCCATACAAACCAGTTATGAACAAGCCCTATGACACTCTGAAAAACCCTCAGGCGAACCCGACGGAGAAGGGTCGCGCACCACCAACCCGAACCAGTTGCGTCAGATGCGGCGGGCCAACACGAGGCCGAAATCCTGATTGTCATCGGTCCAGAAGTTTGTCGGCTCGAAACCGGCCTCGACCAACTCGGCGTCGAGGTTCTCCGTGCGGAACTTGGTGCTGACCTCGACCTGGATCTCGTCGCCCGCCTCGAGTTCAACATCGAGGTCGAGTCCATCGAGACGGCCGCTGATCGGATCCAGAACCCGCAGTCGGAGGTCCATTCGTTCCTGGCGCGCGTCCCAGAAGGGCACGTAGTCGAACTGGTCGACTGGCAGGTTGCCACCGAGTTCACGATTGAGGACCACGATCACGTTCTTGATGAAGGCCTCGGTCACACCTGAGGAGTCGTAGTAGGCATCGATGATGCGTTGGACGTCCTTGACGAGATCGACGCCGACCAGTAGCCACTCGCCGGTGTCGAGCGAGTCGGCCATGGAGCCGAGGAAGGCACGTCGTTCCTCCTCGTAGAAGTTGCCGAGGGTTCCGCCGAGGAAGGCAACCAGGCGGTCTCCGGTGTGGGGAAGCTGACCGAGGTGCCGGGTGAAGTCGCCAACCACGGCGTGTACCTCGAGGCCGTCGTATCGCTCGGCCAGCATTTCTGCGGCGGAGACGAGCGTTGCCTCGCTGACGTCCAGCGGAACGAACCGTTCGAGTTGTCCGGCATCCCAGAATGCATCGAGAAGCGTCTTCGTCTTGTCGCTGGTCCCCGACCCCAACTCGACAACCGTGCGAGCTCCGGTGATGGAAACGATCTCTGACGCTCGGCGGTCGAGGATCTCGCGCTCGGCCTCGGTCGGGTAGTACTCGTCGAGCCGGGTGATGGCATCGAACAGCTCTGATCCGCGGTCGTCATACAGCCACTTCGGGGGCAAGACACGAGGACGCCGAGTGAACGCTCTCGTGATGTCTTCGCGCATCGCACCTCGAGCCCAGTCGGACGAGAGATGCAAGTCGATCGTGATGGTGTTCGAGTCAGAAGCCGACTCGTCCGAGTTCGAGGACTTGAGGTTCATCGGGCCGTCCTTCCCGTAATCAGAATGCATGAATCAAACCCTTCGAGAGATTCCGAGGTGGAGTCCAGGATCAGACGTCGGCCGCGAGACGAACGCCGGACAGGTGCCACCGGGTGTGCGGATGAAAGAAGTTGCGATAGGTCGGCCGAATGTGTCCTGGCGGGGTGAAGGCGCAGCCGCCTCTCGACACCATCGTGTTGATCATGAACTTGCCGTTGTATTCGCCGATGGCTCCAGCCGGTGGGCGATAACCGGGATAAGGCCGATACGGCGACTCGGTCCACTCCCAGCAGGTGCCGTAGATCTGCCGCAGTTCGCCGGTGGGCGGGCCCGCCCCAAGGGGGTGGAGTGAACTCGATACGTCGGCCGAGAGGAGCTGTCCGCTGATCGGGCGTTCACCGACAGCGTGCTCCCACTCGAATTCAGTGGCCAGCCGCTTGCCGGCCCAAGTTGCGTAGGCATCAGCCTCGTAGAAGCTCACATGACACACGGGCTCGTGGGGATCGACGGCTCGGGTTCCGTGCAGCGTGTGAACTCGCCAAGTCTCTGCGCCACCGTCCGAGGAACCGTTGACCGACGCCGAGCCCTTGGAAGAAACGGGATCCTGGCGCCAATAGAGCGGGGCCTCCCAACCCGCATCCAACCGCGTGTACCAGCCATCGGAGAGCCACAGTTCGGGCCGGTGGTAACCACCGTCGGCGATGAACCGGAGCCACTCGCCCGCCGTGACCAATCGGTCGGCCAACCGAAACGGTCGCAGTAGGACATCGTGCTGGGGGCCTTCGTTGTCGAAACTGAAACCATCGGCCTCGGCCGCTCGACCGATCGGCACCACACCGCCGTCGAAATCGATCCAAGCCGCAGGGCCCGGATCAGTTGCGACATCGTGAACAGCCTCAGCGTAGATCGGCTCCATTGAACTGGCGGAGAACATGTGTTTGATGTCCATCAAGATGAGTTCTTGATGTTGCTGCTCGTGATGCCGGCCGAGTTCGAGGATCGGCGCCAGCTCCACCAGAAGATCTTGGTCGGCACCCCGGATCAGCGAGACGACCCGTTCGTCGGTGGCCCGTCGGTACTGACCGATTTCTTCGGCTCCCGGCCGAGTCACGAGGCCCCGTTGCGCACGGGGATGGCGCTCGCCGACGGCCTCGTAGTAGCTGTTGAACAGGTAGTTGTATTCGGGGTGATGGGGCTCGAAGGGTCGACCGGACACCCGCCGTTCATACGGCGTCAGCACGAAGGTCTCGAAGAACCAGGTGACATGGGCTCGATGCCACTTGGTGGGGCTGGCGTCGGGCATCGACTGAACGGTCTGGTCCTCGGGACTCAGCTTGGAGGCCAACCGTTCGGTGAGTTGCCGAGCCTCGCAATATCGGTTCACCAAAGCGGCGGCGTCAGAATCGAGGGGGGCTACAGGCACGAGGATTTCAACCCCTGAACTTGCTGAGGGCTTCCCGAACCTTGCCCATCAATTCCACCGAGCGAACCGCTGCCTCCTGCGACACTGCCATTGTTCGAAACACGATGTCGTCGACTCCGAGCTCGGCCAACGGGCTGAGCATCTCGACTGCACGCCCGACACCGCCACAAATGAGATCTTCTCGCGCTATTCCGCGATAGCCAGCGGCAGCCAACTCGTCGCCCACCCGAAGAGCAGCCTGATCATCATCTCCGATGAAAACATCTCGGCGGAGAATCACACGCGACGGCCGCTCGAGTTCGTCGCAGCGGCGTCGGTAGGTGGAACCGATCCGGGCGATGTCGGCCTTGGACGTGCCCGGGCTGAGATACAGCGCGTCGCCGAGAAGCGCAGCCCGCTCGATTGCGGATGGGGCGTCGCCTGATCCGACCCACCAATCGACCGGGACGTCGGGCCGAGGGCCAATGCCGGCCCCGTCGATCCCGAACAGTTCCGACGACATCTCCTCTCCACGCAGGAGTCCATCGATCACCCGAATGGATTCGTTCGTCCTGGTGCCTCGGGTTTTCAGGCTGGCCCCCATCGCTGCGAACTGAGACGCTCCTCCCCCGATCCCCGTTTGCAGGATGAAGCGAGCATCGCTCATTGCCGCGAGGGTCCCAACCACTTCGGCCACGATCACCGGATGCCACAACGGCAGTAGGAAAAGCAGCCCGGCCGGTCGGTCCGCCGGCCACACCGACAGCACACGAGCGAGGGTCGGCACGCCCTGGAGGTAGTTGTTGTCGGCCCCGACGCTGTGTTTGTCGCCGAGGGTGAGGTGGTCGAGACCACCGTGCGCCGCCGCCGCCGCTCGAGCGACCGTGGTCGCCATCGCTTCGCGGGGCGAGAGCGACGGATGATGACTGGTGAGGCTGATGCCGACCCGCATTCGGGCGACCGTAGACCAGCCCTAGACTCGATGTCTGATGCGCCATCTTCCCGACTGGACGGCTGACAAGGCTCAGACGACTGCCTTGGGTCCGCAGACGTCGCCCGAGGTCGCCGAGGCCGGGTCGGCCACGCTCCTCGTTCCGCTCGGGTCAACCGAACAACACGGACCTCACCTTCCGCTCAACACCGATGCGGTGATCGCCCACCACTGGTGCATCGGCATGGCCGCGGCGTCCATCCCGGCCTCGGTCGTCGTGGCCCCGGTTCTCCCCTACGGATCTTCCGGCGAGCATCAGCAATTCGCTGGCACGTTGTCGATCGGTGCTGACGCACTCCATCTCGTCTTGGTCGAGTTGGCTCGCTCGGCCGCTGGCTCATTTCGCCGAGTGGTGTTCGTTTCCGGTCACGCAGGCAACCTTCGTCCGCTGTTGACCGCTCGGGACCAATTGCGACACGAGGGCCATGACGTTCGGATCGTCGTGCCCGTCATCGAGGGCTCAGATGCCCATGCCGGGTTCACCGAAACCTCGCTGATGCTGCACCTCGCGCCCGAACTCGTGCACATGGACCGAGCGGAACCGGGCTGTGCCGAACCGATCGCCGACCTGATGGAAGCGATGGAAGCGGCAGGAGTCATCGCCGTCTCGTCCAACGGGATCCTCGGCGATCCCTCTGCCGCCAGCGCCGAGGCCGGTTTCGGCATCTTCAACGAGTTGGTGGCTCACGGGATGGCCAGCCTCGACGTCTGAGTTCCCGCTCCTGCTGTTTGGAGCGGACCCACATCTCATTGCTAGGTTCGGCCATCACACGGACTGAGCCGTAGCCACCCGACCACAGGAGTCACACAATGAAGACCCGCGCCGCCGTCCTCTGGGGAGAGAACGAAGAGTGGAAGATCGAAGAAGTCGAGTTGGGAGAACCCGCAGCCGGTGAGGTGATCGTCAAGACGGCTTACGCCGGCATGTGCCACTCCGACGAGCATCTGGTCACCGGAGACCTCACGGCGCCACCCGAACTCCTCGAGTTGCTCGGGGTCCCGCACTTCCTTCCAATCATCGGCGGCCACGAGGGCTCTGGGGTGGTTCACTCCGTGGGCGCGGGCGTCACGAGCGTGGCTCCGGGCGATCACGTGTCGGTGAGCTTCATCCCCTCTTGCGGCACCTGCCACTGGTGTTCCACCGGTCGCCAGAATCTCTGCGATCTGGGCGCCGGCACACTTGCCGGCGGCATGCTCTCCGACGGGCAGTACCGCCATCACGTCGGCGAAACCCCGGTCAACCGCATGGCCCAACTCGGCACGTTCAGCGAATACATGCTGCTCGACGAGGCATCGGTCATCAAGGTCGACAACGATCTGCCACTCGAGGCGGTTGCGCTCGTCTCCTGCGGCGTTGCCACCGGCGTCGGATCAGCCCAGAAGCGTGCGGGCGTGAAGTCCGGCGACACCGTGGTGGTGGTCGGTATCGGCGGTATCGGGGCCAACGCCGTCCAGGGGGCAAAGCTCTCGGGGGCGGCCAACATCGTTGCCGTCGACACCAACCCCGACAAGAAAGAGAAGGCCGAGGAGTTCGGCGCCACGCACTTCTTCACCAGCTTCGACGACGCCATCCTGTCGGTGATGGAGATGACTCACGGGATCATGGCCGATTCCTGCATCCTCACGCCGGGCGTCACCACGGGCGATCTGCTCGAACCCGCGCTGAACATCATCTCGAAGGATGGCACGGTCGTCGTCACCGGGCTCGCTCCGATGGCGCAGCGAGAAGTCACCCTCGACCTGTTCTCCCTGTCGATGTACAACAAGGAAATCAAGGGATCGATCTTCGGTTCCAGCAGCCCTCGTTCGGAGATCCCACGCCTCCTTCGTGAGTACCAACGCGGTGCCCTCAAGATCAACGAACTCATCAGCAACACCTACTCCCTCGACGACATCAACGTGGGCTATCAAGACATGCGAGATGGCAAGAACATCCGGGGCATCATCAAGTTCGACTGACCACTGGCGTGTCGCCGCCGGTTTGGCGATCGTGCCGATCCGGCGGCCCCATGGCGGTGACCAGCAATCGAAGAACCGAGCTCGATGAACGAATCAAACGGAATCACCTACGGTCCTGCCACGCTCGCCGCGCTCCGCCGCGGTGTGGTCGGGCGCGGCCGCGAGGCCGAACTCGTCGTTGCTGCCCTCATGGCCAGCCGCCATCTGCTGCTCGAAGGACCCCCGGGTACCGGCAAGTCGACCATTCTGCGAGCGGTCGCCGATTGCACCGGTAACGGGTTCGAGTTCATCGAGGGAAATGCCGAGCTCACGCCGGCTCGCCTGGCCGGCCATTTCGATCCCGCCCAGGTGTTGGAGGCTGGTTACTCCCCCGACATCTGGGTCGATGGGCCACTCGTTCGGGCCCTGCGGGAAGGTGCCCTGCTCTATCTCGAGGAAATCAATCGGATTCCCGAGGAGACACTCAACCTGCTGGTCACCGTCATGTCCGAAGGTGAGCTCACCATTCCTCGTCTGGGCCGGATCCAAGCCCATCCCGATTTCCGGCTCGTGGCGGCAATGAATCCCTTCGACTCGGTTGGCACGGCTCGAATTTCTGGTGCCATCTACGACCGTGTCTGTCGAGTTTCGATGGACTACCAGTCGGCCGCCGATGAACTGGCAATCGCCGATCGGAACGCACCAAGCGCCGATCCGGACTTCGCCGCTCGAATCGTCGAACTCGTTCGGGCCACTCGCAGCCATCCCGAGATCCGAGTCGGATCGTCAGTGCGAGGTGTCGTCGACCTCTTGCTTCTGGCCCAAGACCTCGGCGTGCTGCGCAACGCCTCACCCACGTCGACCTCGGTCGGACTCGACGCCGCTCTCACCGCACTGTCGGGACGGATTCGGCTCCATGATTCATCCCACTCCACTCCGGAAGACGTGATCCGGTCGCTCTATCGCCAGATCGTCGACAGGCCGGAGCCGGACGACGCAGCGGCAACCGAGCCCGACAACACCCAGGGCGGTGGTGAGCCGGGAAAAGTCCCGAGCCCCCCGGGGCCAGCGACGACCAGAAGATCCTGACGGGAGAGGAAGCCGAGAAGGCGCTGGCCGACGATCGGCGCCGCTCGATCAGCCGTCGAGATCTCGATCGAAACGAGAACTTCGCCGACATCTCGCCCGAACTCGGAGCACTCGATCCGGCGGCCTTCGATGAACTGATGGACGAATCTCCGGATGAAGCGCTCGAGTTGTTGGCCAAGATGTCGCAGGCCACCGACCGGAACCTGGCCGCGCTTTCTCGCCGACTCGCCGGTCGGATCGTTCTCGATCTGGCCAAAACCGGCAAGGCCCGGAGTCGGGGCGTTGGCAAACTGGCGCGGGTTCCGGCAACGGACGTGTCCGGTGATCTCGACTTGGACTCGAGTCTCGATTCCATCATTTCGGCCCGGGCCGAACGCCGGCCGCCCTCGATCGACGACCTGGTGGCAACAGAATGGCAACAGCCGCTCACCGCCATCTGTCTTCTCGTCGACCGGTCGGGTTCGATGAATGGCGAGCGTCTGGCCAGCGCCGCTCTTGCGGCCGCAGTTTGCTCGTGGCGAGCACCGAAACACTTCGCCGTCCTGGCCTTCGGCGACCGAGTCGTCGAGATGAAGAGCCTGGAGAGCACGAAGGATCCCGAACAGCTGGTGGCAGAAGTGCTCGCCCTCCGGGGTCACGGCACCACCGACGTTGCCCTCGCTCTTCGGGCTGCAGCCCGTCAACTCCAAGGATCGCGGGCCACTCGACGACTCACGGTGTTGTTGTCCGATGCGGAGGTCACGGTCGGCGACGACCCGGTGCCGGCCGCTCGCAGCCTGGACGAGCTGGTGATCCTCGCACCCAAGGATGAACCCGAACACGCACGAGCGCTGATCGAGGCGGTGGGTGGTCGTCTCGCCGAAGTGGCCGGACCGATGTCGGTCCTGGATGCATTGCGATCCGTCGTTCAATGAGGGCTCACTGATGACGGTCACCGGCCGCCTTTTCGCTGATCGTCGGCTCCGCACGCGCCGAGCTGGACGCACATTCGTCGGTGGGGTCCCGTTGCGGATCATCACCGTTTCCGAACGGGGCAAAGGCATTGTTCGCGAATGGCTCGCCGGCGCTGCGATAGGGGCGACGGACAGCGAGCAGCGACTCGCCCGGAAACTGCTGGAGGCCGGTCTCGTCCATCCTTCACCGCAGCAGTCGCTCCATCGCCAGATCTCCCTCACGACGGTGATCCCCGTCAAGGACGACCACCATGGACTTCGCACCACGGTCGGGCGCCTCGAGGGTCCGATCATCGTCGTCGACGATGGCTCGGAACCGGCCGTTTCGCGATCACTACTCGAAACGACTCACGGGGCCCCGGTCAGGGTCATCCGTAACGGTCACACGCTCGGTCCCGCTGCCGCCCGTAACGCCGGCGCTGCTGCCTGCGACAGCGAGATCATTGCGTTCGTGGATGCAGGACTTCGAATCACCCAAGCCGACCTACGTCGACTCACTCCACATTTCAACGATGAGCAGGTGGTTGCTGCTGCCCCTCGGGTGCGTTCGACCGAGCAGGCCGGCTTCCTGGCTCGCTACGAGCGATCGTTCTCACCGCTAGACCTCGGTTCCGACCCCGGGCCGGTGGGGCCTGGTCGAGCGATCACGTATGCCCCGTCGGCGTGTCTGCTGGTTCGCGTCGACGCGCTACGTGATGTGGGCGGGTTCGATCCCGCCTTGCGTTTCGGCGAGGACGTCGACCTGATCTGGCGCCTTGCCCAGATCGGCACGGTCCGTTACGACCCCGAAATCGTGGTCGAGCACGATCCACGACACACCCTTCGGGGCTGGTGCGCTCAGCGCTTCAATTACGGCACTTCGGCTGCACCTTTGGCCAAGCGGCATCCAGACTCGGTCGCTCCCTGGCGCGTTTCTCGTTGGAGTGTCGTCGCCATCGCCCTGTTGAGCACCGGACATCCGGGTTTGGCCTTGGCCCCGGCCATCGCCCCCCTCCGGGGTCTGCGCTCCCAGCTCGCGAACCTTCCCGATGCCAACGTCGAAGCGATTCGACTGATCCTCGAAGGCCATTCCTGGGCGGGCCGATCCTTCGCCGAGAACGCCGCTCGCACCTGGTCTCCCATCGCCCTGATACTGGCGTTGTCGGGGTTCGGACGGGCGCCGATCCTGCGCTGGATGGTGCTGGGGTGGTCGCGTCGTATCGGCCGGTCGCGATCACCTGGTCAGTTCGGACTGGGCGTTCTCGACGACTTGAGCTATGGCCTCGGCGTCGTGACCGGCGCTGCTCGCGGCCGCTCGATCAGGTCGCTGGTCCCGCGGATCACCCGCTGAACAACCGACCCACTGATCGATCAAGCCTCCTCGTAGAACTCCTGGAGCACATCGAGAAGTTGCAGGCTCGACATCAGCGATGCCCCACGAGCATCAACAGCAGCTTCGATCTCGAGATCGTCGGTCACCACCACGACGGGCCACTCGGGTGGATAGCCGTCGACGATGTTGGCGAAGTAGGTGGGCCGAGGGCTCGAATCATCGCACTCTCGAATTCGCACGGACTTCGGCTCGGGGAACTCATCGCTGACCGAGTGATAGAGAACCACATCGGCTGCCGTGCCGGCCTCGGATGCAAGGCGGGTGAGATACCCAACCAGTGCGCGGCGACCATCGATCACGGCGTAGTCACCCCAGCCCCGGTTGGCCGCAGTGTCGCCGTCGACAAGGAGAACAACGTCCGTGCCGTAAGCCATGAACTTCGCCGTTTCGAAGTCATCGCCGACAATCGGCGCAGGCACAACCAGCTTGGTCCGCCCCGACACGGTCGAAGCCGGTCCGGAAACATCATCGAACGCCGCAGTCGAATCGGCTTCGACGGTCGATTCGGGTGACGGGCTGGGAGCCAAGTCGTCGGCGCCCATTCCGTAGTTGGCGAGCGCCTCGTCGAGGCTGGCCCGAGCAACGACTTCATCATTCGGGACCTCCTCGTCGAGGAAGCCGGCGATGTCACCCAGATCAGAGCCGATCGGCTGCTCGGGTGCCACGATGTCGATGTCGGATAGCTCGGTGCTTGCCAGCTCGGTGCTTGCCAGCTCGGAATCGGGACTCGTCGCAACGTCGGGCGTGGTGGCGACGGGCTCAGCGATTTCTGGGTCGGGCGGCTCGGGTGGGGTGGACGACTCCAACGCCGGTTCCGACTCGGTCTCCCATGTGGAGTCGTTCGGCGCCTCCTCTGCAACCTCGGTGTCGAGTGCTGCGAGTACCTCGGGACCGAAACCCGGATCAGCGGGTACCTCGATCGGGGCACCTTCGAGTGTTTCGAGTTCGGTCACGTTTGCGGTGATGGTGGACGTGATTCGGTCGATCGAAGCAACGGCATCGACGGAGTCGGCGACAACTTGGTCGGCCCGTTCGAGCTCATCGACGACAGACTGGCGGGCGTCGTCAATGGCGCCACGGGTGGAACCGAGGTGCTGCTGGGTGAGTTCGAGACGATCTGCGATCAACTGCCGTTCGTTGCGGATCTCATCGAGTTGACCATTGATCGAGTCGACGAGATCGCGCTGGGCGGCAGCCGTTGCGTCCCGCTCCGAAGACAGCTGAGCGACTTGATCGATGAGCTCGACCCGACGCGATCCCAAGCTGGCGACTTCGAGCGTGAGGGTCTGCCACTTCGAGGAGATCTCGTCGAGCTGAGCCTCGAGATCGACCCGTGCTTGCTCGGCCACGCCGAGTCGCCGCACCAGATCGGCGTTGGATCCAACGAGGGTGGCCTTCTCCGAACGCAGGTTGTCGCGCTCGGCGCCAAAGGCATTCCGCTCGATTTCCAGTGCACTTCGGGCCTGCTCGGTCCGATCGAGGCGCTCTTGAATCGTGCTCGAGTCAACGAGGGCTGCATCGCGCTCGGCGAGTGCATTTGCCACGCTTGCACGGTCGCCGTCGCGATCGGCCTTCAAGCCGTCACGTTCGGCGACGAGCTCGTTCACGCGAGCCAGTGCGCTGTCTCGCTCGGTCGTGATTTCCGCTTCCGCAGCGCGGCTGGCGGTGAGATCACGTTCCAAGGACTGGAGGTGATTGGACATTTCGTGGGTCTCGGCTCGGCGAGACTCCACTTCGGTCTCGAGGTCGCGAACCGACTCCCGCACATTGCGTCGCTCGTCGGCGAGGCGGTCGACCATCTCTTTCAGACTCGACAACTCATCGCCGATGATCGAATCGGCGGAGAATGTCCGCGCGGCCGGAGCCTGTGCCGGTTCGGGCGACGCGGTAGCCAGCACTGCTGTTTCCGGCACCGCTGTTTCTGCCACTGCTGTTTCCGGCACTGCTGTTTCGGGACTCACGTCCGCCGGTGCATCGGGTACGTCGCCCGATGCCGAACCGTTCGCATTCGACGTCATTGGTGTTCCTTCGGTGGACTGGAAGATCGGGGCAACGGGATGTTCAGCATCGATGTCAGCACTATCAGCAGAATTGATGTCTGCGGTCGTGGAGCTGGGGACCGGAGGATCAGGGATCGGCGGCACCACCCCAACCGGTGCTCCCGAACTCGGGGGTGTCGGAGGCGGGGTGTAGGACGGCGAAATGGGCGGGACGGACGACATCGGGGGGCGCGGATGCGACCGAGGGTGAGTTCCGACCAGTGCAAAGTATTCGGCTTCCCAGCCTGAGGTGCGATGGAGCCAGAGGTAGCCGGCTCGTCCGACCGCTTCTTCGGTGGCTCGCTCGGCCACCCGCTCACGAAAGGCAGGATCCTCATCGAGAACTTGCTCGGTGACCGTGAAGGCCCGTACAGGCAACTGCGCCACGTAAAGATAGCTGCGCATGGGGGCTGGCGGATCGATCGACGGCGTGGCATCCACGCCTTCCTTGGCGACGACGAAAGCGAGTTCGCACACCGCAGCTAGGGGTTCAGCACCCATTTCCATCATTCCTCTCGACGCAGCTGTCACACCGTCGGCACGAATGCACCGCACGACACCATTCCTCATCGACCGTTCCTCCTCGAATTTCAGCACCTCGTTGCTATTCCTCGGAGTCGGGGCAAACGGCGTTCGTGGTCGGGTCGTTCTGCTAACGTCCGACAGCCCGAGGTCACGACCCGCAGCACACCATCAACACTTGACATCGAACACATGTTCGACTGTGATGCGACGGGTGACTTCTCAGCAACGCTCGTTCGATGATCTGGGCGCTCCCCTGCATGATGTGACCTTCTGTGTCATCGACTTCGAGACCACCGGCGGAAGCGCCGAGACCTGCCAGATCACCGAGATCGGCGCCGTGAAAGTGCGAGGGGGCGAGGTCCTGGGCACGTTTCAGACGCTCGTCAATCCCGGGTGTGCCATTCCTCCCAACATCGTGGTGCTCACGGGTATCACCGATCGAGTCGTCATGCGGGCACCATCGATCGATCAGGTGCTACCAAGCCTGTTGGAGTTCATCGGCGGGTCGGTGATCGTTGCTCACAACCTTCGATTCGACATGGCGTTTCTCAATGTTGCCGTCCGCCGGTGGGGTGGTCCGATGATGGGAAATCAGCGACTCGACACACTGGCGCTGGCCCGTCGCCTTCTGGCTGATGAACTCCCCCGGTTCTCGCTCGGCGAACTGGCCCGGCAGCTTCGGCTCGCCCACCAGCCCAACCACCGGGCGCTCGACGATGCCTGGGCCACGGTCGATCTCCTGCATGTACTCATCGAACGAGCGGCGGCCTGGGGTGTGAGCGGGCTCGACGACCTCATCAGCCTGCCCTCCATCGCCGGTCATCCTCAGTGGCGCAAACTCTCGATGACGAAGTCGCTGCCACGAAAGCCCGGCGTCTACCTGTTCCATGATCGAGACGATCGGGTGCTCTATGTCGGCAAGGCCACCGACCTCCGGAGCCGAGTGCGGAGCTACTTCTCCTCGGATCGACGCCGGAAGGTGGCGCAACTCCTGCGCGAAACGGACCGCATCAGCCACCGGGTGTGCGAGAACACCCTCGAAGCCGAACTGGTCGAGCTCCGTTTGATCCACCAGTATCAGCCTCGCTTCAATCGCAAGAACCGACGGCCGATCAACCCGTGTTGGGTGAAGCTCACCACCGCCGAACGCTTTCCCCGCCTGTCGGTGGTGCGCAAGAACAGTGGCGAAGGACAATACTTCGGCCCGTTCTCGTCTCGGGCCGAAGCGAACCTCGTGGTCGAGGCAGTCCATTCAGCACTGCCCATTCGCCGTTGCAGCACGAAGATCGGGCGGCGGGGTTTCGAACCAACCGACAGTCTGTGCACCGCGGCCCAGCTCGGGGTGGCGATGTGTCCTTGCAGCGGCTCGGTCTCCGAGAGCGAATACGCCGAAGTGGTCGCGATGGTCAACCGCTCGTTCAACGGTGAACCCAACCTGATCCTGCTTCCCTTGGAGGCGAAGATGGCCACTCTGGCCGCCCAGGATCGGTTCGAAGAAGCTGCGGCCATGCGAGATCGTGCCAGCGCGGTCGTTCGAATCGTCGAGCGGCAACGACGCATCGAAATGGTCGGTCGGGTCGACCGTCTGGTGTTCCAGCACGGCGACGGAAATCGGATCGAACTGGGAGCCGGGGGCCGTCTTCTCGGCGGCGACCTGTTCGACGTGGAAGTGGCACCGGCCACGCTCGACGAAGCGCTTTGCGTGGCGTCGTGGCTGAACCGCAATGCCGCGACGATTCGGATCGTCGAGGCGTCCGGATCGTTCAGTTCCGAGCTCCCGCTGCTACCCGACTATCGACCTCGGGCCAGCGAGTCACCCCAATCGAATCCCCATCGCTCGAATGCCCATCGCTGAGGCTTCGCTCGCCGTGAAACGCCGCGATGGCGATCGCCGCTGAATCAGTCGGGTCGGTTGGAGTAGTCGCGTAGGGCGTCGAGTTTCTGCGCCGCCCGGCCGTCGTCGATTGCGGCATAGGCCGCCGCCAGTCCTTGAGCGAGGCTCGTGACGAGGCCAGCCACCACGAGTCCGGCACCGGCGTTGAGGGCGACGATGTCACGCCGGCTGCCCTGCTCGGAACCGTCGAGGATGCTCATGAAGATCTCGGCGTTGTCGGCGGCTGTTCCGCCGGAGAGATCATCCATCGATGCCGGCGGTGTGATGCCGAGAAAGCGGAGATCGATTTCGAGGCGTTCGATCCCCGACGGCGTGGCTTCGTAGATGACCGAAGGTCCGGTGGTGCTGATCTCATCGAGTCCGCCGTCGCCCGTGATCACCCATGCCCGCTCGGATCCCAATGAACGAAGTACAGCGGCCATGCGTTCGGCCAACTCTTCGGTGGCGCAGCCGACCACTTGGCGCTTGAGCTGCGCCGGGTGGGCCAGCGGGCCGAGCACGTTGAAGACCGTGGGGATTCCCAGCTCAGTCCGGACGGGTCCGGCATGCCGCATGGATGGATGGAAGCGGCGGGCCAGAGCAAACCCCAGACCCACTTCGGCGACGCAGGCTTCCAACTGGGCTGGTGTGAGATCGACGCGGACGCCGAGAGCGCCCAAGAAGTCGAAAGAGCCCGACGTGGACGAAGCCTTGTAGTTGCCGTGTTTGCAGACGGTGGCCCCAGCTGCGGCGGCCACGAACGAGGCCATCGTCGACACGTTCAGGGCATGCTTGCGGCGATGGGAACTACCGCCGGTTCCGACGATGTCGATGGCACCGGCCGGCATCGTCAATGGTTCGGAGGCGGCCAACATGGCCAGGGCCAGTCCCGTCATCTCCTCGACGGTTTCCCGTTTCAGGCGAAGCCCGACGATCAAGCCCGCGATCTGGGCCGAGGTGGCCTCGCCGCGAAGAATCTCGGTCATTGCCGCTCGAGCGTTGTCGCGGGTCAGGTCTTGGCCGGAGGCCACCCTCCCGAGCGTTCCCTTCCACCCGCCGAAGCTCGCCAGGTCGCCCACTTCTTCATCGTCATTCACAGCGGCGCACCGTAGTCGGCCGACCTTCGCCCCGTGGCTCCGTATCGGGCCGCAGCGATCGTGAAATCAGCGAACGGAATCGAGACCGGCGGTGAATCGACCGACATGGCTCTTCTCGGCCCGGGCCAGACTCTCCATCCAATCAGCGACCTCGCCGAAACCTTCCTCGCGCGCCGTCTGGGCGAAGTTGGGGTACATCTCGGAGTACTCGTGGGTTTCCCCGGCGATGGCGCTCTTGAGGTTGTCTTCGGTGGCGCCGACCGGTTCGCCGGTGGTGGGGTCGCCCACGTCGGTGAGGAAGTCCAAGTGACCGAAGGCGTGGCCCGTTTCGCCCTCGGCGACCGAGCGGAACAGGGCGGCGACCTCGGGGTAGCCCTCGATGTCGGCCTTCTGGGCGAAATAGAGGTAGCGACGATTGGCTTGACTCTCGCGGGCGAACGCTTCCTTCAGGTTCTGCTCGGTCTTGGATCCTTTGAGTTCTGACATTCGGGGGAAGCTAGCGTCCCCGGCCCGGACTGAGTCCCACTCGGCACCAACCACGATCGGTCACACACGCAGATCGCTGTTCCACACAGCAACGGCGCCTGGTCCTGGCCCGTTGATCGGCGCTCCAACCACTACTCTCTACTGCCGTGCCCGTACTCGACTGGTCTGTTGTCCGAACTGCTGCTTTCGGTGGATTGTTCGTCGTGGTTCCCGTGGCAGTGCTCGCCCTCTTGTTCGTCGGCGACGGCGGATCGGGGCCTTGGGCCAGCTTGTTCTTCCTGGTCACGCTCTTCGGCTTCGCCACCGCCGGCTACGGCGCCGGCAGAATCCGAACCGACACGCCGATGATCCACGGGGCCGCGGCCGCAGTCCTCTGCTACGCCATCGTGCAGGTGTTCGGGATCGTGACGCGATTGGCTCGCGGTGCCGACCTCAATCCGCTCACCTATCCGCTCACGGCGATACTCGCTGCGATGATGGGTGTGCTCGGCGCCCTCTTCGCCGACTGGTACCGGCGCAAGCAGGCGCGGGGCCCAGCTAACCTTCCCGCTGGGTGAGTTGGCCGGATGGCCGCGGTAGACGTTCGTTTTGCGAACGCCGATCGAGGAAGGTCGGGACTCCACAGAACACAGTGCTGGCTAACGGCCAGTCGGGGCGACCCGCAGGAAAGTGCCACAGAAAACAAACCGCCGATGGGCTGGGTAACCAGCCACAGGTAAGGGTGAAACGGTGCGGTAAGAGCGCACCAGCGGCATCGGTGACGGTGCCGGCTAGGTAAACCCCACTGGGAGCAAGGTCAAGTTGGAGGATGGTTGTTCGCCGCCCGCTCGTCGGGAGCCTCCAGGTGGACTGCATAGATGGATGGTCATCGATCGGACGCTGGCAACGGCCCCGTGAACAGAATCCCGCCTACAGGCCGACTCACCCCACGTAGCAGCTCTGACCAGGTAGTAGAACAGGATCTTCGCGACTGAACAGACTTGTTTGGCACAGACCGATGTGCTACTCGACTCAAAATCCTTCCGGACCGCTCGGTCGCTACGGGCGGCACTACTTACGACCGGTTGTGATCTGGTGCCGAGAATAGAAAGCGGAGGCCGGCGATTGCCTGCCTGGGTTCTATTGCTCTGTCAGTCCGGCGCCGGAGCGTGAACTGTCTCGACATCCAGCCAACGAACTCCCCCTGTCGTTCCTGGACGCGGTAATGCTGCGCGTCAGCGCTTGTCGAACGACGACGAGCTCCTCCTCGCCGCCGCGACCCTTCTGCCCGACGACCGCCGAAATACTCCGTAGAGGCTCTTGCATTTGCCCGGTGGACTCACTACGTTTCGCGCAGCTGGTTCCATGATCAGCGGGCGGTTAGTGATGATCCGGCGGGCGCAATACTTGGTCGCTCAGTGCGCCGGGGAGCCAGTGGCGAACCCGAACGCCTATTCGTGTCTTCACGTGTGACGGAGGCTGTTCGATGCGTTCATTTCCCTTTGGCGGGTCCCTTCGTCGACCGCGGCGCCGGTCATCGGTGCCGATCTGGCGGGCAGCGGTGGCACTCGCCGTTGCCGCCGCCTCGATCGCAATCGTCACCGACACAGCCTCGGCGGGTCCCGGAAGTACGGTGCAGATCAACATCTCTCCGTCGGGAGCGGCAGGCACTGACGGCGCGATCCCGGCGATTTCGGCGAACGGCCGGATCGTCGTCTACGTGTCGGGCCAGAGCAATCTCATTCCCGGCGTGACAGGCGTGCACCTCTACGCTCGCGATCGCGCGACATCGACAACGACCGTGGTCGACGTCGCGAACGACGGCACCCCCAGCGATCGTGGGAACCTCTCCGATTTCGACGTCAGCGCCGACGGCCGGTACGTGGTCTTCACCTCGGACTCGACGGTCTTCGATCCGCTGGCCGAACAGCCGTGCATCATCGAGGTGTACGACAGCGATGAAGGCGAGTACGACGAGCGGCCGGCTCCGTGTCGCGAGGTCTACCGACGCGATCTCTTCGCCGGCACGACTGAGCTGGTGAGCGTGGCCCTTGCCGGAGCCGCCGACGGCTACTCGGCGTCACCACGCATCAGCGGCGACGGCCAAACCGTCGCCTTCAGTTCCGCAGCGAGCAACCTCGTCAGCGGCGACGTGTCCGACACGTGGGACATCTTCGTCCGCCATATCGACACCGATGTCACCGAACTGGTCAGCGTGGCCCAGGACGGCGGTTTCGCCGACGCAGTCAGCGGAGGACCAGACATAAGCGCCAATGGAACAACGGTCGCGTTCTGGTCGGTCGCCTCGAACATCGCACCGTTCAACCCGGCGCCATACTCCGACATCTTCGTGCGCGACCTTGTCGCTGGTTCGACCGAGAGTCTGCTGTCGACGACGCTCTCCAGCGAGAGTTTCGATCCGTCGGTGAGCGGCGACGGGATGGTGGTGTCATTCATCACCCAGGAAGCGCTTCTACCGGGCGACGGCAACGGCACGTGGGACCTCTACATCCTCGACCGCTCGACCAACGTCATCGAATCTCCGACGCTGGATCCTGCGGGTTTCGTCACCGGGTCCGATCGGGGTCAGGTCAGCGACGACGGTCGCTTCGTCGTCTTCCGCTCAGGGTTGGCCCTCGTTCCTGGAGCCACTTTCGGCCGGGGCCACGTGTACGTGTACGACCGTGTTCTCCAATCGGTGTCCCTCGAGGGTGTGCGATCCGATGGGACCGAACCGAACAACGGCGTCGACTCGGGTTTCTCGTCGATCAGTGGCGACGGACGCTTCGTCGTGTTCTGGACACGCTCCGACGACATCACCCCGAACGACACGCCGTACAGCGACGACGTGTTCATCCACGATCGTGGCGCCCAGCCCAGATCAGCTTCGGGAGCGGGATCGGCCACGACCGACAGCGAGGGCGACGGCGCCACCTACCTCGACCCGATCGAGGCCAGCGTGTCGGGCTCTCCAGGCACTGTGAGCATCACCGAGCTCGGCCCCCATGATCCTGCGGCCGCGCCGGTACCCGGCTACACGGTGCTGGGTCAACAGTTGCAGATCACGGCTGCGCCTGCTGTCGCTCCGGGTTGGCTCACGCTCACCTTCAGGCTCGACGCGTCGGTGATACCCGTCGGGTTGACGGCAACGGACATCACACTGGCCCGCAACGGCACCGCGCTGGCACTGTGCTCGGGACCGACCGATTCCGGCCCATGCGTGGCATCTCGCGCGACTCTCGGCGACGGCGACATCGAGCTCGTCGCCCACAGTCCCGAAGCGAGCATCTGGGCTGTGGTCGGTCCGGGCACCGAACCCGCAGACACGGTCCCGCCGACGATCAACCTGCTGTCGCCTGCCAACGGCGCGGTCGTCGTGAAGGGCACATCGCTCACCGCCGACTTCTCGTGCGCCGACACCGGCCGATCCGGGTTGGCGAGCTGCGTCGGGACCGTGGCGTCGGGTGCGCCGCTTTCCACCACCACCGTCGGCACGAAGACCTTCACCGTCACGGCACGTGACGGCGCGGGCAACGAGACCGTGACGACGAACACGTATCGCGTCGTCTACGCCGTCAGCGGCTTCTTCGGCCCGGTCGACAATCAACCGACCGTGAACGCCGCCAAGGCCGGCCGAGCCATTCCCGTCATGTTCTCCCTCGGTGGCGACCAGGGCCTGGCGGTACTGGAGCCGGGCTACCCCCTGTCGCGCTCGGTCAACTGCTCGAGCGGCGCACAGGTCGACACCATTGAGACAACGACGGCCAACGCGAGCGGCCTCACGTACGACAGCGTGAGTGGCCGCTACACGTATGTCTGGAAGACGCCGAAGTCATGGGCCAGCTCGGGTTCGTGTCGTGAGCTGGTCCTGAAGTTCGTCGACGGATCCGAGCTGCGCGCGTCGTTCACGTTCAGCTGATCGAGGTCACCACCGCGCCACGAGCTCGTGGTGGCGGGCGGTGGCATTCGCGTCGCCTGTGGGTGCCCGATATTCGGTCGTGGCTGGTCAGGCGGCATGTTGATACTCGTGGATGAGGCAGCCGCCGATCACAGCAGCCACCGTCACACCCACCTGCCATGATGAGGGGGAAGCAGCCTGAACACCACCGGAGCTCCACGGAACTCGGGACATCCTCGTCTTGCCCATGCGCTCGACTCTGCTGGTCCAGTCCAATTCCTCAACAACTCGGACTCGGTCTGCTCGGCAGGACTATGGTGCGGCCATCGTCTGAGCAAGGGGAACAGGGCCAATGAAGTCACGAATCGCGCTTTTGGTTGTTGCCGTCGTCGCCTCACTCCTCCTGGCTCCGGGAGCCGCGAGTGCCAATCACTCCTGGGGGAGCTACCACTGGGAGCGGTCCTCGAACCCCGTCAACCTCGTCATCGGCGACAACGTCTCATCGCAGTGGGATGCCAGGCTCGACGCGGCGATCGTCGATTGGAACCGCTCTTCAGTGTTGAACCTGTCGGAAGCCGCCGGTGTTGGCGGCACACGCTGCAGTCCGAGTGCGGGTCGCATCGAAGTCTGCAGTGCCTCCTATGGCAACAACGGCTGGTTGGGGCTCGCGAGCATTTCCGTGTCCGGCTCCCACATCACATCGGCAACAGCCAAGATGAACGACACCTACTTTTCCACCCCGCAGTACAACACAACCGCCTGGCGACAGATGGTGATGTGCCAGGAGATCGGGCATGCGTTCGGCCTCAGCCATCAGGACGAGAATTTCGACGACGCACCCATGGGAACCTGCATGGACTACACGAACAACCCGGAACCGAACCAGCGCCCTGACAGCCACGACTACGACCAGCTCGAGTCGATTTATGCCCACTTCGACGGCGGTACCAGCGGTGGCGGTGGCGGTAGTGGCACCTGCCCTCCGAAGGCCAAGAAGTGCAAGCGGGGCCGGAGCGGCGTGACTGATGCCGACCTCATCGCCCCTGGAGATTTGGGTCAGCTCGTGAGGGAAAAGGGACGTGAGGCCGTCTACGAGCGTGACTTCGGGAACGGCAACCGCGTCGTCACGTTCGTCATCTGGGCCGACTGACCAAAC
>JBBKXQ010000011.1:0-2835 GCA_037969565.1 Acidimicrobiales bacterium | reverse complement strand
ATGCTTCGCCACAGCGCCGCCTCGATCATGTCCGACGCCGGTGTCCCCTTGGAGCGCATCGCCGACCAGCTCGGGCACAAGGACACCCGCATGCTGAGCGCCCACTATCGCCAACAGATCCGCCCGACCGTCGACGCCGCCCTCGTTCTGGAGAGCATTCTCTGAGTGGGCCGCTCTGGGCCGGCACGCAGAGTCGGCCGGACCATCGTTCTCTCCCAGCGCGAGGCCCGGCTTCAGTCGGATGCAATTCGGTCGGCCCAGTACAGCGGCCGCGTCGCGCATGATGAACAGCAAGCACTTCAACGCCGTTCGCGTCGTGGGTGTACACGACGACGTACGGAAACTTGGCCAGAGCGACACGGCGCTCGATCACCTGCCCGTCTTTCGAAGTGCGAGTCGGCGAGCCAGCAGTCGGCCGCGCCGCTGCTCGTTCAACCGCTGCACGCACAGATGCAAGGAACCGATCTCCGAGACCTGCCACCTGATCCTCGTACCACAGTTGGGCGTCGATCACCTCCGCCGACGCGAGCGGATGAAACCCAACCCGCTTCACTGCGTACGGCGGGCGTCGGACGCTTTCCGCAACAGATCGTCCCACGAGTCCATCGCCACCTCGCCAGACTCGACCTGCTCGGCTCGACGACTTGTCTCGGCGGCCCACACGCGGTCGAGGTCGTCCTGATCGTCGACGACCAAGCGATCGTCGAGACTGTCGAGGATGCCAACAATGAGCTCAGCGCGGACGTCATCGGGCAACGCGAGTACCTCGGAGCGAAGCTCGTCTGCTCGTGCGTTCATCGCAAAACCCTACAACGCGACCACGGCCGGCGCTTTCGACACTGCGCACGCAGAATGCCCCCGTGAGCAAAGCCAAGCGAACGCTCACGGCCCAAGCATCCTTCGGCGCAGGCGCGGAGCTGCCCGACCCGTCGCAGATCGGCTCGTACCCAGTCGACAGCCGGCGCCACTTCTCGGGAGCCGACCACACGCCGATATGAGTGTTCGTGAGGACGGAATACGTGCCGCTATCGGATGGTGTACCCGCCGCTTGGAGTTCGCTGATATGGGTGCATGGGAGAAGCCTGCACAGGCTGCCCTCATACGCCGTTGAGCGCCGGAGTTGGACGACTGGCCACTCTTGTCGGTTCAGGTGCGGTTGTCAGCTTCGGTGATGATGACGACAGGGATCGGTCGCGTGGTCGCTGCGATGTGGTCAGACATGCCTGGGAGCGACGTGCTGAGCAGCTCGAGCAATTGGTCTCGCTCGTTCCCCTCGGCAGGAGTAGCGCGCGCATCGATTGTTGCCCCTGGAACCTCGACCGTCACGCTCTCGTCTGCGATCAGGTTCTGATACCAATCAGGATTGGTGTCAGCTCCTCCGTTGGCTGCCGCAACGGCGAGGCGACCCCCTGCGTCAACGAACCCGACGGGTGTCGTGAACTTGGTGCCGCTCAGTCGTCCGGTCGTGGTGAGCAACAGAATTGGTGCTCCAGCCATCGGCCCGCTGAGGGCGCCATCGTTGGCGCGGAACTCGGTGATGACGTGATTGTTGATTTCTCGCATGTCTGGCATGGGTCCCTCCAAGGAGCAATGTTGCGGTAGCTACAAGTGTCTTCTTGCACAAGCTATCACTTGTATATATTTCTACAAACATCGACTTGTGTTTTCCTGGTACGGGCGGCAGGCTCTTGAGATGCCAGCCGAGGAGATCTTTAAAGCGCTTGCCGCCCCGCAGCGGCAGGACATTCTCCGGCTCGTGCGCGACACAGCGCATTCAGTTGGAGAGATCGCCGAGCACTGCAACGCGAGCCAGCAAGCGGTGTCCCATCATCTACAAGTCCTCAAAGAAGCCGGTCTCGTGGCTGTGCGTCGAGATGGGCAACGCCGCCTCTACGTCGTCGACCCTGACGCGTTCGATTCAATTCAGACGTTCGTGGCTGAACTGTGGCCGAGCAAACTCGAAGGACTCAAAGCCGCGATCGAGAACAACGACCGATGAGCTCCAGCTTCTCGACATCGATCGACGTCGCCGCAACACCCAGCCACGTCTTTGGCTACTTCACCAACCCGGCCGCCATCATCGAATGGATCGGCGAGCATGCTGTGCTCGACGCGCGACCCGGTGGCGAGTTCACGCTCGACATCGAGGGCATTCCCGTCCGTGGCCGCTTTCTTGAAGTCGTGCACCCCGAACGAATCCTGGTTTCGTGGGGTCATGCAGGCTCTCAGACTATTCCGCCGGGATCTACCGAGGTCGAGTTTCGTTTTGCTCCGATCCCTGCCGGAACCCGCGTCAACGTCGAACACCGCAATCTTCCAGATGAACACCTGACCTCACACCAGGCCGGCTGGCCAATGTTCCTTCATCGTCTTGCTGCCACCGCCAACTAACTGAAACCGCTCCGAATATTCCCGACGCCGCTGAGGTGGCGCACGCAGTTCGGGCCGCGGAGAGCGCCCGGTCGGGTGCGGACGAAGCCCGCACAATCTGAGCGGCATCGACCGATCCGATGTGCCGATAGAGCGCAGGTTGGAGCCGATCGGGAAGCCGTTGATATGCGTGCCTCCGTGCGCCGTGCGGAACGAGCGCACTTATGGGAATCGTGGTCAGGTCTTGGCCGGGACGGCGAGTCGCTCGACGCGCTGACCGGTGATCTTGGCGATGATCTCGAAGTCCTTGTCGAGATGCAGGACAGTCAGCGCGGCGGATTCGGCGGTTGCGGCAATCAGGAGGTCCGGGATCGATGGCGCTCGATGCTGGCCGCGATCAGCGAGAGCCAGTTGGACTGCGACGGCGCGGTCCTCGATCTTGGGGGTGAGGTACTCCATGGGCAT
>JBBKXQ010000010.1:0-32387 GCA_037969565.1 Acidimicrobiales bacterium | reverse complement strand
GCCGGTGGTGAGGAGGCTGACCCAGTAGTCGACGCCGGCTTGTTCGCCGGGGCGGCCCAGCACGTTGTCGTAGAGTTTGTTGACGTAGTCGAGGTTGCTGGGTGCGGTGCCGTAGAGGTCGGTCGCTTCGGCCGAGGCGAGCATGGCGGCGGCGATGTTGGTGCGGCTGACACCGGTGCGGTATTGGTTGGCCCAGTAGGCGAGACCGGCGGTGTCAGGGCTGCGGTTGAAAGCGGCTTGATAGAGGCGGATGATCTGATCGTCACCGGGTCGGTACGGACCATCTGGGGTGGTGATGGTCACGCCGGTGGATGCCGGACTGGACCCGTTCCGGGTCGAGGCGACCACGGTGACGGTGTAGGTGTTGGTGGGGATGAGTCCGCCGATCACACACGTTGTGGTCGCAGTTGTGCAGGATCTTCCAGGCGGACCGCTGGCGTTCGCCGATTCTGCCACCGTGAAGGCTGGCTTCTACGCCAAGATCGAGGTGCTCGCGAACGATTCCGCCGGCAGCGCCCCCATTGACAGAGACACGTTGACGATCATCGGTGCACCGTCCCACGCTCGTGAAATTGGCGTCAACAGGATGAAGGTCTTCTATGAATCGATGCCGGACTTCGTCGGGACCGACTCCTTCACCTATCAGATCTGCGATACCGCGGGTGCCTGCTCGATCGCAACCGTCACGATCACCGTGACTGCCGCCCCATGAACGGCCGTCAAGCGGGCCCACCAAGCGAGGCCAGCTTCTGATTCTGGAGTCGTCCACCGCCGAAATCGACGGTAGAGGACTCCAGATCACTCAGACTTCACAATCGTGCGCGAGGGGGGACTTGAACCCCCACGTCCGTTAGGACACTAGAACCTGAATCTAGCGCGTCTGCCAATTCCGCCACTCGCGCAAAGTGGAAGCGCTGAGGGTAGCCGAGGGTTCGGCTCGTGCGACCGCCATTAGGGTTTGCATTCATGGCTCTGCGGAACTTCGAAGATCGTCTTGAACGCCTGGTGGAAGGCATGTTCGCTCGAGCATTTCGCACCGGTCTCCAACCCGTCGAAATCGGTCGCCGGCTCGTGAAGGACCTCGATGCGAACCGCACCCTCGATGTGCATGGCCGACCGGTGGGGCCCAATCACTATCGCATCCGTCTGGCCCCGAAAGATCACGAGCGGTTCGCCCAGATCCAAGAGTCGCTGATCAGAGAGCTCCGAGGCACCATCCGCGAACACGCCACGGAAGAGAACTTGCGCTTCCTGGGCCCGGTCCAATTGGAACTTCTCGAAGACGACGGGCTGACGATCGGCATGTTCCGGGTCGACGCCATCTTCGATGAGAAGGGGATTGCGTCCGACTACATCGCCTATCTCGACCTGCCCGATGGCCAAGTCGTCGCCCTCACCAACGAACCGGCAACCATCGGGCGTCTCCCCGAGAGCACGGTCATCCTCACCGACCCCAACGCGTCGCGTCAGCACGCCGAACTCCACCTCGACGGCGACAGCTATGAACTCGTCGACCTCGGATCCACGAACGGAAGCAAGGTGAACGGACAGAGAGTCCAGCGTCAACTGCTGCGAGACGGTGACGAAATCACATTCGGAACCATCTCGCTCCGTTTTCGCCTTCGATGAGATCGATCGGCTCCTGTTCTGCCACCGTCAGGTCGTCCGGCGAAACCGACGAGTGCCCACCCCCAAGCGCTCGCCGGTCAGTACTGTTGCACCGCTGTGTCTGAAGCACTCCTGACTCTTCTCCGCTGGTGCCTGTTGGCGCTGCTCTATCTGTTCTTCTTTCGCGTCCTCCAGGCCACGTGGTTTGCCAGCTCATCACCCGGTCGGCGGCGCGAGCCCCGGCAGGAAACGGGCGGCAAGCCGACGAAGTCGAAACGAGCGCTCCGGCCGAAGAAGGCCGATGCCGCCACCATCGTCATCGTCGAGCCGGCAGAGTTGGCAGGAGCCGCCTACCCCGTTCGGGGATCGCTCACGGTCGGCCGGGCCGCAGGATGTGAGATCACCCTCGACGACACCTTCATCTCCCAACTCCACGCCAAGATTTCGATGACCGAGAGCGGCGTGGTCGTGGAGGACCTCGGGAGTACGAACGGAACGTACCTGAATCGCAAACGGGTGACAGCGCCGGTCGTTGTCGCGCCCGGAGACGTGGTCCAGGTCGGTAGCACGGTCATGGAGCTCCGATGATCGTCGCCCGGATGCTCGAAGGTTTTCGGTCATGATCCGAATGGAAGGTGCGGCGGTCAGCCATGTGGGCGCCATCCGCAAAGTCAACCAAGACCGGGCCATGTTCTCTCCGTCCCTCGGCGCCGTGGCCGACGGCATGGGGGGCCACAAAGGTGGTGAGCAAGCAGCCTCGATCGTGATCGGCGAGTTGCTCGAGGTTTCCGGCGTCATCAGCCGCCAGCAACTTCTCGACGTCGTGCAGAATGCCAACAGCAAGGTCTACGAGGAAAGCAGCCGGCCCGAACTCCACGGCATGGGTACCACCGTCGTCGCCGCCACACTTCACGCCGAAGAGGGCACCGTCACGGTGGTCAACGTTGGCGACAGCCGGGCCTACCGACTGAGGGACGGAGTTTTCGAGCAGATCACGGTGGATCACTCGTTGGTGGAGGAACTCGTTCGGCAGGGTCGCATTTCCCGGGCCGACGCCGAAACCCATCCAAAGCGAAACATCGTCACCCGCGCTGTCGGGCTCAGCGAACCGGTCGAGATCGACTCGTTCGAACTCGATGCCCAGCCCGGCGACCGCCTGCTGCTGTGTAGCGATGGTCTGATCAACGAGGTGCCGGCCGAGGACATCGCAGCGAAACTGGCCGAGATCGACGATGCGGCCGAGGTCGCTGACCAACTCGTCGCTCTGGCCGTCCAGGGCGGTGGCCGCGACAACGTGAGCGTCGTCATCATCGATCTCGTCGACGAAGACGCCGACCCCCGTGTGCGGCCGATCGACGTGATGGTCGCCGAGCCCGACTTCATCGAGCCGAACCCGACGCAACCAATCGCTGCGCTGTGGGATGTCGAGCCCGAAGTGCGATCGAATCGACGCCGCAGCATCGCACTCTTCGTGGCGTTCGTCGTCGTGGCCCTGATCGCATTCCTGGGTGTGAATTGGTTTGCCGGGAACAGCTATTTCGCGGCCGACGAGAACGGAGAAGTCGTCATCTTCCAAGGAAGACCGGGTGGCGTTCTGTGGATCGAGCCCACACTGATCGAACGAACCGGGATTCCAACCGAGGACCTCGACGAGGCTTCGTCTCAACGGCTCGATCAGAACACGCAATGGAGTTCGAAGGACGACGTCAGCGATTTCGTCGACCGTCTGGGGCGGGTCGAAGCCGGGGCCGGTTGACGTGAGGCCTCGCACAGTCGAATTGGGCCTCTTGGTCCTCGCCTCGATCATCACGGTCGCCGCCTATGGCTTGACCAGCCTCGGCCGCGTCGCCGATCTCCCAGCCAACATCGTGCCGTTCCTCGTGATGGTCGTGCTGATGCTCTTTTCGGCTCACATCGTCGTTCGTCGCCTCGCTCCGCACGCAGACGGGTTGCTGCTTCCACTCGCCGCGCTCTTGAACGGACTCGGATACGCGGTGATCGCTCGGCTGAATCCAGGGTTGGCCGATAGTCAGGCGGCCTGGACGCTGATCGGTTTGGTCGGTTTCACCGCCACGCTCGTCGTCGTTCGTGATGTTCGACGACTTGCTCCCTACCGCTACACGCTCGCGCTCATCGGCGTCATCTTGTTGCTCCTGCCGCTTGTTCCGAAACTCGGGGTGCAGATCAACGGCGCCCGTATCTGGCTTCACGTCGGACCCTTCTCGATTCAGCCCGGTGAGTTCGCCAAGATCGTTCTCGCCGCCTTCCTCGCCGGCTACCTCGTCGACAAGCGGGAACTGCTGTCGGTGAGCACCCGTCGTCTCGGTCCGCTGCACCTCCCTGATGTGAAGCACTTCGGTCCACTACTCCTCGCCTGGGGTGTCGCCCTGGTCGTCATGGTGGCCGAACGAGATCTCGGCTCGTCGCTGCTGTTCTTCACCCTGTTCGTCGTGATGGTCTACGTCGCCACGGCCCGATCGGCATACGTCATGACCGGCGCGGTTCTCTTCGCCGCCGGTGCCTCGGTTGCCTACCAACTGTTCGGGCATGTACGAAACCGAGTGGAGATCTGGATCGATCCGTTCGCTGATCCGAAGGGTGCAGGGTTCCAGATCGTCGAGGCGTCCTTTGCGTTGGCCGACGGTGGCCTCACCGGCACCGGCCTCGGTCTCGGGACCCCGGGAAAGATTCCCTTCGCCGCCACCGACATGATCTTCGCCGCCGTCGGTGAGGAGCTCGGCCTGCTCGGCGCCACGGCCGTGCTCGCCACCTTCCTCTTGTTCGTCGGGGCTGGATTTCGCGTGGCAACGCAGGCCACCAGCCCGTTCGAGAAACTACTGGCCGCCGGTCTCACGTCCTTGCTCGGTTTCCAGGCGTTCGTGATCATCGGCGGCGTGCTCCGAGTGCTTCCACTCACCGGCGTCACCCTGCCGTTCGTGAGCTACGGGGGTTCGTCACTCATCTCGAACTACATCGTCCTGGCGCTGCTCATTCGAATCTCCGACCGAACCAATCGGCCGCGTTCCGCCCAAGCCGGCGCAGAACGGCCGGCAGGGGTGTCCGCCTGATGGATTCATCGATTCGCCACGTGGCCCTGATCCTCATGGGGTGTTTTCTGCTGCTGTTCGTGCAGCTCAATCGGATCCAGGTGTTCGACGCCGAGGCGTTGCGGGAGAACCCGGCCAACACGCGAACCGTGCAACGAGATTTCGGCCGCGATCGTGGCTTCATCGTGACCAGCGACGGGGTCGTCGTCGCCCGATCAGACCCGTCGAGCGGACCGTTCGAGCGCTTGCGGGTCTATCCCCACGGTGAGCTGTATGCCCACACGGTGGGTTACCTCTCGTTCAACATCGGGGCAGAAGGAGTCGAGCGCACGTTCAACGACGAGCTGTCGGGCCGCACCCCCGGTCTCCAACTGAGCGGCCTCTCGAATCTGCTTGGTCAAAATCAACCGACGGGCGACCTCGTGCTCACGCTCGACCACGAACTGCAGCAAGTGGCTCGTGACGCGCTTGGCGAGCGAAGTGGTTCGGTCGTGGCCCTCGATCCCCGCACCGGGGCCGTTCTGGCCATGTGGAGCTGGCCCAGCTTCGATCCCAACCTGCTGGCCTCTCACAACGGAACCGCCGTCAACGAGACCTTCTCGACCCTGATCGAAACCGAGGGCAACCCGCTCCGGGCCAAGGCCTTTCGAGAGATCTACTTTCCGGGGTCCACGTTCAAGATCGTCACCGCCGCTGCCGCCCTCGAGAACGGTCTCGTCTCTCTCACCAGCCCATCGGTGCCAGTGTCGAGCGGCTACACACCACCGCTCACCTCGCGCCCGATTGCCAACTTTGGTGGGAGTTCGTGCGGTGGCCCGCTGATCGATCTGATTCGGGTGTCGTGCAACACGGGTATGGCCCAACTCGGTGCCGAGCAGGTCGGACCGTCCGCCATGATCGACATGGCGCAGGCGTTCGGGTTCAACGTTGTTCCACCGTTCGACATTCCGGGCGCGGTGGCCAGTCGATTCCCCACAGACTTCGGCGAACAGGTCCGCTCACCGAGTGTGGAGATTCCGGCTGGCGTCTACGAGAACAGCGCGGCCCTGGCCCAGGCATCGATCGGCCAGAACGACGTGTCGGCCACTCCGCTCCAGATGGCCTTGGTGGCGGCCGCGGTGGCCAACGATGGCCAGATCATGGCTCCGTACCTGGTGAGCGAAGTGAGAAACGCCAAAGGGGAGACCGTCTCGTCACCCAATCCGAATTCGTGGCTCAACCCGATCTCATCGAGCACAGCCGCCGACCTCCGGACGGCGATGATCCAGGCCGCAACCAACGGCACTGGAGGTGCCGCTCTGGTTCCTGGTGTTTCTGTCGGGACCAAAACCGGCACTGCTCAAATCGGTACCGATCCTCCGAAGTCTCACGCCTGGACGATCGCCTTCGCCGGGCCTGAAGGGGGCAAACCCGAGCTAGTCGTTGCCGCCTTCGTCGAGTCCAACACCGACAGCAGCGACCAAACCGGTGGTCGTACGGCCGCCCCGATCGTCGGCGCCGTCATCGCCGCCCATTTCAACCGATGATCGCCTCCCATTCTCCCTCCGCGCACCAGACGCGAGTTCGCCGCTCACTATCACTAACCTTGTGCCGCTGTGACTGACGCCTCCGCCGCCCGTCCGGTCTTGAATGGCCGGTACGAACTTCATCGACGTATCGCGCGCGGCGGAATGGCCGACGTGTTCTTGGCCCGCGACTCACTCCTCGACCGGCCGGTCGCTGTGAAGGTCCTGTTTCCTCAGTTCGCCGCCGAGCCGTCTTTCGTCGAACGGTTTCGACGCGAGGCCCAGGCCGCGGCAAACCTGAACCACCCGAGCATCGTTGCTGTCTACGACTGGGGCGAGCACGACGACACCTACTTCATCGTCATGGAGTACGTCGAAGGCCGGAGCCTGGCCGAGGTCATCCGTGCCGAAGGACCACTTCACCCGGATCGAGCAGCCGAGATCTCCACCGACGTCGCGGCCGCGCTCGGTTTCGCTCATCGCAATGGCACCGTCCATCGGGACGTGAAGCCCGGGAACATCCTCATCACCCCCAATGGGCAGGTGAAGGTCACCGACTTCGGAATCGCCCGAGCTTTTGGTGGCGGTGACGAGCTCACTCAAACGGGCTCGGTGATGGGTACGGCAACGTATTTCTCTCCCGAACAAGCCCAAGGGAAGAACGTCGATCCTCGAAGCGACCTCTATTCGCTCGGAATCGTGTTGTTCGAGATGGTGGCCGGCCGACCGCCCTTCACCGGCGAGTCGCCAGTGGCCATCGCCTACAAACATGTCCAAGAGGCTCCGCCTCGACCAACGTCGATCAATCCGTCGATCCCCAAGTCGCTCGAGGCAGTCATCGCCCGGTTGTTGGCCAAGAATCCGGCCCAGCGCTACGCCTCGGCCGAGGATGTTCGCTCCGATCTCCGTCGCTTCCGCGAGGGTCACCCACTCGTTGGTGTCGGTTCCGAGCCGCCGGCGCAGGCGGCGGCTCCCGCCCCATCAGTCGGGGCGCCGATCGAGGCGGCTCCGATGGCAACCATTCAGCAGCGTGCGGTGATCGACACCACTCGTGCGATGCCTGCGGCCGCGGCCGCGCAATACGACATGCAAGGCGAGGAGTACTACGAGCCCCCGCGCCGCAACGGGGTGTTCCTCGGGATGCTCGCCATTCTGCTCGTCGCTCTCGGCGGGATCGTCCTCTACATCGCTTTGGCTCTCGGCGGCGGTGATGGCAACGGAGATCCTTCCGCCGAACTCGCCCCGGTGCCCGTGGTCATCGGCCTCGATCAAGAAGACGCAACTCGAGTTCTCACGGATGTCGGCTTCCTGGTCGACGCCCAGTTCGAGGCAAATGCCGCAGTCGAGGCCGGTGTGGTTTTCGACCAAACACCGCGCCAGGGTTCCGAGGCCGAGGTCGGCTCCACCGTGCAGATCAAGGTGAGCCAATCCGATGAAACCGTCCTTCTCCCGAATGTCCTCGGTCAACAGGAAGCGCAAGCTCGGGCAACTCTCGAAGCGCTCCTACTTCGAATCGACTTCAAGCGGGAAGCGTCCGATCAGTTCGATGAAGGCATCGTGATCGCCATGTCGCCCGAACCGGGCCAGGAAGTGAACAGCGATGCGCTGATCGTGCTCACGATCAGCACTGGTCCGGCGCAAGTCGACGTTCCCGACGTTCGCGGGCTCACTCTCGACGAAGCCAGCAACCAGCTCGGCAGCTTCAATCTTCCGGCCCCCTCCGTCCGCTTCGAGAGCTCGCGCACGGTGGAGGAAGGAAAGGTCATCCGCACTGATCCTGTGCCCGGAACCCCGGTTTCCATCGAACGTCAAGTGATTCTGTTCATCTCGTCGGGCCCGGAAACTGCCCTCGTGCCATCGGTTGTCGGACTCACCCAAGCGGCGGCCGAACAGGCGATCTTCAACAAGGGGTTCAATCCGATTGTTGAAACCCAGGACGTCGCCGCTGGATCCCCCGACGCCGGCAAGGTGATCTCGCAGGATCCCGCAGCCAGCGAAGACCGCGTTGTCGGATCCGATGTCACCATTCGTATCGGAGTCGAGGTTGCGGCGACGACCACGACGGCGCCACCCACCACGTCGACAACGGCTGCGACCACGACCACACAGGCACCGACCTCATCGTCGACGGCGTCGGGCTGAGTTTCGCCGCAAGAGAGCTCTTGATTCGCAGGTTGTGGGTGCCTGAGGCCTCGTAGCGTCGGAACGGTCCGTTTCGGTGTGGTGACCCGGTGGCCGCTTTTTCGGATCGACGTTGGTCGGCTACGGTCGCCCGTGCCGGAGCACACGGTCCCGGCCGAGAACGGGGGAAGTCATGGCAACACTCGGGGGCGAATCGGATTCGCGATTCCAGCCACTGGTCGACATCATCGACCAGCAGCTCGACGCTGACTACGACCTCGGGTCATCGCTCGCCGTCACCGTGGACGGTGAGCTGGTGACCGATGTCTGGGGCGGATGGGTCGACGAGGCCCGCACTCGCCCGTGGGAGGCCGACACCATCACCAATGTGTGGTCGACAACGAAGACGATGACTGCTCTGTCCGCGCTGCACCTGATGGACCACGGCAAGCTCGACCCGAACGAGAAGGTTGCCACCTACTGGCCCGAGTTCGCGGCGCAAGGCAAGGCCGACATCGAGGTCCGTCACCTCATGTCGCACACGTCGGGCGTTTCCGCGTGGGCGCAGCCAGTCGCTCCCGATGACATCCTCGACGACGAGAAGGCAACGGCCATGCTCGCCACCCAGGCCCCATGGTGGGAACCGGGTTCGGCGTCGGGATACCACGCCCTGAATCAGGGGCACCTCGTTGGCGAGGTCATCCGCCGCATCGACGGTCGCGGGCTCAAGCAGTACTTTGCCGAGGAGATCGCCGGCCCGCTCGAGGCCGACTTCACCATCGGGTCCCCGCCGGAGAACCACTCGCGGATCGCGAATGTTCTGCCTCCGCCTCCGCTGCCTTTGCCTCCCGACCTCGACCCCGAAAGCGTCATGTTCAAGACGTTCACCGGACCCCTCCCTGATGCCACCATCGCCCACACCGACGCCTGGCGTGCCGCCACCATCGGTGCGGCCAACGGCCACGGCAACGCCCGCTCGGTGGCACAAATCCAGGCCGTCGTGTCCAACGGCGGGAGCTCGCACGGGGTACAGATCCTGTCGCCGGAAACGATCGATCGAATTTTCGAGGAGCAATGGCACGGGGTCGACCAGGTGCTGATGGTCCCGGTTCGCTTCGGCCTCGGCTACTGCCTCGCCGCAGCAGACAATCCGGTCGGCGTGACAACCGGCAAGAAATGTTTCTGGGGCGGTTGGGGCGGATCGATCGTTCTCAACGACCTCGACAACCGAATCACCCTCACCTACATGATGAACCGTATGCAGGCCGGGCTCGTCGGGAACGAGACGAGCGGTGCACTGATCGCAGCTCTCGACGCGATCACCGCCGGCTGAGGATCGGACATCGCACTGAGCAGCCCACGTCGGGGACCTGGTTTCCCGGACAAAGCGCAGCTTCTTGATCCGGAGGGTCTGATCAGACCGGAGCGGAGCAACGGTCCAGGAAATTCTGGAGAAGCTCCTTCCCCGACATCGTCAGGACGGATTCCGGGTGAAACTGCACACCTTCGACGTCGTGGTCCTGATGGCGCATACCCATGATCAGCCCGTCACGGGTTTCTGCGGTGATCTCGAGCACCGACGGAAGCGTGGTCCGCTCGACGATCAATGAGTGGTATCGGGTGGCCTCGAGCGGGTTGACGAGTCCGGTGAACACGCCGACATTCTGGTGCACCATCATCGACGTTTTGCCGTGCATCAACTCCGGGGCCCGCACGACGTCACCTCCGTAGACCTGGCCGATGCACTGATGCCCCAAGCACACGCCGAAGACCGGGCGCACTCCCGCGAGCCGTTCGATGATGGCCATCGAAACGCCGGCGTCGTCGGGCGTTCCGGGTCCGGGAGAGATCAGAATGCCATCGGGTTCGAGGGCGACGAGTTGGTCGACGGTCATCTCGTCGTTGCGGACGACGATCGGCTCTGCGCCCAGTTCACCGAGGTACTGCACGAGGATGTACACGAACGAGTCGTAGTTGTCGATCACGAGGATCCGTGGGCCCATTCGTCCAGAGTAGCGGTCGCCGGCTGGCGGACTCCGGAGATTCCGGCCGATCGATCCGGCTGACGCCGAGATCCTGCACGCCGAGATCCGGCAGTTCGGTGCCTCCACAAGGCCACTGGTCCGAACGCGTCGAGAGCATCAGCGCTATCCTCCCCGGCGATGGCACGCCACAAGCAAACGAGTCGAACCACTCCCAAGGGCACCACGCCGAGCCCGACCGGTGATGCCCGCCCGGGCTCCACCTACCAGGCACCATCCCCGACGTGGGTGCCGGTTGTGATGTTCGGGCTTTTGGCCGGCGGGATTGTTCTGATTCTCCTCAACTACACGATCGAGTTTCTCGGAATGCCGTCGAACTGGTATCTGCTCGGCGGTCTCGGCCTGGTGTTGGGCGGCATCATCGCCGCAACGCAGTACCGCTGAATCGCGCGACGACTGGACCGCAATACGGTTGGACCGCAGATCACCGACATCGTTCGGCCGTCACCAAGCGCGGTCAAATTTGTCGGTCAGTGGCAACCGTTCGTCAAGATGTCGTCAAGATGACGGTTGGGTGACGCGACACGCATATATCCACACCCTGTGGATTTCATCGTTCGTCAACGTTGACCAAAATAGGCAGTACGAAGCCGATTTTCGTGGCATCCGAAAAGGCCCTGTGTATGACCGCCACTCGAGTCGTCGGGTGTTCCGCCATATTGGAACTTGACTTTCCGGCCAAGAAGCACCCGATTTCCGCCTGCGGTTCTGTGCCGATCGGTGGATCGGAGCCGATGAATCAGAGCAGATCGTCGAGATTGGTCGTGAGTTCCATCTCGTCTTGACAATGACGGGGCGGGGCCGGAACCTGATCATTGGCCAGCGTCATTCGCAACTCGGCACCACAGGTCGGGCATCGATAGGTGAGCTTGACCCGACGGAGTTCACCGGCTGGAGGCGCCTCGGGAATCGGACGGGCGAAGGCGCCGATGATGCGGATACCGACGGCCAGCATCAAATACCCGGCAGCCACGGCAATCAGTGAATTGATGATCGGTTGTCCGGAGACGAGCAGGCCCGCCAAGACCACGATCGCCAACACGCGGAGGGCGGTGCGGCGGCGAAGCTGAACCCGCTCGTCTCGAATTGCCGCTTCCGATCGAACCGGAGCGTCTTCGTTGTCGACCGATTCGGGAAAGTCGGTGGTTGGTTCGAAGTCAGACACTGCTACCGAGTGTAACTCCCTCGGTCAAGTCGGTCCCTTCGGCGATCCCCGGGTCAGTCCATTCGCTCGATGATCGTGGCATTGGCCATTCCGCCACCTTCACACATGGTCTGTAGTCCATAGCGACCACCGGTGCGCTCGAGCTCGTTCAACATCGTGGTCATCAGTCGTGCCCCGGAACATCCGAGTGGGTGACCGAGAGCGATCGCTCCGCCATTCGGATTGACCTTTTCCATGTCGGGGTGATGCTCTTTCTCCCAAGCCAGCACCACGGAGGCGAATGCTTCGTTCACCTCGAACACGTCGATGTCGTCGACGGTGAGCCCGCTCTTCTCGAACACCTTGGTGGTGGCGGGAATCGGGCCGGTCAACATCGTGACGGGATCGACGCCGGCGAGGGCAAAGCTGTGAAAGCGCGCTCGTGGCTTCAGGCCGAGCTCCCTGGCTTTGGTTTCACTCATGATGAGGACCGCCGAGGCGCCATCGGTGATCTGCGAGCTGTTGGCAGCCGTGACTTTGCCGTCGGGTTTGAACGCCGGCTTCAGCGTCGCCAGCTTCTCGGGAGTGCTCTCGCGAATCCCCCCGTCGGTGCTGACGATCTCGCCCGTGACCACCACCTTGCCGTTCTCGCGGTCGAGGATCTTTTCGGCGACGGGGATGATCTCGTTGTCGAATCGACCTTCGTCACGGGCCCGGGCCGCTCGAGACTGGCTCTCTGCCGCGAATGCGTCGAGGTCTTCGCGGGAGATGCCCCACTTGTCGGCGATCATCTCGGCCCCGATTCCCTGGGGGACCAGCCCTCCGACATCTGCGTAGCGCTCGTTCATCGCGTCGGTGAAGGCAAAGCCGAGATCTTTCGTCATCACCGAGGCTCCCATGGGAACGAGGCTCATCACCTCGACGCCAGCGGCGACCACGATGTCGTAGGCGCCTGCCATCACACCTTGTGCGGCGAAATGGGCCGACTGTTGTGAGGAACCGCACTGACGGTCGACCGTGGTGGACGGAACAGTCTCGGGCCACCCGGCAGTCAGAACGGCGTTACGCCCAACGTTGAGCGCTTGGGCACCGACTTGCATCACGCAACCCATGATCACGTCGTCGACCATCGCCGGGTCGAGATTGTTTCGATCGACAAGCGCCTTGAGCACCTCGGCGGCCAGGTCGGCAGGGTGCCAACCACTCAAACGACCGTTCCGCTTGCCCATTGGTGTGCGGACCGCATCGACGATGACAGCGTTTTCCATTTTGACGGTTCCTCCGAGTTGATGTCGCTCGACGAGACGGAGCGAGACGCTTCGGCTGTCAAACTATCGCAAGGCGGACAGGGATGACAGGCCACGCTTCGTGATGATCGTGCGTTCTCTACGTGACGAATTGACCGGCCATTATCACGTTCAGTGGTCGAACTGACGAACCTGTGCCGGTGCATGAGTCAATTCTGCTCGTTCCCGTAGACGACGGTCGGTGCCTAGCGTCGTGGCGGGTGGCAAACCCGGGTGGGCGTCCCGGTACCCAAGATCCGAAATCCACCAACCGAATAGCTCCATGGAGACGACATGATCCCCCTCAATCACGTCGCCGCCGAACGTGCCCGCGACGCGGTCATTACGCAGCGAACGCCTACCCCCGCACTCGTCATCGATCCCGAGAAGTTGTTGCTCAATCTCTTCGATGTCAGGTCGAAGTGCCCTCACGTCGAGATCAGATACAGCCCGAGTTGGAACTCGAGTCGAGCAATCATTCGATTGTTGGCCGGCGAGGACGTGGACTTCGACGCGTCCTCCATCGGAGAAGTCGTCGTCCTCATACGAAACGGAGTGTCTCCGTCAGCAATCGCGTTCATGGCTGCCGTCAAGTCCCACAAGGACATAGCGGCTGCACGAGCGCTTGACGTGCGAACGTTTGCCGTTGCCTCCCTAGCGGAGCTGGAGAAGGTGATCGCTCATGGGTCCGATGTCGAGGTCGTCGTGGCGCTCACATCGGAAATTCCGATCAGCCACGAGGAGTTGCTCGTCGTCCTCGATGCCGCTGAAAGGTCGCGAGTGGTCTCAATCGGACTTGCGGTGGGTCCTGACGATTCGTTCTTGGATGATCTCTTCGCGGTCCCAGGTCTTCTGGGTCCAGGCTCGGTGCCCATCAGGTCGCTGAGAATTTCTGGTGGCGTATCATCGCTCGAGGCGTTGGCGGCACGCATGCAGGATGGTGTGACGTCCGGTCCTCACATCGCCGGCAAGGTGTCCATCAATTGCAGCTCCGAACTGCTGAAAGGGGCAGCGTGCTTGATCTCAGAAGTGATCGGGTCGTCTCGGCACGGTGACCGAAGCTTCGTTCACCTCGACCTGCCCCCGATTGGAGACTTCGGCCCGGGGCCGGTGCAGTTTGCGTCGTTCGATCGTGAACTCGTGGTCGAGGATGAGGCAGTCGTCTGTATCGCCGATCCCGAATCCGAGCGAGTCAACACGTTGAGAGCCGAGCTCCCCGTCGACCTCGCGGTCGGCGAACTCGTCGGGCTCACGTCGACGCATCGCGTCATCGGGCCGGTGAGCCAGATCGTGCTCGATGCCCGATACCACGGTAAGGAACGGCCCTATCGAACGATCGTCGTAGGCGATCCAGATTTTGAAGAAGCCTGTGAGCTCGAGTTCAGATGTTTCGAAGAGGCGGGGATTCTCAGTGCAGACGGGTCATTTCAGGGCCGGCGAGTCGACGACATCTCCCGGCTCCTGATTGTCCCACCCGAAGGGCCGATCGCCGGAATTCTTCGGACAGTTGATGCCAGCGAGTTCGGCTTCGAGACGTTTCACTATGCAGTGCTCGACGAATTCGGTATGAGCGTGATGCGAGATACGGATCTGTCAACAGCCGTAGAAGTCATCTCGTCGGCCCCAATCAATCGGGATCCGATTGTTGCGCTCGAGCTGTATCGGGCGATCATGCTCGACTGTGTGGTGCGAGGAAAGACAACGATCTTCGCAATCATGGGCGACTCGGTGTGGCGCGGAATCAACAAACATCTCGGAGTCGACGGTTATGGGCCGTTCGTGCCCCTTGGGCCTATTGATCATCGACTGAACGAGCGCCCTGTCATGCTCGACATCAGGCGTTGCGAGCGCGATCTCGATCTGATCGAGGCTCTGCGAGCCCGCAGCGAGCGCTACCGCCGAGCGCAAGAACGGCGCAAGCCCAGAGCCGAAATCATTTAGATCAAAGGGCTATATAGCAGTAGCTGAGCGCCGATAGGGGGGCGTGTCTCGTCGGACTATCGCGCTTGCGGCCATCGGCTATCTGGTTGCTGTCATCTATGCGTGGCCCTTCGGCGTCCTGGGTGGACTGACGCTGTATGTCGCGGTGGCATCGCTGGCATTCGCAGCCAATATTCGGGCCGCGATCCGGAGGTCGAGGCTGTTCTTCGTCCATGTGGCTGTGGCGGTGGCCATGGTGCTCTTCCCGATCGGCCAGATCCTCTTCACATCAGATGCCGGAGGGACCGGCTCGGACATCGTGTTTCTGGCTGCCTACGCCGCGAGCGGGCTGGCAGCAGCGTTTCTCGCAAGAGAACGCATTCGCGAACTCAATAGAACAGCGCTTCTCGAGTCGAGCGCATTCGTTGCTGGTTTCATGGGTGCAGCACTCACAGCGGCCGTCGTCATCAACCCGTCCTTTGTGCCCAACGAAACCCTGCTCGGCATCGCGCCCCTCCTGCTCCTCGGGGCCCTCTCGTTCCTCGGACGTTCAGCCACCACTCCGACCTTGAGGTTGTACGTAGCGTCCATCTTCATTGCCGCGTTCGTCGAGGGCTTTGAAATCTTGTCGGTCTGGGGCGATGAGGTGCGGCTCTTCTTGAGCACTCCAGCGCTCATTCCGTTGATATTCGTCGGCAATGCGAGCAGTACCGAGACCGACGCGATTCGACCCGGCACGGTCGCTCTACGGCGAAGGATCGCGATTCCTCAATTGTTGGTCACTGGAACCTTTCTCATCGCTTCACCTTGCGTCATCGCGCTGCGGTCCAGCGATCTCGGGCCCGGATCGAAGCCTGCAGCTGCGGTCTCAGCACTTTTCGTGGCACTGGTGCTGGCGCGGTTCGCGCTGCTGATCAGTGAACGTGACGACGATTACGGTCGCGAGCAGGAACTCAGGCGGCTGGGGGAACACCTCGTGTCGTCGACTTCCACCGGAGAAATGGTGGGCCGGTCCCTTCGTGCCGCGGCCGAAGTCATCCCGAACAAGGACATATGGATCGCGCTGGTCAATCGACGAGGTGAGGTGGATCGGGCGCTGAGTCTGTCTGACGCTCCAAGCCCGCATGAGTCCGTTCTCGATCAGCTCGTCGAGAGAACACCCACCTCCGAGCTCGAGTCTGAACAGCCCGTTGAGATCCCGGGCGTTTCCTATGGCCAGTCTGGATTCGCCAGCGTTTTCCGATTCCGAAACGTCGAGTTGGGAGCGATTGTGATGACCTCGGCAACACCGCTTGCCTCGGTCGATCGACCGTACCTGCAAGCTGTCACCTCGCAGCTCGAACTCGCACTCACTGCCGCGAATCTCCGTGAGGAACGTCATCAAGAACGAGCCAATCGCAAGTTCCGGAACCTGGTCCAAGACTCCAACGACGTTGTTCTGCTCGTGGCCCCGATCTCCATGGAGACCACCCTGGTCAGTCCGACCGTGACTCGACTTCTCGGCTATGTGGAACGCGACTTCGTCGGAAAGTCGCCCTTCTTCCACATCAACGAAGACGACGCCGAGACCGCAAGTCGCTATCTCTCACTTCGACGCGAGACCATCGAACCCGTCGATGTTCGGTTCGTCCACGCCGACGGGCAGTATCGATGGTTCGCCATGTCGATCAGGGACATGACTGCTGACGAAGAGCTCGCCGGCTTCGTTCTGAGCTTCTCCGACATCCATGCTCGAAAGATGGCCGAAGTTCAACTGACCAGCTCGGAAAGCCGCTATCGCACACTGATCGAGCAGTCCGACGACGTGTTCGCGCTCATCTCATCTGATCTTCGCTTCACCTTCGTCAGCCCGAATTGCAGTCGCATGATCGGGTATGAAGCCGGAGACCTCATCGGAACGCACATCACGGGAATCGTCACTCCCGAGTCGATCGCGAATTTACAGGACCTGATCAGATTGGACCGATCGGAGCTGGACGGCCGAGTCGCCGAAGCCGAACTTCAAACACTCCACGGCGATTCGCGATGGGTTTCCATCAAGTTCCACGAGCTCGATGTCGCGGACGACGAGGGCGTGATGATTGCCGTTCGCGACATTACGGAGCGTCGCGAACTCGAGGAGAGCATGCGTCACGCCGCCCTTCACGATCCTCTGACCGGGCTCTTCAACCGGGCTTCACTCCAACACGAGCTCAATCGTCACCTGCAGCAGATGCGGCAGATCGAGCAGATCGGTGTTGTCCACGTTGACGTCCGCGACTTCAAGATCGTGAACGAGAGCCTCGGATTCGAGACCGGCGACCAGCTCCTGATCGAGATCGCGGGCAGACTCCGCTCGGGTCTGCGGAACGAAGATTGCCTCGGCCGACTCGGGGCAGACTCGTTCGTCGTGCTCACCACGGTGCAGTCGCAGACGGAGTTGGAGAGCTTTGCTCGACGACTCAGCCGCGTCTTCGAGGAGCCTTTCGCCCTTGGAGGGCGCCAACATTCGCTCACCGTGTCGATCGGATTCACCTCGACGAACGATCGGCGCGAAAACCCTGTGTCTCTTCTCGAGGAAGCTGCGCTCGCTGTGCGGCAAGCCAAGGTCGGTTCGGCCCACATCGTTGGATACGAGAGTTGGCTGCGCGAGGCGGCAACCGAGCGCTTCGAATTGGATGCAGACCTGATCCCCGGAATCGCAGCCGGCCAATTCTCGGTCGTCTACCAGCCCCTGTTCTCGCTCAGCACCAATCAGGTCAAAGGGGTCGAGGCCCTCCTGCGGTGGCAACATCCCGAGCGGGGCCACATCTCGCCCGCCGTGTTCATTCCGCTGGCCGAGAAGTCCGGAGCAATCACCGAACTGGGCCGCTGGGTTCTCGAGGCAGCTTGCCGCCAGTTGGTCGCATGGCACGAGGAACTGCCGGACGCGCTCGGCCTCGGTATGAGCGTGAACGTGTCCGCCCGCCAGCTCGAAGACAGCAACGAATTCGATGTCTTCCACGAAATCATTCGTGCGAGTGGAGTGGACCCATCCGCTCTCACGCTGGAGTTGACCGAGACGACCATGCTCGATGGAATTGACTCGATCCGAGAACAGCTCGACCGCTTCAGGGCCCTCGGCATCAAGATCGCAGTGGACGACTTCGGCACCGGTACGGCCGGTCTGAACCACCTTCGTGATGTGCCCTTCGATGTGTTGAAGGTCGACAAGACGTACGTCGACACGTTGGGCAAGACCGGCGACGCTCATGCGCTCTTGTCCGGGGTCATCGAGCTCGCGCACGCAATGGGCGCACTCGTGGTCGCAGAGGGGATCGAGACACCGCAACAAGCGAACGAACTCCGTCAGATGGGTTGCGACGTGGGTCAGGGTTTCTACCTCGGACGTCCCATGGATCGGGCCCGAATAGAGCTCTGGTTCGAGCGAGGTCGAGACGGAAGCGTTGCGTCGCAGATCCAACAGCTCGCCGTCGATTTCGCCGGCGAGTAGTCCCGGCGCCGTTGCCGTCGATCAGCACTAGGGTCGGCGCCGATGAGATGGGTAACGCCCAGAGTTCGGTCCACCGTGCTTCGAAACAGCGCCGTTGCGATTGCCACTACGGCAGTAGTGCTCGCTGGGTGTTCGGCAGGAACTCCATTGAGCGACGAACTGGTTGCCCCGACGGCCGAACGAGTGACGCAGCTGGCGGCGGTAGCCGGAATCGCTCTTGTCGCCGAGGACGCAATCTGTACCGCATCCCAGCTGGACGACGCGACCGCGGTGGCCCTCGCCGCCGATTCGCCCGAGTCGAAGTCAGTCGCAACCATGGCGGCCGAACTGGTCGACTGCGTCGGGTCCGAGATCATCGCCCACTCTGCGTTGCTTCCTCAGGCCGGAGGCATTCGAGAGTCATCGCTGAGTTGCGCAGCGGCAGCACTCGACGACGAGTTCGTCATCTCGCTCGTTGCCATGGGTATGTCGGACGAGGTTCTCTCCCGCGGGGCGAGCGAACTGGCGGTGGTCACGGCGTTCTCACTGTGCCTGGAGGTGGATGAACTCCTCGAACGCCAAGTGAGCGAAGACAGCTGATTCCGAGGGTCTCAGTAACCCTTGGTCTGGTCGACGAGTGACGGGGGCCGTTCGCCGCTCTCGATGGCCTGCATGTTCTTCATCATCAGGTCGAGGATTCGGTTGGAATAGTCACGCGACCAGCCGGCGGTGTGGGGCGTGACCGTGAGATTCGGCGTCGTCCATAGGAGGCTGTCCTCCGGCAGAGGCTCAGTTTCGAAGACATCGACCAGAGCGGATTCCAGAGGCCCGGACCTGAGCGCCTCGAGCAGCGCGTCGGTGTCGACCACCCCACCTCGAGAGACATCGACCAAGACGGCACCTGGAGCGAGCACGGAGAGTTCGGGGCCGCTGATCAGGCAGCGCGTGGAGTCGGTCAGCGGCGTGAGCACCACCACGGCGCCCGCCCCGCTCAGCACCTCGAGTCGCCGGTCAGGTGTGACGACCACGTCGACACCTTCAACCGGCTCACCACTGTTTCGAACGCCGACCACTCGCATACCAAGGGCGGCTGCCCGGCGGGCCACACTCTGGCCGATCGTTCCCAGGCCGACGACACACAACGTTCGACCCTCGATCGGTCCTGCCGGACGAGCGATCTTCCAGGTCTTCGCTTGTTGCCGCTCGACGAACGTCGGAATTCGGTAGACGAGCGCGTTGATCGCGGCGATCACGAACTCCGGCATTTCGGGCTCGTGGCAACCGCTGGCGTTGCAGATCTGCGTCGTCGCCGGGAGGCCGTCGGCCGGGAGAACCGAATCAACCCCGGCCCCAGGAATCTGGAGGAGTCGGAGGTTCTTGGCCCGCGCCCAGTGGTCGCGCGGGATACGAAAGCCCAGTAGGCATTCGATGTCGGGAAGGGCGTCGACGAACTCATCTTCCGTTTCGATCTTGATGATCTCGCGATCGCTGAAGACATCATCGATATCGCTGAACATCCGCGCGATTTCGCTCCCGAAGAGGTGGATCCGATCGATTCGGCTGCCGTTGCCACCGTTGGTGCTCATGTGGCGGAACCCTTGGTTCGGGAGGTGGTGGCCTTGAATCGGCCCGGCTCGACCTCGGTGGCCTCGCCCCGATCGAGCATGCGCTGCACATGCAGTGACGCACTCCGGAGTTCGACATTGTCGGCGAAGACGTGCTCGACGTGCGGTCGATACACGAAACGGTGGTCCTTCATCTGGTCCAACGTCCTTGGTTCGGACAGGAAGGCCAGCATGTTGTCGTGTCGTCGACCGATCACAGCGGTGAACTGGTCGATCATCTCGACGAACGTGGAGCGTCCCTCGATCACACCCTTGTGGTGGAACGTCACATAGAAATCAGCTTCCTCATCCCGAACCTTGTGCAAGCTGGCCTCGAAGTCCTCGAGGTCACTCCACACGTCGCCGTAGTAGGGACCGAACCCCGTCAGGTCGATGTCGGAGAGGAAGAAGATGCCTTCGCTGATGCGGAAGCCGCTGTGTCCACGAGTGTGGCCAGGAAGATGGACAGCATCGACCGTGATTCGGCCCAGATCGAACTGGTGGCCGTCGCTGAAACCTTCGGCGTCGGGTCGGGGCGTGTAGTGGAACTCGTCCAGCACTTGCTTGGAGAAGTCTTCCCGAGCCTGGCCGGTGAGTCCGTAGACCTCCATCAAACCCGCAAGGCTCTGGGCCCCTGGCAGATCCTCGGAATGGATGTGAACCCGAGAATCAGCGAAAAATCCATTGCCCGGCATGTGGTCTTCGTGGCTGTGGCTGTTGATGATGGCATCCACCGGCACTCCGGCCCCTCCTCGAGCCACGACGGTGACCGATGGGTCGATCAGCACCGTCTCGCCGTCGCCCTCGACGAGGAGGGTGTTGCCGGAGGGGTAGGCCCCGTTCTCGTCGCCGATCAAAACGCTGACCCGATCTGTGAGTCGGCGCTGCGCTGACCCCCACATTCGAGCTGTGGTCATCGCCCATACCCGACGAACACCCGCAGGAAGTCCTGGCCGATGTCTGCCCGCTTCGGGCTACTTTCCCACCAATCGTTCGACATGGCGGCAGAGAATACTCTTCGGCCCCTCAGATGCGCGATCCTTGGGGCGATGACCGATCTCACCTGGCGAACTGTCCCGCCCCTTCGTCGACCGATTCTGTTGATGGCGTTCGCCGGGCTGTTCGATGCCGGTGGTTCGGCGACCGATGCACTCCGTTGGATCCGAGACCACGCCGACTCGACGGAGATCGCCGAAATCGACAGCGAGAACTTTTTCAACTTCCAGGATCATCGCCCTGAGGTCCGACTCCGGGACGGACAACGAGAAATTGCGTGGCCAACGACAAACGTTTGGGCCTGCCGAACCGACGGGGTCCGAGATCTGGTGGTGATGACCGGCGTCGAGCCCCATCTCCTGTGGCGCACCTACGCCGATCAGATCGTCGAAGTTGCTCGCCGCAGTGGAGCCGAGATCTCGGCCACGATCGGAGCGATGGTCTCGATGGTTCCGCATACCCGCCCGCTCGGTGTCACTGGCAGTGCGGCGAACTCACAACTCGCCGACCGCCTCGGTCTTGGGCGACCCACCTACCAAGGGCCGACGGGCGTCGTCGGCGTCGTCAACGAGCGTTTCGATCACTACGGGCTCCCCGTGATTTCGTTGCGGGTCGCAGTTCCGCACTATGTGTCGGCGGCGCCGAGTCCGAAGGCAACTCGCGCGCTCCTTCGCCGCATCGAGCAGACAACCGGGGTGGAAACGAAATACGAGGATCTCGATGCTGACGTCAGCGAGTGGCTCCGACGAGTCGACGCCGCCGTCGCTGATGACGTCGAGAGCCAGGACTACGTTGGTCGGCTCGAACGCCAGGTCGACTCCAATGAAGAACTCTTGCCTTCCGGAGACGACCTCGCAGCCGAACTCGAGGCGTTCCTACGAGATGCCGGCGGAAGCAGCGAGGGCGACGAACCCGACGAGCCGGGGGCCGAGTTCGGTGATGACGCCCCACCCGAAATCGACTGAAACAGAACCGGTCAGAGAGACCGGGTTGCCGTTTGTCGGAGCCAATGATCGGCAATGACCAACAGCGCCATGGCCTCCACCATCGGTACGGCACGGGGGAGTACACACGGATCGTGGCGACCCTTCGCAGCCAAGGTGGTTGCCTCACCGCCGATGGTGACCGTTTTCTGCTCGGAGGAGATCGTGGCCGTGGGTTTGAACGCCACCCGGCCGATGATGTCGGCGCCGCTCGTGATGCCGCCCTGCACTCCGCCCGAGTTGTTGCTGGTGTGGATCGGACTTCCGTTGGGCCCCGGTTCGTAGGGATCGTTGTGAACGAGTCCGGTCAGGCGGGTTCCGGCGAAGCCACTGCCGATTTCGAAACCCTTCGTGGCCGGAAGCGACATCATCGCTTTGGCGAGATCGGCGTCGATCTTGTCGAACACCGGCTCGCCGAGACCGGCTGGCACGTTGCGACACACGAAGGTGACGACACCCCCGAGAGAGTCTCCGTCGCGCCGGGCTTGTTCGATTGCTTGGGTCATCAGCGCAGCGGCCTTGGGATCCGGGCAACGGGTGGGATCGGCCTCGACCTGAGCCAACGTGATTTCCGATGGGTCCAGCGCCGTGTCGATCTCGTGGACTTGGCTCACCCACGCAAGGACTTCGATGCCGAGGGCCTGGCCGAGGAGCTTGCGAGCCACGGCGGCGGCGGCCACTCGTCCGATGGTTTCTCGGGCGGATGCCCGACCGCCACCACGATGATCACGAACGCCATACTTCGCTCGGTAGGTCCAGTCGGCATGTGATGGGCGGTAGACGTCCTTCAGGTGGTCGTAGGCCCCGGAGTTCTGATCGGCGTTACGCACCATCATGGCCAACGCCGTCCCGGTCGTGACGCCCTCGAACATGCCCGACAGAAACTCGACTCCGTCGGCTTCTTGGCGTTGGGTGACGAGACGGCTTTGTCCCGGGCGGCGCCGATCGAGGTCGCGTTGCACTTCGTCCTCGGAAATTTCCAACCCCGGAGGGCAACCGTCGAGGATCACTCCGACCGCTGGGCCGTGGGATTCGCCAAACGTGGTGATGCGGAAGATCTCGCCAAACGTGCTCGTCACGAGGGCTGATCGTAACGGTCCGGCTGGCCGTGGAGCGTGGACCACTCGCTACCCTCGGTCCATGGATGACGACAACGTCAACCGCCTCTGGGTTTGGATCGACCAGGATCTCTGCACCGGCGACGGGATCTGCACTGATCACGCTCCCGAGGTGTTCACGATCCTCGAGGACGGGATCGCGTATTGCACCGAGGGTTCGGGAGTCGATCGCCGAGTATTCAACGACCCGGGCGGGTCAGCGGATCTGGCTCTGGTGCCGTTCCACGCTGAGTCCGAAGTTGTGGCGTCAGCGGCCGAATGCCCAGGTGAGTGCATCTTCATCGAGTTCTCCGAACCACCCGAACTCCGTCCCTGACGCGTCGACCCCCGATCATTTGCCTACCGTGAAGAAATGACTGACGACACGTCCGGTGAAGACGGACCGGTGATCGAGGGAGAGTCCGATTCCTCGAGCGAATCGGAGTCTGCCGTAGCTCTCGGCTTCCAACCTGTCCCCAACGGCGACGACGTCGATCCATTGGTGATCGCCGAACGAGCACCAAACGATCGACCGTCGGGAACGACGATGGGCTGGGCGTACCTACTCCTGCTCGCAGTCATCGCTTTGGGCACCATCGGATGGGCCGTAGCCACGTCGGCCGGCGATGATGAACGTGTCGCTGCGACGCCGGCAACCTCGGACCCCTCGGCCACCGGCGGCCAGGGCACGCCCGTGTCCTTGAACCTCGTGATCAACGGCGGCACGGTTGGCCTGGAAGGTGAGTTGCCCGACGACGGGGCGATCGGCCAACTCGTCGGACTCGCCGAAGCTCGTTACGGCGAGGGCAACGTCACCAGTGCACTCACCACGAATACGGCGGTGACCCTGGCCGGTGGCGTCGTGAATGTCTCGGGTACGGCCGAGGAGGGTGACGATGGACCGAATGGATTGCAGTCCGACATCGCCGCCGCTTTCGGGCTCGAAGCCGGAGCGTTCGACCTGACCAGAACTGCCGCCGAGCTGTTGCCGGTGCGGGCTGATGCCCAGGTCGCCGCAGGACAAATCTCCCTCTCGGGCGCCTTCCCCGACCGGGCCGCGGCCGACAATTACATCATCGCCGCCGAACAGATCTTCGGGGTCGAGAATGTCCAACCGATCAACGTCACCGTGGACCCGAAAACGACTCTCAATGGGGCACTGTTCGGTATCAGCGGACTGGTCGATGCCGGCGACACCAGGGCCACGGAGTTCCAAACCAAGATCTTGGCCTTCTTCGGTGGCTCCAACGCCGACACTTCCGGTCTCGAGATCGACACGAGCCCCGAGGCGCTCGGTCGACTCGAAGAGCGGCTCCGCGGTGAAGTCGGGGCTGAACCGATCCTTTTCGCCTCTGGTAGCGCCGATCTCGACTCCGCCAGCGACGCGATACTCATCCGCATTGCCGATGCGATCAACGCCACCCCCGGCGTCAACGTCGAGATCGTCGGTCATACCGACGGGGCGGGTGAGGTGGAGACGAACCAGTCCATTTCCGAGCGGCGGGCCGAAGCGGTCCTGACCCGTTTGATCGATCTGGGCGTGGATGCCGGCCGCCTCCGATCTCGAGGAGCAGGAGAGTCGGAGCCCATCGCCGACAACGAGACCGACGAAGGGAAAGCAGCCAACCGACGGATCGAGTTCGAATTCGACGGGGCCGGGTGAGCTGATCCTCATGTTTGGTGGGTCACCGAGCTGGTCTCTCACGCCGTTCATCTTTCGACATTCGTCCGTCACGGCGTTCGTCTACCACGGCGGGTAAGCGCGACACTGCCGTCATGAAAATCGCTCGGTTCTCCGTTGGTTCCAGTGCGGCACAGCTCGGCGCGGTCCTGGGGGTGAGAGGGGATGGTTCGGTTGCGAGAGCTGAGGTCGTGAGCCTCGGTGCGCTGGAACTCGGTGACGACGTGGTCGCCGCCGCTCTGCTGTCTCCCGACGATCGCAAGAGTGCACTCGATGGGGCCGAGCGTTGGCCCTTGGGGGCCGTGGTGCTCCATGCTCCGATCGCCCGCCCACCGAAGTTTCTGGCGATCGGGCTGAACTACCGCGATCATATTGCGGAAGGGAATCGGGCCATTCCAGAGTTTCCGGTGATCTTCAACAAGCAGAGCACCTGTATCAATGACCCGTTCGCTGATGTTCCGATTCCAGCGGCGGCGCCCGATGCCGTTGATTACGAGGGCGAACTGGGCATGGTGATCGGAACGCGCGGTCGGGCCGTTTCACGCGCTGACGCGCCGTCGATCGTGGCCGGATACCTCGTCATCAACGATGTATCGGTTCGCGATTGGCAGCGTCGATCTCCCACGATGACATTGGGCAAGAGCTGGGACGGGCACGGTCCCATCGGACCGTGGCTGGTGACGGCCGACGAGTTGGTCGACCCGCATTCTTTGTGGATCAAGACTTGGGTCAACGGGGAATTGCGGCAAGACACCACCACCGATCAGATGGTGTTCGATTGCTGGGAGCAGATCGAGACGATCAGCACGGTGTGCACGCTCGAACCGGGGGACGTCATCGCAACCGGGACGAGCGGTGGGGTGGCGGCCTATTTCGACCCGCCGAAGTTCTTACGTGACGGTGATGTGGTCCGAATCGAGATCGAGAAGATCGGCGCCATCGAGCACACCTTCGTCAATGAGTGAGTTGGTTCGGGATCATGCGGTGGCGAGCTTGCGGAAGCCCTCGGCCAGGCGGCCCGGTTCCAAGCCGCCCTCTTCGGCCACCCGTTCGCCCCACTCACGAATCAGCTGCGGAATCCGTGATGGGTCTTGCATCTGGCTTGCGTGGCAGAGCAGGGCTTCGATTTTCCGGTCGTAGGTTTCGGTGATATCGACGAAATAGTCGGCGTCGGGCCCGCCGACGATCCACACCTCCGGCACGTTGTGAGGTTGGTGACCCTCGACCATCAGCTCGACGTGGGCGAATTCGTTTCGGCTGTCGGGATAGACCGCGCAGAGGGTGGCCTCACCGGTGGCGATGTGGTCGGGATGTGAGCCGTAGATTCGCTCGAGATTCCGCACCGGTGACTGGGTCACGACGACATCAGGCCGAACCTGGCGGATGACTCTGCTGATTGCCAGTCGCAACTCGAGATTCGCCATCACCGCACCGTCGGGAAAGCCCAGAAAGTGCAACTCGGTGACGCCCACGACCTTCGCCGCCGCAGCCTGTTCCTCGCGCCTGATCTCGGCCATCCGATCACGGCTGATCTTGTTGTCGAATCCGCCGGCCTGGCCATCGGTGACAAGGCAATAGACCACCTTGTGGCCGGCGTCGGTGAGCATCGCGGTTGTTCCGGCGCACCCGAAGTCGAGATCGTCGGGGTGGGCCGCGACGTGGAGGTAGGTGAGACTTTTCGCCGTTTCGGTCATACGGAGAAGTTAACCCTGCGCTATCCCGTAGACGTGATTGACGCGCAAACTGGCCACGAGACGACCTTCGTCGACCATGGCTTGCCGAAACTCGCCCCAATCGGGGTGCGGTTGGCCGGCGATGGACTCGTAGACCTCGCACAGCAGATCTGCCGTGGCGTCGCCAGGATCAGTGGTGACCGGCATGAGTTCGACCGCACCGTCGGCAACGACGTACTGATACCAGTTCTCGGTTGAAGTCACATGCAGCGTCGCACGAGGATCGCGTTGCATGTTCTTGGTTTTGGCCCGGTCGGCGGTGACCGAGATCCGAGCGATCCCGTCGGCGTACGAATAGGCGATGTTCGACGACTGCGGCCGTCCGTCGCGGCGAATGGTGATCAGAATTCCCTGGTGGGATGAGGCGAGGTGGCGGTCAGCGGTCGGACGTTCCATGCACCCATTGTGAAGCGTGGGCCACGGTTGCGCCATGATGGGGTGATGCCCACCATGTCCAAAGACGAGCGCGAGGAATATCTCGCACGGCCCCACGTGGGCGTCATCGCAATATCCGACCCTGAACGAGGCCCGCTGAACGTACCGATTTGGTATTCATACGAGCCCGGGGGTGACGTGCGAGTGCTCATGCACCCCGAGTCTCGGAAGGCGAAGCTGATCGAAAAGGCAGGCCGTTTCAGCTTGTGTGTGCAGCGAGAACGCCTTCCGTACAAATACGTGTCGGTGGAAGGTCCGGTTGTTTCGGTCAGTCCGTGCGACGTGGAGGAGCATGCCCGGCCCATGGCACGCCGGTATCTGGGCGATGAGGCGGGTGACCGGTATGTCGAGGACGGTGGCGACGACAGCAACGTCGTGATCACGATGCGACCCGAGCGGTGGCTCTCGACCGACTACGGCAAGATCCAGCGATCCTGAACCGCGGTCAGCCTCGATCTCCAGGCAGCCCTGTTCAGCAAAGAATGCTCAGCCGATGAAAGGAAGGGTGGCGATCGTCGCGGAACGGCGATCTGTGCCGTAGAGGTCGACCATCACCGGCGATCCGGGAACCTGGTGGTCGAGATCCAGGATGGCGAAGCCGATGTTCTTCTCGAGCCTCGGCGAATAGCAGGCGCTCGTGACCTGACCGACCGGAGTTTCGTCGTCGGTCACGGGCCACCAGGCGCTGTTGCCGGTGATCGGATCACCGTCGATCACGATGCCGATCTGTCGTCGGTCGACGCCCCGGGAACGAACCTCGCGCAATGCCTGTTTGGCGAGGAACTCAGCTTCTTGGTCGAGCGCACAGTAGCGATCGAGTCCGACCTCGAACGGATTGAAATCCAGGTTCATGTCGTTGCCCCAACTCAGAAGGCCGCCCTCGATTCGTTCGATACTCGAGGGCGCGCCCGGCTGTATGTCGAACGGTGCACCCGCAGCGGCGACTCGGTCCCACAACTCCTGTCCGCGATGGCGGTCGCAGAGGTAGAGCTCGAACCCGCCCTGTTTGCTCCAGCCGGACCGGGCAACGACCAGCGGAATGTCGTCCAAGTGGAACTCCCGGAACCAGAAGAACTTGAGATCGCGCACCCAATCCCCCAGCAGCGCAGCGCCGACATCTTCGGCCAGCGGCCCCTGGATGGCGAGGGGGGAGGCATCCGGCTCGCTCACGGTCACATCGAGACCGAACCCCAGGGCGAGGCCCTTGGCCCAGAGCAGGACATCAGAGTCGGCGATCGAGAGCCAGAAGTGATCCTCGGCCAGACGAAGGAGTACCGGATCGTTGACGATGCCGCCGTTCTCGTCGCACAGCGGCACGTACTTGCATTGACCGACCTTCATCGTCGACAGGTCGCGCGGCGTCATCAGCGTGGCGAGGCGGTGGGCATCAGGACCCTTCAGCTCCACCTGACGCTCGGCGGCCACGTCCCACATCGACACACCGTTGATGAGTTGCCAATAATCCTCCACGGGACTCCGGAAGTAAGTAGGCAATGCCATCCGGTTGTAGATGGTGAAGCCCTGTACACCGGCGTCGAGCGTGGCCTGGAAATATGGAGACTGCCGGGTACGAGTGCTCAGGGTCAGGACAAGTGGTCGGATCGACAACAAAACCATCCGCTGCTCTGGCGGACCGAGTCCGCTGGTGATCTGATCGGCGGAGACTAGCTGCCGTTTCCGAATGCTGCCCTCTCGGGACGCGGCAGTCCCGTCGCGGCGCCGCCAGGCCTGGCCTGGCGACGCCACCACACCCGAGGGTGTGTGACCGTCATTGGCGGCGGTCCGACCCGGTGACGGGACGGGACAATGACCATCAACAAGCATTGTGCGTGGTTGTCAGTGAACGCACATGAGCCGGGCGCCTTGTCCGGCGGAGCGTAGTGACCCAATCAATTCTGGTAGCCGAGGACAGCGGACATGGTGAGCGGGAAGGTCGCTTTGGGAAACCGCGGCGACGAACAAGTCGAGCCGTCGCATCGCCTCGTGAGTGATTGGATTCGCCTGGAAAGTCGTGTCACTCTTGCGGAGGCACGGCGGCCGGACCGTGTTGTTCGAGACCGTGTTGTTTTGGTAGGAGGGACCAGATGACCGACTTGTCGCCTCCCAAGGGTCTCGGAGCACCATCGAAAGATCGCGATTTCGTGGTCACGTCCGGTGCCATCGTTGGCACTTGTGTCGTGGTCTGTTGCGTTCTTGTGGTCATCAGCTCGCTCCTACGCTCGTTGGGGATTCGCGTTGGTCGGCTCGACCTCGACTACGAGAACTCTGTTCCGACCTTGTGGTCGGCGTTCCAGCTCGCACTCCTGGCCGCGATTTGTGCCGCCAGAACGGCGGTGGCCACCAGGAACTCCGAGGCATGGAAACACTGGGCCTTCATGACGCTGTGCGTCGTCTTCCTCACGCTCGATGAAGCGCTCGCGGTGCATGAACTCCTGATCGAACCGATTCGCAACTCGCTGAACACCTCGGGACTTCTGCATCTCGCCTGGATCATCCCGTACTCATTGCTCGTCGTTGTGGTCGTAGCCCTTCTGTTGCCCTGGGTGCTGCAACTCCCTCCGCCGACGAGAAACGGATTGCTTCTCGGAGGAGCCTTGTTCGTTCTCGGCGCGATGGGAATGGAGGCCATCGGTGGTTCGATCGCCGAAGTCGACGGAACCAAGACCTTCGAGTACTCGGCGGTCATGACCATCGAGGAGTCGCTCGAGTTGGCAGGAGTAGTGGTTGCCATCCGAGCCGTCCTGGGCGACCTCGTGAATGGGAGACAACTCACATTTCGTGTGGTGACCTGAAGCGCAGGCCTCGAGATGCGAAGAAACCGCAGGCCAGGGCCCGCGGTTTCGGTTCGCCTGATGCATTCGTTGATGCATCCGTTGTGGAGCCAGGGAGAATCGAACTCCCGACATCTTGCTTGCAAAGCAAGCGCTCTACCAACTGAGCTATGGCCCCGAGCAGCTCAGGATCATACCGGCTTCAAACCCGCCCACTCACCCGAGTTCTGCAAGACGCCAGGCCCGATTTCAGGCCCGGGCGTCTTGCGGATCGAGAAAAGAGCGAGCCGTTCAGCCGATGGCGTAGAAGAACCCGTTGCGCGACCCGACGAAGATCTGGCCGTTCCACACCGCCGGCGTCGACTCGATGCAGCCGCCGATCTCGACATCCCACAGCGACACGGGTTCGGTCGAGGTGTCACTGATGTCGTAGGCGTGCAGAACGCCCTCGCAGTCACCCTGGATGAGTACCCCGTCGACGACGACGGGGCTCTGCCAGAGTGGACCCGGAAGGTTCAACACCCAGCGTTCGCCGCCGTCGGCCCGGTCGAGTCCGAGAACCCGCCCGTCATCGGTGGAAACGATCACGAGATCGGAATAGAGCGCGGGTGTGGCCCAGACGCCCGAGGGGATTCCGCTCCGAGCATCACGGCTCCACACCACCGGATTGTCGGGTTTGGTGGGGTCGAGTTTGATGATCTGTCCGAGTTCCTGGCTGCGTCCGTTGCCGAGTTCATACTCGGATCCGACGTAGAGCATCCCCTCATCGTCGATCACGATCGTGGCGTCGGTGTCGTCGCCGGTCCAGAACCTGAGCACTCGTTCGGGTGTGCCCCCGGCTTCGAGCGAAGTGAGGTCCCAACCCTGTACCAAACCCCCGGAGTTGGCGAAGTAGACGGTATTGCCGCTGATCGCCACCGAATTCTCGATCGAGACATTGCCGCCAACGGCCTCGGTGAGTTCGTCGTCCCAACCCTCGGTGGAGAAGACGATTTCGGGATCGACGGTGACCTTTCCGTCTCCGTCGAAATCACGATTCAGTTTGACGATGAAGAATCGGGAGTTCTCGCCGCCCTCGAACAGATAGTCATCGATGATCAACGCCGAGCCGTCCCAGTCGTTGTTCCATTTGGTCGGCTGGACGGCAGCGGCATTGAGCTTCCACAAGGCTCGCGGTTCGGCACCGTCGATGGCGACGACGTGGAAATTGTCGTCTCGGCTGCCCGTGTACATCAGCGGGAACCCGTCGGGATCGATGGTGATGCTGCCCTTGATGATGTCGTCGGTGGCGTAGGCCGGGTAGACCTCGGCACCAGTGGCCGGATCGAGAAAGTTGACCTTGCGGTTGTAACCCCCGAAGGCAACCCACCAGGCAGTGTCGTCGCCGGGAGGATGGAAGACCGATGGCTGCCCGGTCCATCCTGACCCGCACCAGTTCTTGGATTCGGCGCCGACGAACGAAATCGAGCAGCCGATGTCGAAGGTCCACTGCACGGTCGGATCAGTGGGTACCGGTCCTCGACCGTAGAACGTTCGGCTCGGGTTGCCCCGGAAGGTCAGCAGTCCGTCGACTGCGCCCAGCTCACTCCATGGTCGGCCTGCAGCCGCCGGGTCGACCCAGCCGTCGTAGGGCGGTGCGGCGGTAGTCGGCGGAGTCGTTGATGCGGAAACCGGGGGCGGCGGTGTTGTCTGGGTCGACGTGACGGCTGACGTGGCGGGAGATGGCGCGGTGGAGGGGGCGGAACTGACCGGGCTCGCGCCCTGAGCGTCTCCGCCCGCGAGATTGCCAGCAACGACGAGCGCAACGAGCACGGCGCCCAGAAGCAGAATCAACCCGCCGAGTTGCTTGGGATCCCTCGGATTCTCTCGCTCGGCCGCCATGGCAAACAGCTTCTCACGGCCCTCGTGGGTCGACGGGTATTCAGCTGCCGACCAGTTCGAGTTCGTTCCACCCCGAACCAGTTTCGAGCACGGCCCGGACTCGTTCCCAGCTCGCGTCGAGGGTGGCATTCTGACTGCCGGAGACGAGTTCGGGGCGAAGACTCGGACCGGTCGGCCAGATGGTGAGCGTGCGGTTGTCGACGAAGATGGGAAGGACGTCGACTCCACTTGCAGTGAACGATCCGGTGTCGGTTTCGGTGATGGTGACGGTTACCAGCAGTTCATCCCGGCGGGGGAGTTGCGTCTGGTTCGAGATCATGTTGCCCAGGCCGTAAACGAGCCACTCGCCGTCGATGAGCTCGATCGGCTGGACGACGTGGGCATGGTGTCCGACGATCAAGTCGACATCGGGGGAGGCGAGGAGGCGTGGTCCGAGATCGGTTTGTTGGGCACTGGGCCCGCTGAGATATTCGTTGCCCCAGTGCAAGGACACAACAACGAAGTCGGCCCCAGCAGATCTGGCGGTTGCCGCATCCTGAAGAATTCGAGTCTCGTCGATCTCGTTGGCTGCCCACGGTTGATCCGTCGGAAGCTCGAACCCGTTGAATCCGTAGGCGTAGGACAAGTGCGCGATCCGAATTCCATCCACGTCGATCCAGTATCCCCTGGTCGATTCTTCGGCCGAACGAGCCGTGCCCGAATGCCCGAGTCCGGCGGCGTCGAGCACATCGAGCGTTTCGAATGTCGAGGCGGTGGTGCCGTCGAGCGAATGGTTCGACGCCGTGCTGCACGAGTCGTATCCCACCTCTTTCAGATCTTCTGCCACTGCTCCCGGTCCGTTGAAGACGGGATAGGTCGCCAACGGACTGTTCTCGGCCGACAGATTCACCTCCAGATGACAGATCGCCCAATCGGCGTCTTCGATCCACTGTCGAACGGGTTCGAACATGGTGCCGAAGTCGAAGCCATTGCTGTCGCCGGATACTGCAGTCTGAGCCGCAACTTGCCAGACCCGGGCGTGAATCAGCACGTCGCCGGTGAAGGCCAACCGGGCGGAGCGTCGCGGCCTGGCGGTGGTGGGT
>JBBKXQ010000009.1:0-23941 GCA_037969565.1 Acidimicrobiales bacterium | reverse complement strand
GCGTCGACATCGAAGTACTGAGCCATCGGGCCGCTACCGGCGGAATAGGGGTACACGTCGAGCGTGATGTCGCCACCACTGGCGTTTGCTTCGTCGATCTTGGCCAGCGACAGGCCGATACGGCCCCAATTCCGCCGTCCCGCCGACTTGTGATGAGAAATTTGCACTGGTAGCGCCGCCGTTCTCCCGATGTGAATTGCCTCATCGACTGCGGCCAGAAGATGGTCGCCCTCGTTGCGCATGTGGGTGGCATAAATCCCTCCGGCGATCCCCGACTCGCGTGCCAACTCGATCACCTCGTCGGTCTGCGACCAGCGGCCGGGCCGATAGATGAGGCCGGTGGAAAATCCACATGCCCCTTGCTCCATACCCCGACGAACATGGCCCTTCATCTCTTCGAGTTCTGCGTCGGTCGGTTCCCGCCCCTCTCCTTCACCCAACACCAGGCTCCGGATGGTGTTGTGCCCGACCAGCGCAACCGCGTTGACAGCTGGCTTTGCCTCGGTGACGGCCGTCCGGAACCCGGCCATGTCACTCCACGTGGGTTTCACCCCGATCAAGCCGCTCGGCTCCCGCTCGCCCGGTCGGGCCGGCGCGGCGCTGAACCCGCAGTTCCCGATCACGATGCTCGTGCAGCCCTGAGCCAGCTTGAACTCCATCCCGGGATGACGCAGCAAGGCGCCGTCGTCGTGGGTGTGCACATCCACGAACCCGGGAGCAAGCACCCGACCCTCGGCGTCGATTTCCTCGTTGGCGTTGACGTTTCCGACGTCGCCGACTGCGACGATCCGATCGCCCTCGATGGCGATGTCGGCTTCGAACCGATCGCGACCAGTTCCATCGATGACGAGCGCGTTTCGAATGATCAGATCGGGCACGACCGCGAGGGTAGTTCTCATGCGAGGCACGTTCTGAGTGAGACTGTGCCGGTGCCAGACCAGCGAAACGCGCCTGACCGATATGACGTGATCATCGTTGGGGCCGGCGCGGCCGGCGCTGTCGTCGCCGCCCGGATCAGCGAAGATCCCAACCGGTCGGTGCTCCTGATCGAGGCCGGACCCGATTACGCACTCGCGGCCGACCTCCCCGAGGATTTGCGGAACGGCCACGACAACTCGTATTCGGATCACGATTGGAAGCTGAGCCACCAGGCCGTGGCCGAACGATCGGCTCCGTTTCCCAGAGGGCGCGTCACAGGGGGATCGACAGCCGTCAACACCACGATCGCTCTGCGAGGAACACCGGCTGACTACGACCACTGGTGCGACCTCGGCAATCCCGCCTGGTCATGGGAGAACGTTCTGCCCGCCTTCAACCGCCTCGAACGTGACCTCGACTTCGGATCTGCGCCGTACCACGGTGACGCTGGGCCAATCTCCATTCGACGCTGGACCGAGTCCGAACTCATTCCGACCCAAGCCGCGTTCGTCGAGACGGCCCAGGCGTTCGGCTTTCCCTTCTGTGCCGACGTCAATGCACCCGACGCGTACGGGGTAGGGCCGATGGCGATGAACAAACTCGGTCGGCTGCGTATTTCCACGGCGATCGGTTACCTCGCCTCGGCCCGACACCGCGAGAATCTGACCATCCGGTCCGACACTCACACCGCCCGGGTGATCATTACCAAAGGCAGAGCGGTCGGGATCGAGACGGCCGACGGAGTGCTCATCCGGGCCGATCTCGTCGTGCTGTCGGCGGGGGCAATCCACACGCCCGGAATCCTCGTCCGGTCGGGAATCGGCGAACGAACCGAACTCAGCCGGCTCGGTGTGAAGATGGTGGCCGACGTTCCCGGCGTCGGGGCAAATCTCGCCGACCACCCGGCCCTGTTCATTCTGCTCGAACCTCGATTTCCCGAGTTTTGTGATCCCGACCTCCCGCTGGTACAGACCATCTGCCGGTACACCAGTCGCGGCAGCGATCGTCCACTGGACGTCAACATCGAGCTCATGACGAGAGCAGGCCGCAACCGCGCCGACCCCCTGTTCATGCTCGCTCCCAGCCTCGAACAAGTTGATGGGCGGGGCGAGGTGAGGCAATCGTCGGCCGACCCGTTCTCCGAACCGGTGATCAGCCAGCGGTTCGGTCAGAACCCGGGTGACATCGCCCGCCACGTCAGCGCGCTCGAAGATGCGATGGCGCTGGTCGAACTCGACCCGTTGAAATCGTTCATTGCCGGTGTGCGCTTCCCGGACATCGCCCGTCGGTCGCGGTCTGAACTCGAGGGCCTGGCGGGCCGGGTGTCGGCCTCGGGATTCCACCCCTGCGGCACCGCTCGCATGGGCCCGATCGAGGATCCCCAGTGCGTGGTCGATCAGTACGGCCGCTGCCACACCATCGAGGGACTGGTGATCGCCGACGCGTCGATCATGCCCACAGCACCCCGGGCCAACATCAATCTGACGACGATCATGATCGGCGAGATGATCGGCGAATGGATCCGGACCGATCCCAATCGTTACGGACTCAACGGTTGAAACCTGGTGTCAAACGACCACCAGAACACCCCGAAATCACGGCTGCGAACAAGGGCGGCAGTCGCGCCGGTGGCAGACTTTCCCGGTGCTGACACGGCGGACTGCAACCCAGACATGATTACGTCATTGCTGGCCGGAATACTGGTCGTACCCTCGTCGAAGCGGCCCGAAATGGCTCCGCCGCCGGCGATCGGTGATCGTCTCGAACAGAAGGGGTCTCGTCAACTATGAGTAATTCTTCGACCCTCCCGTCCGTGCCGTGCCGTCCGAGTTTGTCATGACGTCCGACACGAAGATCGGCGACATGAAGATCAGCGTCGTCATGCCGTGTTGGAACGCAGCAGGCACGTTGTCCGATCAGTTGTCGGCGCTCGAGGGCCAAACCTTGCCGCCGTTCGAGGTCATCATCGCCGACAACGGATCCACCGACGGCACACGACTCGTGGCGTCGGCCTTCGCCGAGCGGCTTCCACGGTTCCAGATCATCGATGCGTCCACCGTCCGCGGTGCCGCCCATGCCCGCAACGCGGGCGCTGGTCACGCCTCGGGTACACACCTCGCCTTCTGCGATGCCGACGACATCATGTCGCCCATCTGGTTGGAAGCGATCGCCGCCGCCTTCGAGCGGAGCGACTTCGTGGCCAGTCGCTTCGACAATCGGACGTTGAACGCAAAGGTCACGAGCTCCGCCCAAGAGTCCGAGCTCCAGAGCTTCCGCACGCCGTTCCTCCCATTCGCCGGTGGCTCAGGACTCGCGATTCGAAAGTCGTTGCACGACCAGGTCGGGGGTTTCGATGAATCACTGATGGCACTCGAGGACGCCGACTACTGCATTCGAGTGCAATTCGCCGGACCGTCACTCATTCTCGCTGAGGATGCCGTCGTGCAGATTCGCTCACCGAGAGGCTCAGCTGCGGGTTTCATCGCCGCCCGGAAGGCGACCTACAAAAAGGCACACGCTTGGTCGTACAACATGACCGAGCTCTACTTGCGGTATCGCAATGACGGTATGGAACTGCATGGCGTGGCGATTCGACTCGTGCTGCTCGTGCCTCTCGTCGCGAAGTTCGTGATCTCGGGAGCGAAGAACCAGCCCCTGTGGCGAATTGGTTGGCACGCCGGAGCGATTCATCGGCTCATCGAGGATCGCTGGCAACGGCTGACTCATCGTCCGAAACGTGGTGCTGCTCGTCCCAAACGCGCTGCCGCGTGATCACCGAGCCATGAGCGTCACAGCAAACGTGAAGAAGCTGACCGACCACGGCGTCAGGCGAATCGTGCGACGAAACCTTCGTCGCCACAGCGAGCTGACAACCTTGCCGGCCGGACCCCTTCTCGTGTTCTCCCCCCACCAAGACGACGAATCGTTGGGGTGTGGTGGCGTGATTGCCCTGAAACGTCGAGCCGGCGATTCCGTCCACGTCGTCTTCGTCACCGACGGAAGCGCCTGTTATGACGGTGGGCCTGCTGCCACAGCGCTGCCGACCGAGGAGCTCATTCGGATCCGCCAGGACGAGGCGATCGCGGCTCTGGCCACGTTGGGCGTCGAGCGCGACATGATCACCTTCCTCGATCATGTCGACAGCCAACTCGATCGCCTCGATTCAGCCGCCTGGCAACATGCGGTGAGCGCCATCGAGTCGATCATCAGGACCGTCGACCCAGCGCAGATCCTGGCTCCGCACCCGGCCGACGTGCATTCAGACCACATCGCAACGAGCAAGCTCGTGCGCGCCGCACTCGACTCCTGGGGCCGGAGCGTGGACGTGTGGCAATATCTCGTGTGGTCGCTGTGGAAGGTGGAGCACCTCGCCGATTTCCGGGCTGCGGGAACCCCTGGCCTTCGACGAGTCGACATCACCCCGGTTCGGGCGCTCAAGAAGGAAGCGCTGATGCACTACCGATCGCAGTTCGAGCCAGAGCTCGACCGCCCTCGTCCCGTGCCGAAGTTGCTTCGCAATTACGTCGACATTCCCTACGAGCTCTACGTGGTCAGTGGGCCGGACTGAAATTCTCGGGGATGAAGAGCTGGTCGGGACCCAGCTCGGCAAGTGAGTTCGCTCCCACACCGAGCATGGCGGAATCGATCCCGGCCCGGAACACGTCGAGCACATTCTCCACCCCGGCTTGACCGTTGGCGGCGAGACCCCACAGGTAGGCCCGACCGATCATCACGGCATTGGCGCCGAGAGCGATGGCCTTGACCACGTCGGAACCCCGACGAATGCCCCCATCGAGCAGCACCTCGATCTGGCCTCCGACGGCAGCGGCGATCGACGGCAGGACGCGAATCGTGGCCGGCGAACCATCAAGATTGTTGCCGCCATGGTTCGAGACCGAGATGGCACTCACGCCGGCGTCGATGGCCCGCTTGGCATCGTCGGGACGCATCACACCCTTGAGCATGAACGGCCCATCCCAGGCCTCGCGAACCCAGGCCACATCTTCCCAGGACGGAGGCGGGGTCTGCATCCATGTGCCGTAGGCCTCGAAGAACGGCGGCGCCGGGGCCCCGCCAACGGCGAAGTTCGGAACGGTCAGGCCGGGAGGCCCCCCAGCCCGGGCGAATTGGGCCAGCCACTGCGGCTTCGTGATCACCTCGGGGAAGAATCGAGCAATTGCCCGCGCGTCGATCGCGTTCGGGATGACGGGGCTTCCCCAATCGCGTGAGTGGGAGAAGGACCAGTCGAGTGTGAGGATCATGCCAACGGCGCCCGCCTCCCTCGCCCGCGCCATCCGCTGGAGAATGGCGTCACGCTCGCCCGCCCAGTAGAGCTGAAAGAAGGTCTGAGGATTGACGGCCACGACTTCTTCGACCGGCTTGCTGGCGAACATGCTGAGTCCCATGGCCACACCGCGAGACGCAGCAGCTCGGGCCACTGCCACTTCACCATCCGGGTGCACGGCCTGCACGCCCGTCGGCGAGATCAGTACGGGCATGGACACGGACTGACCCATCACCGTCGTGGCCATGTCTCGGGTTGGAGGTTGGCCGGCCACAATTGGATCGAATCGCAGCTCGGAGAACGCGTTGATGTTGTCGTTCATCGTGGCCCCCCGTTCCGACCCTGCGATCAGCGCCGAATACACCGACTTGGGCAACCGCCGCTTGGCTCGCTTCTGGGCCACGGCGATCGACTCGAACCAGTCATTGCTCATCGGGTTTCCTCTCGGACGCCAACGGCGTCGCGCTCGACTGTCAGATTCGCAACCATGTCTTTAGCAAGAACCGCTTCGAGTTCCCACCGCGCCGCGGGTTGAGCTCACCGACCCTAGGCCTCGGCGGACGCCTTGATTGCTGCCAGCGTTTGTTGGATCGAGCCCAGGGTGATGTCGACCCTCGCTTGCAACTGTTGGGGTGTCATGTCCGCCAAGGCGGGCGACAGGTTGACGATCCACCAGCGTTCGGTGAGCACGGTCTCACCGTCAGTTCCTGGCTCGATTTCATACGACCACCAGGTGCGGTTGGCCTCCTTGCCGCCGACGACGAACGTGAACTCGCGGCCCCGTTCGGCCACCACGACCTCGGACTCTCTGGTCCATTCGAACTCGCCCGACCTGTTGTGTCCCCGGAACCAGTCGCCCGCCTTGCCCGTCGCCCCGTCGATCCATTCGCCACCGATCGACTCAGGACTCCATTCGCCCATGCGGGGCAGGTCCGAAACGAGATCGAAGACCGCCTCGGGAGACGAGGCGATACTGATTGACGCTGATTGAGAAGCCACGGCTTCACTGGGCGGAATCATCATCAATCTCCATTGGGCAGCCTCGAGCAGGTCGACATTCTGGCATGGCGGGCCCGGCGCGCGAGATGCCATTTGAATAGAGTCGGCTCGTGGACTCACACAGCCTGCGGGGATCCATCGTATGTTCGCCATGCACAGGCTCATGGCGCCGGCGACAAAGCAGCACGTGACCACGCCGGCACCAAGTTGACTCCCGGCTCGGCCGCCGCACCACCGAAGGACTGAACATGGCAATCGACGTCACCTCCGTTGACGAAGCGCTGATGACCACCAGAGCGGTTCGACGCCGCCTCGATCTCGATCGTCCGGTCGATCAGCAGATCATCCTCGACTGCATCGACGTCGCCGAACAGGCCCCGTCGGGCGGGAACCAGGGCAGCCGACGCTGGATCGTGGTGCGTGATCAAATGATCAAGGACCGGTTGGCCGAGATCTACATGGAGTCGGCGGGCCGGTGGATGATCGAGTCGTACGACAAGCTCGCCGGTACGGGCCATCCCCAGGAAAAGGTGATGGCATCGGCCGCCCACCTGGCCAACCATCTGGCGGAGGTGCCGGCGATCGTCATCCCCACCATCATCGGCGTCCACGACGGCAGCGGCCGTCCCGGACTGTTCGATTCCGTAATCCAGTCGGTCTGGAGTTTCTGTGTCGCCATGCGTGCCCGGGGTCTGGGCACGGCATGGACCACCGCCATCCTGTCTCGAGACGACGACCTCGCCGAGTTGTTGGGTATCCCCGACGGGATGACGCAGATCGCCATGCTGCCGGTCGCCTGGATGAAGGGAACCGACGTCAAGCTGGCGCCACGCCTCCCGGCCCGCGAGATCACGTACTTCGATGGATTCGCCCGCACCTGGGAACAGGGTCCGAGCGATCCGCCGTGCCTGGCTGATGGCCCGGGCGCCGTGGTCGAGGTCGACATCAAGGCCCCGGCGGCCATCGTCTGGCCGTTCGTCAGCGACATCAACTTCGGAGCCGACCACAGCGAAGAGTTCACCGGCGCCCGTTGGGCCGACGGCGTTGACGGCCCGGCACTGGGCGCCGAGTTCTTCGGCTCGAACACCCACCAAGCGATCGGGCAGTGGGAGATCCCGTGCTTCATCGACCGCTACGAACCCAACCGCCACTTCGGCTGGGTCACCTCCGACATCGACAACCCCGGAGCCCAGTGGCGGTTCGAGCTCCACTCGATCGCCGGTGCCACCCGTCTGCGGTTCCGCGTGATCCTCGGGCCCGGCCCGTCGGGCATCAACAACGCCATCGACCAGATGCCCGAGAAGGAACCCCGGATCATTGCCCGGCGAATCGGCGAACACCGGGCCAACATGCAGCGCGTGGTCGACGCCATCAAGGTCGCGGCCGAGGCGGCCAAGCCGAAACCCAAGGAGACCGCCATCAAGGCGCCGCTCTCGTAGGGGCCGGTGGATCCCCGTCAGCCCACACCCCAGTCGAAGGTCTGTTTGGTGAGTCCGAGATAGGGAATCACCTCGACGCTCGTGATGCCGGCGATCTTGCGAATGGCGTTGAGCAATTCGACGAACGTGTCGGTGTCTTCACACACGACCTCGGTCATGAGGTCGTACCGCCCCGTGGTCATCACGACATAGACCGAGTCGTGGTAGGTGCCGATCTCGGCCGCCAGTTCCCGACTGTCGCCGCTGACCCGCATGCCGAGCATCGCCTGGTATCCCAAGCCCAGCATCACCGGATCGGTGACCGCAACAATGTTGATCACGCCCCGTTCGGTCAAACGATTGACGCGCTGGCGCGTGGCAGCATCCGAGAGTCCGATGTGCTGACCCAATTGCGAATACGGCATTCGCCCGTCGGCCTGTAGGTGGCGAATGATCTCGCGGTCGATGTCGTCGATCATCGGGTTGTCTCCTTCAGTCGAACGAGACCTAGGCGAATTCGCGAACCGCCTTGGCGCAGACGTCGACGACGGTGTCGATGTCGACGTCCTCGATGATGAGCGGCGGACAGAAGGCGATGGCCCCGTTGATCGAACGACAAACGACCCCGAGCTCGAGCATGCGATCTCGTATCTCGAGGCCGCGTGCGGTGGTGTTGTCTCCGGCGAGCTGGGCGGCCCAGATCGCACCGACGCCGCGAACCTCGGTGAAAAGGCCGTCGCCCATGAGAGCCTCGAGGCCGGCCGAGAGGCGCTCGCCCACCTTGTTGGCCCGTTCCACCAGACCGTCTCGTTCGATCAAATCGATGTTGGCGACGGCCGCGGCGCAGGCTGCGGGGTGGCCGCCGTAGGTGTAGCCATGCATCCAGAGGAAGTCAGGGTCGGACTCGAGAACGTCGCACACGCCTCGACTGATGAGCACGCCACCCAGCGGCTGGTAGCCACTGGTCACGCCCTTGGCGAACGTGATGAGGTCGGGCTTCACGCCGTAAGTGTCGGTGGCGAACCAACGACCGGTGCGACCGAAGCCGGTGATGACCTCGTCGAAGACGAGCAGAGCGCCGTTGTCGTCACAGAGGCGACGAAGGCCCTCGAGGTAGCCGTCGGTCGGAGGAAACACGCCACCCGCACCCTGCACCGGCTCGGTGATGACTCCGGCGATCCTGTCGCCATGCTCGGCAAAGATGCGCGCCGCCGACTCGATGTCGGTGGGGTCGATCTCCATCACGTGGGGCATCAACTCACCCCAACCTTCACGATTGGCGGGGATGCCCTGGACCGACGTGCCGCCCAGGTTGACGCCGTGGTAACCACGACCGCGGCGAAGGATGATCTGGCGCTCGGGCTGGCCGGTGATCTGCGGGATCTTCCGAAGCATCTTGAAGGCGGAGTCGATGGCTTCGGAGCCCGAGCAGCAGAGGAAGACGCGGCCATCCGTGAACGGCGAGACGGAGACGATCCGTTCTGCGGCCCGGTCGGAGATGTCACTGCCCATGGGAGCGAACGTGTGATACGAGCCGAGCTTCTTCATCTGCTCGGTGACCGCGTCGATGATCTCGGTGCGACCATGACCGACCTGGCAATACCACAGACTGCCGAGCGCGTCGATGTACTCGTTGCCTTTGTCGTCCCAGGCGCGAACGCCGTCGGCCCGAACCAACGAGATGAACTCTTCCTGGGTCGGCTTGGCGAAGGCGTGCAGAAGTGCGGGTGGCATGATGATCTCCTGAGTTGTATGGCCGGATTTCACCCTACTCATTTCGAGGGTGTGATGCCAGGGCCCATCGAGATCCGAGGTCGCCTGGTCAGCTGGCCTCGGTTTCGGTTGTCGTCGGCGGCAGGTGGCGACCTGCGAGGTACGAACCGGCGAGGATGACAGTGACGACGACAACAACGACAACGACGTTGCGGACCAGCTCGGTCGTGGAGACGGATTCGGCTTGGGCCGCAACCACTGCGTAGGCAAGCGTGAGCAAAACGACAGGGACGCTCACGAGGACGAGGCTGCCGAAGACACGTCGTCCACGACGAAAGGCGTGCGCTGCCGCCGTCGATCCGACGGCGGCAATCGCGCCGAACGTGGCCAAGACGAACGCTACGAGGGCCCAGAATCTTGTCGTCCCCGATGCCAGCATGACCGTGAGAAGCAAGCCTGCTGCGACGAAGCTGAGAACGGCCGAAGCGGTCCGACCGAACCATCCGGCCCTCATCGTCGACCGTCCTCCTGCTCGAACTCGACTCATGGCACAAGAGTGGACGTGGCCAGAATGAGGAGCCGCACGAACTCACGGCGGTCGTCGTCGTCGAGCGCAGCCAGCGTGCGATCCTCGGCCTCACGAATTCGGGGCAACACATCGTTGAACACGCGCTCGCCCTTCGCAGTGATCACGGTTTCCAGTGCTCGGCCTCCCGACGGATGAGCCGTACGGGCGACGAGTCCGGCGTCTTCGAGGGAGCGGACCACCTTGTGCATCGCCTGGGGCGAAACCAGGGAACGCCGGGCAAGCCGAGCATTCGAGAGACCGGGGCGAGCGACCAGGACGGACAGGGCGGTGAATTCCGGCAGGCTGAGCCCAGTGTCGAGCAGCACGGCCTCCAGGCGGGCGCGGATGATGCGGTCGGTGCGGCCGATCAGGTAGCTCGTCGTCAAGTCGGACATGACGTCATCGTGGCAGACGTTTCCTGGGGCCCCTAAATCAGTTTGGTTGACATAGTCGCTCGTCGGTCCGTAGGGTCACCTCTCATGGAACGCCAGACCCGCCTCAGTGAGTTCGTACAACTCGAGGTGCGGGGCCCCATCGCCATTCTCACGCTCGATCGGCCACAGAAGCGCAACGCGCTCGACAGCGCGACGGTCGGGGCTCTTGGCGACTTCTTCGCCGATCCACCCGCTGAGGTCGGCGCCGCAGTTCTGGCTTCATCGGGGGAGCATTTCAGCGCGGGACTCGATCTGTCAGAGCTCACCGAGACATCCGTGTTCGAGGGCATGCTCCACAGTCGGGGGTGGCATGCCAAATTCGAAAAGATCGAACTCGGGACCATCCCGGTCGTCTCTGTGCTTCGTGGTGCGGTGATCGGCGGGGGGCTCGAACTGGCGATGGCCACGCACATCAGAGTGGCCGAAACCTCGGCGTACTACGCGCTGCCGGAAGGGAGTCGCGGCATCTTCGTCGGCGGTGGCGCTTCGGTTCGTCTACCGAAACTCATCGGCGTCCATCGCATGGCCGACATGATGCTCACTGGCCGCGTGATCGACGCTGCGTCGGGATTGCAGCTCGGCATCTCGCAGTACCTGGTCGACGACGGCGAGGGGCTCGACAAGGCCATCGAATTGGCAACCCGGATCGCCGCCAACTCTCGGGTCACCAATTACGCCGTGCTGCAGGCGCTGCCTCGTATCGCCGAGATGGGGCCCAACGAGGGGTTGTTCGTCGAGTCGTTGGTGGCCGCAGTGAGCCAGGGTTCAGAGGAAGCAAAGGCCCTGTTGGGCGAATTCCTGGCGGGCAAAGCCGCCAAGGTGACAGCAACAACGGTGACGACCAGAACGGGAGGCAAGTGATGGTGCGGGACGGCGAGGTGATCCATCAGCCTGGCCCCGAGTCTCGCAAGACCTCGAGAATCGGCCGGTACATGGACTGGTTGGCAACCGATCGCAAACTCACTTTCGAGACGTACACCGAGCTGTGGCAATGGTCGGTTGACGACATCGATGCCTTCTGGCGCTCGATCTGGGATCACTTCGGTGTGGCAAGTTCCACGCCGGTCGGCCCGGTTCTCGGCCGCCGCGAGATGCCGGGCGCCGAGTGGTTTCCCGGTACCCGAGTCAACTACGCCGGCGAGTATCTGCGGGCGAGCGCCGGACGGGACGACGATGTCGCCATCATCGGGATCTCGCAGACCCGGGACAAGGTCACCTACACGTTCGGGCAGCTGAATGATCTGGTGGCCCGGGTTCGGGCCGGTTTGGTTCGAATGGGTGTCACCGAGGGTGACCGCGTCGTTGCCTACATGCCGAACATCCCCGAGACGGTTGCCGCATTCCTCGCCGCTGCGAGTCTGGGCGCCACCTGGGCCTCTGCTGCGCCGGAATTCGGCCCGCAAGCGGTGATCGACCGGTTCGGTCAGCTCGAACCCACGGTGCTTCTCGTGGTGGACGGCTATGGCTATGGCGACAAGGACATCGACATCCGGGACCGGGTGGCGACGTTACGCGAGGCGATGCCTTCGGTCGAGCATGTCATTGCCCTGTCCTACAACGGCCGGCTCGTCGACGACGCCGTCGCGTGGGAAGAGTTCACCCGCGAACGGGGTGAACTCGAAGCCGTGCCCGTGCCGTTCGATCATCCGCTGGCGGTGCTCTTCTCCTCGGGCACGACCGGGTTGCCGAAGGCGATCGTCCACGGTCACGGCGGCATCCTTCTCGAGGCCTACAAGAACAATGGGCTGTCTTGGGATCTCGGTCCTGGCGACCGGCTCATGTGGTTCAGCACGACGGCCTGGATGATGTGGAACGCACTCGTCAGCACGCTGCTGTGTGGCGCATCGATCGTTTGTATCGACGGAAACCCGATGTATCCCGACCTCGAAGCACAGTGGCGCCTGGCCGAGGAAGTGCAGCCGACGATGATGGGGCTCGGCCCGGCGTTCGTCATGGCCAACGTCAAAGCCGGCGTCGAACCCTCGGCGACCTACGACCTCAGCTGTCTGCGGCTGCTCGCCGCTGCCGGCTCACCGCTGCCGACCGAGGGGTTCGTGTGGTTGAACGAGCAGTTCGGCTCGCACGCTCCCGTCTATGTTGGAAGCGGTGGCACCGACGTGTGCACCGGACTGCTGCAGGGCTACCCGATCACCCCGGTCTACGCCGGCGAGATCTCGGCCAAGTGTCTCGGCGTCGCGGCGTATGCCTACGACGAGGACGGCAACAACGTTGTCGGTGAACTCGGCGAACTCGTGATCACCGAACCCATGCCGTCGATGCCGGTGCGGTTCTGGGGCGACGACGACATGAGTCGGTATCGGGGCACGTACTTCGAGCAGTACCCGGGTGTCATGCGATTCGGCGATTGGGTGCGCTTCACCGAACACAACACCAGCATCATCACCGGCCGCTCCGACGCCACACTCAACCGTGGTGGCGTTCGGATCGGAACCGCCGAGATCTATCGGGTAGTCGAGCAGATGCCGGCGATCGCCGACAGCCTCGTTGTCCATCTCGAAGATCCCGACGGTGGCTTGGGCCAACTGATCCTGCTCGTGCAGACCGAGGAGCAGGAACTGGACGACGAGCTGCGTGTTTCGATTGCCACCGCACTTCGTTCAGCGCTCTCCCCTCGCCATGTGCCCGATCAGATCGTCGGCGTCGCCGGAGTGCCTCGAAATCTCACGGGCAAGAAGCTCGAGTTGCCGGTGAAACGAATTTTGCAGGGCGCCGACGTGGCTGCGGTCGTGTCGCGCCAGGCCATGGCGAATCCAGAAGTTCTCGACGACTGTCTCGAAGCAATCCGAGGCCGTTGATGTCACACATCGCCATCATCGGGTCCGGCGTCATCGGATCGAGTTGGGCTGCGCTGTTCGCGGCTCGTGGTCATGACGTCGTTGCCACCGATCCCCGCCCCTCTGCGCCCGAAGAACTGAGTGAGTCCGTCGAACGTTGCTGGCCGTCACTCGAGCGGCAAGGTCTCGTTGTCGAGGGCGCAACACCGGCGCTGGTCTCCTTCACCGGCTCGGCGGTCGAGGCCGTCGAGGGTGCGTCGTTCGTCCAGGAGAACGCACCCGAGCGGCTCGACCTCAAGCACGAGCTCTCCCGATCGATTGATGCCGTCGCCGGGCCCGAGGTGGTCATCGCTTCGAGCTCATCGGGCCTCAAACCGTCAGACATCCAGCAGGCCTGTGATGACCATCCCGAGCGAGTCCTCATCGGACACCCGTTCAATCCGCCCCATCTCGTACCGCTCGTCGAAGTCGTCGGCGGTGCGGCAACGTCCGATGCCGCAATCGCAGCGGCCATGGCGATGTACACCGCCATCGGCAAGGCGCCGATCCACATCCGCGCCGAACTCCCGGGCCATGTCACCAATCGCCTTCAGGCTGCCTTGTGGCGTGAGGCCTACTGGCTGGTCGAGCAGGGCGTGGTCACCGTCGCCGAAGTCGATCTGGCGATCTCGTCAGGGCCTGGTCTGCGCTGGGCGCTCACCGGTCCGTTCGCCACCCAGCATCTCTCCGGTGGCGAAGCCGGGCTGGCCCACGTACTCGAACATCTCGGTCCTCCAATGGTCGAGTGGTGGGAGACGTTCCAATCCGCAGTTTGGACCCCGGAGTTCCGAGCCGCGGTTGTTGCCGGTGTGGATGACGAACTCCGCGGGATCGACCAAGGCAAGATGCAGGACGAGCGAGACCGACTGCTCGAACAACTCGTCGTTGCGAAGGCCAACGCCGAACACCTACCAGGAGCTGCGAAACCATGAGCTGGGATCTCGACTCCCTTGTTGCCATCGACACCCACGTCCACGTCGAACAGGATTCCAAGGGTTGTTGCTCGCTCGACCAGGAATTGATGGACGCATCGGCGGCCTACTTCAAGGGCGACGACAATCGCACGCCAACCGTCGGCGATCTGGCGGACTACTACCGCGAGCGTCGCATCGGCGCAGTCATCTTCACCGTCGATGCCACCACGGCCATGGGACACCCCGCACTGTCCAGCGAGGAGATCATCGAACTCGCAGCAGCTCACGACGATGTACTGCTGCCGTTTGCGTCGGTCGACCCCCTCGCCGACGGCGCGGCGGCTCGAGTTCGGTCACTGGCGGCCAATGGGGCCCGGGGCTTCAAGTTCCATCCGAGTATGCAAGCGTTCGAGCCCAACGACCAGCGCTACTACCCCATCTACGAGGCCATCGCCGAGGCCGGGCTCCCGATGGTGTCCCACACCGGCCAGACCGGTATCGGGGCCGGACTCCCCGGTGGCCGTGGCATCAAGCTGCGCTACAGCGATCCCATGCTGCTGGATGACGTGGCTGCTGATTTCCCCACGCTCACAGTGATTCTGGCCCACCCGTCGGTGCCGTGGCAGGATTCCGCGATCTCGATGGCCACCCACAAGGCGAATGTGTACATCGATCTTTCAGGCTGGTTGCCGAAGTACTTCCCGGCGCAACTCGTGCGCGCCGCCAACGGTCCGTTGCGGCGCAAGGTGTTGTTCGGATCGGACTATCCGGTCATCTCCCCCGATCGCTGGATGGCGAGCTTCAACGAACTCGAGATCAAGCCCGAGGTCCGTCCGTTGATACTGAAGGCCAACGCAATCGATGTGCTCGGCCTGGAGCAAGCAGTTTCGGTGTCGGAGTCATGAAGGCGCTCATCACCGGCGCGGGGAGCCCGAACGGCATCGGTTTCGCCATCGCCAAGATCTTGGGGGCGGCCGGACACGGGGTCATCGTTGCGTCGACCACATCACGCATCGACGAACGGGTCGCCGAGTTGCGCACCCTCGGGGTCGACGCCGTCGGGGTCGTTGGCGACCTCCGAGACCCGGCCACCATCGGACGAATCGTCGACGCCGGCCCCTATGCGGTGTGCGTCAACAATGCGGGAATGGTTGCTGTCGGCGGATCCCAGCTGGAGGCTGCGATCGAGGACACCACGGACGCCGACTGGTCCACGGCAATCGACATCAATCTGTCCACCTGCTTTGCCGTGACGCGAGCCGTTCTGCCCGGCATGCGCGCCAACGGCTACGGCCGGATCGTCAACATCGCGTCGACCTCGGGTGCCGTGCAGGCCTTCGTCGGCGATGTGCCCTACCACGCAGCCAAGGCCGGAATGGTGGGGCTCACCAAGGCCGTCGCCCTCGAGGTAGCGGCCCATGGTGTGACGGTGAACGCCGTTGCGCCCGGTTAGATCGCCACCGGATCCCAACTGCCGAGCGAAGTGCTCGCCGGGGAGCGCACTCCGGTGGGCCGATCGGGCACGCCCGACGAAGTGGCCGCAGTGGTCGGCTTCCTGTGTGGTCCCAGCGCCAGCTACATCACCGGGCAACTGATCGTCGTCGATGGAGGCAACTGCCTCCCCGAAGACCGCGCCTGGGTCTCGCTCTGACGCCACCGAGCCATGTGCCTGGTCCGAGTGGGCGATATACGTTGGTAACTCGAAGGGACCGAGCGAGTTCGAGTAGCCAGGGCGTTCGGCGCGACTGATGATGATCTCTCCAATCGACCATCGGCGAGGCCCGCTGGCCTGGCGAGAAGCCGGCAGCGGCGACCCGGTCGTGTTCTTGCATGGGCTGGGAGGCACCCGCACCGCATGGGGGCCACAACTTCGGGGTCTGTCCGATCGCTACCGGTGTATTGCGTGGGACATGCCGGGGTATGGCGATGCCGCGCCGATCGAGCCGCTCACCTATCCAGCCATCGCACGACGCCTTGTCGATCTTCTCGATGAACTCGAGATCGAGACGGCAACACTGGTCGGGTTGTCCTTCGGTGGGATGCATGCACTGCACACCGCGCTCGACCACCCGAACCGCGTCGCCCGGCTCGTGCTCGCCGACACGAGCCCTGCGTTCGGTATCGACGGCACCACACGGGAGGACTGGATCCGCGCCCGACTCGACCCGATCGACCGCGGTGGCACGCCGGCCGACGCAGCTGAAGACGCGGTCGATGCCATCACCGCGGTTCGCCTGACGGGCGAGATCCGCCGGGAGACCGTCGAGTCGTTCAGCCGGATCTCCGCTCGCGGCTTTCGAGCTGCAGTCGAGTGTCTGCCAACCAACGACGTCCGCAAGCGGCTCGCCGAGATCGAACAGCCAACGCTGGTGATCGTCGGCGAGCTCGACGAGGAAACGCCGCTCAGCTACTCCCAACTGCTGGCCGATGGGATTCCCAACAGCGAACTCGTTGTCTTACCCGCCGCCGGCCATCTGACTCCTGCCGAAGCGCCCGACCAATTCAACGCCGCCGTCTCGGACTTTCTGTCACAGACAGCAACGAGGGCGTCAGCAGCCAACCCAGCCTCACCAATCGCCACTGCCGGAGGAACTTCGGAATGAACAGCCCACTCCACACCCCCGAACGCCAAACGATCATCGACAAGATGGCCGAACTCGGGACCCTCTTCGCGAAGCGGGCCGATCGCTTCGATCGCGAGGCGTCCTTCCCGTACGAGAACTGGGAGGACCTGAAGGCAGCGGGACTGTTGGGCATCACCATCCCCGAGAGCGCCGGCGGACTCGGTGGTGACTTCGTTGCCTATGCCCTCACCTCGGAAGAACTCGGCCGACATTGCGCCACCACCGGCCTCACGTTCAACATGCACGTCGCCACCACTCTCTTGGTGGGCGAGGTGTCCGACCGGCTCGGTCTCGAAGGTGATGAGCAGTCCCTACTCGAATCCCGACGGGAGCTGCTCTGGAGGGGCGTCGTCGAAGAGAACCACATCCACAGCCAGCCTTTCTCCGAGGGACTCCAGGCGGGAGCCACTGTCGGCTATGCCACGAGGGCGAAACCGGTCGACGGCGGCTACCTCGTCACCGGCAAGAAGATCTTCGCTTCGCTGGCCGGCGCCTGCGACTATCACAATGTCCTCTGTCAGGTCGAAGGCGACGAGCGGCTGCGTCTTCTCGGTGTGCCCCACGGTGGTGAGGGCGTGTCGATCGTCGGTGGCTGGGATCCACTCGGCATGCGGGGCACCGACTCTCGCAATCTGGTGATGGAGGAGGTCTTCGTACCGACCGAGCACGAGTGGCTTCCCCCCGGTGTCTTCAACCAGTGCGCCGACCGTTTCCCCTACTTCTACATGACCCTGTCGTTCTCCTATCTCGGGATGATGCGTGGCATCCTCGACTACACCGAGGACTACCTCAAGGACAGCGGTCGACGGGACCATGCCATCAAACAACAGGGCTGGGCGGACATGAACATCCGCTACGAGCAGGCCCAGGCTCTCTGCTATCGCGTTCTCGGAGAGGTGACGATCGACCCCTCTCCGGAGCAGATCAAGCGGGCGTGGACGTCGCTCTACACCACGATGGAAGGCGCTCCCGAGATGGCGTCGACCGCCATCCGGATCTGCGGTGGCCGATCGATGCTTCGACCGAGCTACATCGAGCGATCCTTCCGCGACGCCCGCTGCGGTGCCACCATGCTGCCGTGGAGCGTTGAAGTCTGTTTGCTCCGCCTTGGCCGCTATGGGCTGTTCGAGCCCATCGAAGGAGAGCAGTGAGCACCGAGGAGGCGCAGTGGCGCTGGGTCAATCGTTATGCCGAACAGTTCCGCGCCTGCGCTTTGACACCGGGCGAGACGGCCGTCTTGCTCTACGAAGCATCGAGTAGTCCGATCATCGTGAAGTCCGCCCGCATGGCGCTCGAGATGCTCGGTGCCGCTGTTGCCGACCTTCGAATGCCGACCCCGCCGAACCCCGGCCCGTTGCCGATCCGGTCCACCGGTGCCTCACAAGCGATCGCCGGTCATCGTTCGGCCATCGCCGCTCTCGCGTCGGCCGACTTCGTCGTCGACTGCACCGCCGAGGGGTTGTTGCACGCGCCTGAACTCGGAGCGATCCTCGACGGCGGGGCACGGGTGCTGATGATCTCGGCAGAACACCCCCAGAACGCCGAACGGTGGCCCCACGATCCAGCCTTCAAGGACAAGGTCGAACGGGGCGTTGCGATGCTCGAAGCAGCCAAGACCATGACGATCAGCTCGGCCGCAGGAACCGATCTGACCATCGACCTGGAGGGCGCCTTCCGAGCCGGATCGTACGGCTGGTGCACCGAACCGGGCTCGATCGCTCACTGGCCAGGCGGCCTCGTGTTGGCGTTCCCCGCGGCCAACACGGTGAACGGCACGGTCGTACTCGCCACGGGCGACATCAACCTCACCTTCAGCGAGTACATCCGTGATCCGATCACGTTGACGGTCGAGAACGACTACGTCACCGAGATTGCCGGCGACGGCCACGATGCTGAGTTGATGCGGTCTTATCTGGCGGCATTCGACGAAGCGGATGCCTACGCGGTCAGCCATGTGGGTTGGGGCATGAACCCGGCGGCGCGATGGGAAGCCCTGGCCATGTGGGACAAGTCGGCGGTCAACGGCACCGAGCTTCGTGCCTTCGCCGGCAACGTCGTCTATTCCACTGGTGCCAACGAAGTCGCCAACCGTTTCTGCCGCGGCCACTTCGATCTCCCGATGCGCCATTGCACGGTCGAGCTCGACGGTGATGCCGTCGTCACCGCTGGACAGCTTCGGGCGGATCTCATATGAGCAACCACTTCGCCGACTACGCCCGCATCCGGATGCTCTGGCCTGACCATTTGGGGCTGGCCCGTGGCAAATACGTTCCCGCTCGCCTCGCCGATCGGGGTTCGGCTTTCTGTGTCTCGACGTTCGGCATGTCGTATGACCGTGACCTCATCGACGCCCCCCACGCCTACCTCACCGAAGGGCTCAAGGACATTCACGGCCACATCGACATCGAAACGATTCGTCCCTCCTGGGAGGACGACCGCACCGGTATCGGGGTGGCGCATCTGACCCTCCACGACCAGCCCTACGAGGCATCCAGTCGAGTGGCGCTGGAACGGTCGTTGGCCGCCTGGCAGGATCTGGGCCTGCGGGCGAAGATCGGAATCGAACTCGAGGGATACCTACTCCAGCAAGACAGCGACGGCCGCTGGGTTCGCTACGCCAACCCGCGATCCATGGTCTACGGAACCGGTTCGCTCGGTGACCCTTCCGGATTTCTCCACGACGTCATGCGCACTGCCGATCGCTGCGGGTTCAGTATCGAATCGGCCAACGTCGAATTCGATGAGTCACAGTTCGAGCTCACGCTCGAATACGACGACGCCCTCCGCGCCGTCGACGACATCTTCATCTTCCGGGTGATGGTCCGCGAGCTCGCCATCGCCCGGGGGCTCGACTTCACGTTCCTCGGCAAGCCCTTTCCGTCCGTCTCGGGTTCGGGACTCCACGTCAACTTCAGCTTCCTCGACGAGACCGACAGGCCCGCACTGGCTGACCCAACCGGCGAGTACGGGATGAGTGGCCTTGCTCGACACTGTGTCGCCGGGCTGGTCGAGCATCATCAGGCGATCACAGCCCTCGCGGCCCCCACGGTCAACGCCTATCGACGGCTGCAGCCGGGAGCGCTAGCCGGCTGTTGGGCGAACTGGGGGGTCGACCATCGCAACGTGACGAATCGGATTCCCTCCCATGGCGGGTCGGCGATGCGCATCGAGAGCCGGCTCGGTGATGGCGCCATGAACGTGCATCTGGGCGTGGCCGCTGTGCTCGAAGCCGCCCGACTCGGCGTTGTCGGGAAGCTGGAACCGCCGCCTGCCTTCATCGGCGTCGGCTTCGAGGACGGGGGAGACTGTGCCCGCAGCGCAGATTCGCTCACGGGTGCGCTCGATCATCTCGAAGCCGACACCGCGCTCTGCGAAGCCATCGGCTCGGGTGTCATCGCCAACTTCATCGCCAACAAGCGGCGCGAAGCCGAGCGTTTCGAAGAGGCGGGCCACTCCATTCTGAGCGATGAGCTGACCGCCTTCGAGACTGCCCACTATCTCCCGTACCACTGACGTCGTCGGGCATCCCATGGATTGTCACCGCGGGTGGGGTGTACGCGTCCCCGGGCGCGTGTACACCACGCTCCGTGGCACATTTGCGTGTTCGTAGACCGTCACACCCCATCAATACGCTGGACCGAGCGGAGCTCGCCCACAACATCAACGGCGGGCAGAAACAGCGAAGATAGGGGTCGTGATTTACGAACTCGAAGTCCGCTGCGCCCCCTGCCACTGGCAACGCCACCGCAACGAAGGCCTCGACACCGACCACCGCAACAACTGACTGGCGCGACATCGGACCAGATCTGCCGCAGCGTCATTGTCGGATCTGGTCGATTCTGAAGTCGACTCGGAGCAATCGCTGAGTCGACCAGCAGCCATCGGTTGTGATGAGTTGATCAGCCCCGTCGGACACGAGATCCGCAGGTCAGGAGATCTTCGGGGCGTTGTCGTCGACGAACTGGGTTCGCAGTTCGCGTTTGAGCACTTTGCCGGTGGCGTTGCGTGGGAGCGCCTCGACGATGGCGATGTCGTTGGGGATCTTGAACTTGGCCAGCCGGGTGACGCAGTGTTGGACCACGGTGGCCCGGTCGAGTGTGGTGCCTGGCTTGAGCGCGATGACGGCCAGTCCGACCTCGCCCCACTTGTCGTTGGGCACCCCGATGATCGCGGCCTCGGCCACCTCGGGAAGCTGATAGAGCACGTTCTCGATCTCGGCCGGGTAGACGTTCTCGCCACCCGAGATGTACATGTCCTTCCAGCGGTCGACGATGTACATGAAACCCTCGTCGTCCATCCGGGCCGCATCGCCGGTCTTGAGCCAGCGTCCCTGGAACGCAGCGACCGTTGCATCGGGCCGGTTCCAGTAGCCGGGGGTGATATTCGGTCCGGCGACCCACAACTCACCGATCTCGTCGGGGCCGCAGTCGCCGCCGTCGTCGTTGACGATCCGGGCTTCGGTGTGGAGCAGGACCTTGCCGGTGGATCCGATCTTGCGCAGGGCGTCACCCGGATCGAGGAAGATGCAGGCCGGACTGGTTTCAGTCATCCCGAACCCCTGCACCAGCGGCACACCGCGTTCGAACCACTTCTCCATGATCGTCAGGGCGCACGGCGCACCTCCCACTCCGGCAACCCGTAGACGCGCCAGATCGGTGTCTGCGAAGTCGGGGTGTTGCATCATGAATTGGTACGGCGCGGGCACGGCGAAGAAATGGGTGATGCCCTGTGCCGGATCGCCCAGCACGCTCAACGTTTCACCGGGATCGAAGGCCTTCAGGATCACCACCGTGCCGCCGGCATGCAGGACCGGATTGCTGTAGCAGTTCAATCCGCCGGTGTGGAAGAGCGGCAACACGTTGAGGTGGACGGTGTCGAGTCCGAGCCCGGCCGGAATACCGAGGTTCACGGCATTCCAGAAGTTCATGCCGTGTGTGATCATCGCCCCCTTGGGCAAACCCGTCGTACCCGACGTGTACATGATTGTGATCAGGTCGTCGTGGGTGAGATCGACCCGTCCACCGTCCTCGCCGTCGAACCGCGTGATCGCCTGCTCGTAAGGGCTGGCAGGGGTGCCGCCGTCGATCGCAAGCAACTCGCCGATCGAACAGCGTCGTTGTAGCTCCTCGGCCGCCTCAGCGAACGAGACGTCGTGCACCAACAGGCTTGGCGAGCTGTCGTTCAGGATGTATTCCAGTTCAGTGACCGTCAACCGCCAGTTCAACAGCACACAGATCGCGCCGCGGCGAGCGCAGGCGAACTGCACGTCGAAGAACTCGACCCCGTTGTGGGCCAACACAGCAACACGGTCACCTCGCCCGACCCCGATCGATGCCAGGTACGCCGCCATCGCGTCGACACGACGGTCGAGCTCGGCGTAGCTGAAGCTGCGTCCGCTACCGAGGTCACGAACTGCCTCGTTGTTGGGGCGGTGGCTGGTGTGATGGGCGATCCAGTCGTAGGCCCGGACCGAACCGTGACCAGCTGGACGTGATGAGGTCATCGAGGCGATCTGTTCAGGATCGGCGACGTAATCGGATGATGCTGCTGCTGATGTTGACATGTGAAGCCTTTTCTACATCTTCCTTTGGACCGGTGCTCGGATAACTGATGGGTTTCGGTGTGGCGCTGCGAACCGAGCCACCGACGCCGGCAACGAGCGACTCAACCCCCGCCGCTGGTCTTGCGATCGTGGCGCCGCGCTGACCTCACGGAGCGAGAGCGATCTCCTCGCATCTGGCGACACTTCGATCAAGAGAATCCGGGTCGGAGATGAGAATCGACGTGAGCCACATGCCGTTCTGGATGATGAGGATGTCGGCCGCTCGACGCTGCACCTCGTCACTGTCGAGGGTGGGGAGCGCTTCGGCGATGAGCATCTCGAGTCCGGTGCGATAACGGGCCTGGGCGTCGCGGTTGATCTGAGCGTAGATGGGGTCGACGCTGGCCAGTGACCAGAGCTGCAGCCGGAGCGCGAGGTAGTCAGTTGCGAGGAACTCGGCATCGCTGATCCGCCGCAATGCCGACAGGAGTCGGGCCTCGGCAGCCAGCCCCCCGTCCGGTACGACGATCATCGCGTCCTCCTCCCCCAGCCGTCGGAGGGCCGCAGCGATCAACGCCGTCTTGTGGTCGAAGTAGTAGTTCGTGAGGCCCAGCGCGACGTCGGCCTCTCGGGCGACGGCTCGCATGCTCACAGCGGCGATGCCATCTCGCGCGAGCAGGGCGAGCACGGCGTCGAGGATGCGGTTCTCCTTCTCCCCGCGCGTCGCTCGTTCGTCCTGTGCACCGATCGGCTCGACAGTCAACGGTCGGCCCCGGCCGTCCGGAGTGGGGCCGTCGCCCGGAGTGGGGCCGTCGCCCGCAACATGGCGATGATCAGCGCATCACGCTCGGCCGCGATCGATTCGGTGTCGATCGCACCCAACGAGTTCGAGAGTTGGCTGACGAGTCGGGCCGCCAAGTACGGATCGAGGTGAGGTGTGCCGAGGTCGTCCCACCACCGGTTGAAACTGTCGGCGTAACGCTCGCAGAACGACGCGAGACCACCCTCGCCGGCGCCGAGGTGGAACAGCGTGGTCGGGCCCATCGCCGCCCAACGCAGACCCGGCCCCGCCCACACCGCAGTGTCGACGTCCTCGACGCTGGCCACCCCCTCCATCACGAGATGGATCGCCTCGCGCCACAGGGCAGCTTGGAGTCGGTTGGCGACGTGGCCCGGGACTTCGCGCTGCACGAGGATCGCGACCTTGCCAACCGATTCGTAGAACGTGCGCGCGTTGTCGACGACTCCGGATGCCGTTCGCTCGTTGCCGAGCACTTCGACCAGCGGGATGAGATGCGGCGGGTTGAACGGATGGCCCAGTACGAAACGATCCGGGGATTTCCAGCCGCCCTGCATCTCGGTCAGGGTCAGCCCGGAGGCGGACGAGGCGACGATCGCGTCAGCGCCGAGCATCGGTTCGATCTCGGCGAACAATTCGTGCTTGATCGCCAGGCGCTCGGGCACGCTCTCCTGGACGAACTCAGCTCCTTCGACGGCCGAGCGAGCGTCGGTGTGGAACGAGACGGCGTCCGGGTCGCCATGGTCGGCGAGCCCGATTGCGACGAGGCTCGGCCAAGCAGCCTCGATGTAGCGACGGACCCCGTGCTCGACGCCGGCGGCCGGGTCGAAGACGGCAACCGACGCACCAGCGGCGAGGAACAGCGCCGTCCAACTCGCGCCGATCACGCCGCC
>JBBKXQ010000008.1:0-78867 GCA_037969565.1 Acidimicrobiales bacterium | reverse complement strand
GTCGGCGACGTGTTCGACGGCGACGTGTTCGACGGCGACGAGTTGGACGGCGATGAGTTGGCCGGCTCGCTGGTTGCCTGCGTCGTCGGCGCAATCTCAACCGACGTCGGCGTCGACTGGCTGTCGAGCCCGGCAGGGTCGGTGGAGGCGACGCCAGCTGCCGTGGTGGGTGAGGCGAACTCGGCTGCGGAAGGTGGGTCGACGATCTGATTGTCCACGATGGACACCCCGGACCAAGCCACACCGACGGCGCCCGCACTTGCGGCAACCCACATCAAGAACAGCATGAGCTTCTTCATCGGGTCAGTGTCGCCGCTTTGGGTCGAGGGGCGGGTCAAGCCCACCCTAAATGAACCCTAAGAAGGTCGAGGAGCGCACGGCGACGACCGCCGTCGTTTAGTTTCAGCTCGTGGCATCAGTACTGATCGTCGAGGATGATCACCAGATTCGCGATTTGGCGGTTCGAGCGCTGGCCGGTGCCGGGCACGTTGTGTGGTCCGAGGCCACCGGCATGGCCGGGTTGCAGAGTGCCATCGACAACAGTCCCGACGTCGTGGTGCTCGATCTCGGCCTCCCCGACGTCGACGGCGGCGACGTACTGCTGATGATTCGAGGTGTGTCGCAGGTGCCCGTGATCATCGCCACGGCTCGCGACGAGGATGACGAGATCGTGCGCCTGCTCGACGCGGGGGCCGACGAGTACGTCGTGAAGCCGTACTCAGGGGCCGAGCTCGAAGCTCGGGTCCGAGCGTTGTTGCGCCGATCAGCGGTGGTGGGACCATCGAACAAGCTCACCGTCGGTCCGATGACGGTGAACTTGCGGTCGCGAACGGTCGACCTCGGCGGTGAGACGATCGCATTGAACCGCAAGGAGTTCGATCTGCTGGCGTATCTCGCCACGAGAGCTGGTGAGGTCGTGAGTCGTCAGGAGCTGTACGCGGAAGTCTGGCGCCAGCCCTATGGCGGGGCGGACAAAACGATCGACGTGCACGTCTCGTGGCTTCGACGCAAGTTGGGTGAAACCGCCGCCGAACCCCGATACCTCCACACGGTCCGCGGGGTTGGCATCAAACTCATCGATCCGACATGAGACGCCAGCTCATCACCGTTTTCGTCGCCATATCGGTGATGGTGGCTGTGGCCTTCGTTGTGCCCCTCGGCTTTCTCGTACGCAGCACGGCGGAGGATCGAGCGATGGATGCCGCCCGTTCCGACGCAGCAGCCATCGTTCCCACACTCGTGTCCGACAGCACCCGAGATCAGATCGAGTCGGCGGCCGGAGCGACACCAAGCGGTCGAGCGGGCCGCCTCACGGTGATGACATCCGCCGGCTGGACCATCGGCCCCGAGGTGGAGGTATCGGAGCGTCTCGCTGCCGCGTTGACTCGGGGGTCTTCGGCAATCGGGTCCGTCGAGGGAGGGGTCGAGGTGGTGATCGCCGTGGCAAGTGGCCCGGACGAACTCTCGGCCATCCGTGTGTTCGTGCCAAACGAGGATCTGCGCCGGGGCCAGTGGACGGCCTGGGGGGCACTGGCCGGGGTCGCAGTCGCGCTCGTTGCGTTGTCGGTACTCGTGGCCGATCGTTTGGCCCGCTCGATCGTTCAGCCGGCGCAACAGCTGGCGGCAGCTGCTCATCGGCTGGGAGACGGCGATCTGTCCACACGGGTCGACCCGCACGGACCCCCGGAACTCGTGGAGCTGTCGGGCGCCTTCAACCGTCTGGGTTCGCAGGTGTCCACGATGCTGGCCCGCGAACGCGAGCTGGTGGCCGAGCTGTCTCACCGGCTACGGACACCGCTCACCAAGCTATTGATGCGGGTCGACCAGGTAAGCGACGAGACATTGGCCAACGAGCTGCGCAGCGACGTTGCCGACCTGACCCGCGTGGTGAACGACCTGATCGCCGAGGCCCGCACCTCGTTGAGCAATGGCGCGTTGGGGAGCAAGCCGGAGTCGTGCGACGCGGCGGCAGTGGTGACCGAACGAGTGGAGTTCTGGTCGGTACTGGCCGAGGACAACGAGCGACCATGGTCCTTCCATCGAGGAAGAGCACCGCTCCCGGTGCCCCTTTCGGCGTCGTCGCTGGAAGCGGTACTCGATGTGTTCATCGACAACGTGTTCGCCCACACCGACGACGCGGTGCGTTTCATCGTCGGTTTCGATGACCGGGACGGCGAGGTGAGGATCTGGGTGGGCGATGCCGGTCCGGGATTCGACGAAGAAGCAATGAGGCGTGGGGTCAGCGGCAGCGGGTCAACCGGCCTGGGGCTCGACATCGCCCGTTCAACCGCCGAGGCCGTCGGCGGTTCGTTTCAGATCGGCGAGAGTGTCCTGGGTGGAAGCGAGGTTGCCGTGGTGTTGCCGAGCCTGGCCACAGGCTCGACGCGCTGATGGAGCAGGCCGTGCCTGCCCCATCCTCACCGATCGCTGTCTTTGCGGCCTGACTCAGTCGTCGTCGGAGTCTCCACCCCGACCGTGGCCGCTTCGATCATCCGAGCCACGATCATCCGAGCCATGATCGTCAGACTCGTCGTCATCGGAGCCACCTCGTCCCGAGTGATCGTCGTCGGAACGGCTCTGCGAGTCGTCGCCGACCGACCCGTGGCGACCCGAACTACTGCTGTCCACGCCACCAACGCAACGCGGATCGTTGGCATGCTCCACCTCGTCACACGGCCCCGAGATGTCGCCACCGGTCGACGTTGGAGTGGTTGCGGGCACCGACGTCACAGAAGTCACCGACGGCGAGGCAACACCCACGCAACGCGGATCGTCGGCATGCTCCACCTCGTCACACGGCCCCGAGATGTCGCCACCAGCCGACGACGAAGTCGTGGCCAGGACCGACGTCACAGTTGACCCGACCCGGGTCGTCGACGGGGTGTCGTCGGTTGAACCACGCCCGTCGAACACCGTGGCGCCGGCCGCCGCGCTCACGCCGATCGCGGCGAGGGTCGCTGCGGCGAGGATCATTCGAATTTCTCGTTGCACGCTCATGTTGGTCTCCAACTCGGTAGAAGGTTGTAAACCTGAGTGTCAGCGAGCACGCCCTATGCCATCCCCCCGCTTTCCCTAAATCGCCCATAAGCCGATGCACGGCATACTCGCGCCATGACAGCAAAAACGATCGAGGTGTTCGCCGACATCAACTGCCCATTCACCCACGTCGGACTCAAGGTGATGGCCACCGAGATCGAGGCCTCAGGCGCGGCGGTGGAAATACGAGTTCGCGCGTGGCCGCTGGAATGGGTGAACGGATCTCCCCTCGACGCAGAAGGCGTGGCCGTCAAGGCGGCTGCGCTCAGCTCGCAACTCGGCGTTCACGACTTCGACGGGTTCCGAGCGGACCGTTGGCCAAACACGACGATCCCCGCATTGAACCTCGCCGACGCTGCCTACGAGCGTGACGCAGCCACCGGTTTCGCAGTCAGTCTCCGGCTTCGTAGCTTGGTGTTCGAAGAAGGCTGCGACATCGCCGACGACCAAGTGCTGGCCGGGGTAGCCGAGGAGTTCGCGCTGGCACCGCCCGGGCTCGAGCCGACGGCGGGAGTCCAAGCCGATTACGCCGAGGGCCAGCGCCGCGGTGTTCGAGGGTCACCCGACTTCTGGGTGCAGGATCGAGAGTTCTTCTGTCCGTCTCTCGACATCGGTCACGATGCCGACGGCTCGCTCACCGCCGCGTTCGACGACCACGGGATTCGCGAGTTCGTCCAAAGCTTCCTGGCCGCGCCTGGGTGATCAACGAGGCTCGACCACGCCGGCCGGTGGTGGGAGGGTCATGTCGAGTCGCACGTGGAGCCCAGACGGGGGCGAGCCGTCAACGGCCCCTGGGCGACGGCCAATGCGCGGGGACTTCGTCACTGGAGTTGGCCGACGCGTTCGCGGTACTCCTCGGTTGTCAGCTCGCCATTGGCGTACCGTTCCGCGAGGATCTCGCGAGGCCGATCGCTTGGGTTCTGCGATGAGGGCTGCGTCGGTCGGGCCGACCCGTCGGTGCTGCGGAAGAGCCAGACGATGAGACCGACGAACAGGGCCATCATTGCAACCCCCCATAGCCACATCCATCCGCCACCCCAACCGTCCATGTGGCCGAAACCATCGGCGTCGGCCAGGATCGCTGTCGTTGCTGCTGCAAACTTCATGGGGATCTCCTTCGATGGAACTTGCTCGATACGGCCCGATCAACGGCGCCGTGCCCACATCGTCGCGTCGACCCCACATCCCGAGTAGGGCCAAAGGTCGATTGTGGCCATCACCGAGACAACTGGCACCTTTCCCCTTTTCTCGTCCCATCCTTTATCTCGTCACTCACAACACACTCCAATCCTGAACGGGAGACACCGATCGTCATGGACCACAACCCGCCCCAGGCCACGGCCGATCCTGAACACTCCGACGACGAGGTCGCCGCAAGTCTGAGCCTGGCAGGGGCGGTGTCGCTCGGTACCGGCGTCATGATCGGCGCCGGGATATTCGCGCTCACGGGTCAAGCTGCCGGCCTGGCCGGAGACCTCTTTCCAGTCGCGTTCCTCGTCGCCGCCATCGTCGCCTCGTTCAGTTCCTACTCCTACGTGAAGCTCTCCAATGCCTTTCCATCATCTGGCGGGGTGGCCATGTTCCTCAAGGAGGAATACGGGCTCGGCACCGCGACCGGCGTGTTCGGTTTGTTCATGTACGTCTCGATGGTCATCAACGAGAGCCTCGTCGCCCGCACCTTCGGCTCGTACCTCCTCCAAATCGTCGACCTCGGGTCTGCGTCGTTCTGGGTCCCGACCCTCGGCGTCGCCCTTCTCGTCGTCGCCTTCGTCATCAACCTCGCCGGCAATCAGGCCGTGCAGGCAACCGCAGGGATCATGGCGGTCCTCAAAGTCGGCGGCCTCGCCATCTTCGCGGTCATCGGCCTCGCCTATGCCAGCTCTGCCAACTTCACCAATGGCGCCAGCACTGGCGGCGCCTCCCCTTCGCTCGAGGGGTTCCTGGCCGCAGTCGCACTGTCGATCCTCGCCTACAAGGGCTTCACCACGATCACCAACAGCGGCGGCGAGATCGTCGATCCCCACCGCAACACCGGCCGAGCCATCGTGATCTCGATCGCCATCTGCTCTGCCATCTACCTCGTCCTCGCCGTCGCTGTCGCCGGCAACCTCACCCTCACCGAGATCATCGACGCCGAGAACTTCGCCATCGCTCGCGCCGCCGAACCCGCCTTCGGCCAAACCGGACTGTGGTTCACGGTCGCAATCGCTGTCATCGCCACTGCGTCGGGTGTCATCGCCAGCGTGTTCGCCGCGTCACGGATGCTGGCGATGCTGTCCACCATGAAAGAAGTCCCCCACCGCCACCTCGGCCTGCCCGGCCCGATCCGGGTCCACACCATGGTCTACACCGTCGCTTTCGCCATGACCCTCACGGTGCTCTTCGACCTACGTCGCATCGCCGCCCTCGGCGCCATTTTCTACCTGATCATGGACATCGCAATCCACTGGGGACTCCTGCGCCACCTCCGATCCCGCATCGACGTCAAACCTGCCATCGTCATCACGGCGATCGTCCTCGACGTCACCGTCCTGATCGCGTTCCTGTGGGTCAAAGCCTCCGCCGACGCACTCATCCTCTACGTCTCCGCCGCCGCCATCGCCATCATCGTCATCGCCGAACGGCTCTTCATGCGCTCACACACCGACCCGGACGGCCACATGGCGATGTGAGTTGTGGCGGCCACAGAATCGCGGTCGGTCAGATTCGACGTGACGACCCCCGAGCCAGTCGGGTCAGGAGGCGGCACCCATGAGGAAGGCCGTAGCGATCAGCACCGCCACCAAGGCTGCAGCTTCTCCAGTGACGATTGCTCGAAATTGTGAGGTCAGCGCAAGGTCGTCCGGTGCACTCTCCATCTGCGGGATGAGCACCTTGTGGTTGTATCCCCCAGCCGCACCGGCAGCGACCACGAAAAGCGTCTTGAGCATGAGGAGCCTGCCCCATTCGGTTGACCAGAGCTCGGAAGGACTGTCGAGGATGATCACGGTGAGCACCACTCCGGCCAGGCCGACGGCAACCAGAGCGATCGTTGCCACGACCGAGAAACGAACTGCGAGCTGCAGAGCGCGTAGCTCGCGGCCCTGCCGGTGACGTCGCCATAGAACTGAGGTCAACATCAAGACGCCGCCGGCCCACACCGCCCCACCGGCGACGTGGACCAAGTCGACGATCCCGGTGAACAAGCGATCGCCCTTCGTGACGGTGTGGCCATCGAACAAATGAGCAACGAGCAACGCGAAGCCGCCAAGCATCGCGCCAGCCGAGTCGAGGGTCGGAGACCAGGCCTGATCTCCGTGGTGGAGATAGGGCTCGGAGCCCGTGAGTTGTCGGCCCGATCCCGTGTCCTCGTTCTCGATGGCCCAGAAGTCGCTCGATGATCCGACGCCCGCTCCTACCAATTCTCGGATCGCCACGACTGGATCGGGCGTTTCGGACGCGTGGGTGATGTCGATCCGGGCGCCCGAAGCCATGGCCAATCCGCCAACGATCCGGAGCGCGACGGCGATCCCGAAGGATGAGACGAGTACGGAACCGAGTGTCGTGAACGACCAGATCGCCGACCACCGACCCCCACCGTCGACGGCAAGCTGAGCGACGAGTTCGACAATGGCACCAACGACGACCAAGAGGCCGGCCCGCCGGACCCAATGGAGGACATGGCGGACATCGCGTCGTGCCCCTCGGAGTACCGCAGCCGCAAATATCAAGGCGCCGACACCGACGAGCGTTCCAGCGAGGCTGATCATGCGACCCGCAGCTCCGACCCTCTGTGGTGTTTTGTTCTGATCCGTTTTCGTGTCGAGGAACGACTCGAGATCCACGGCCGGCGCCGCGATCTCCTCGGCCGAGGTCGCCTCGGCTGCTGGGGCGGGCTCGTCGATGGCGGGCGCCGGAGCCGTGACGGTGAAGCTGAAACTGCCGTCGATGGCGTGGGCGTCGGGCGCCTTGACCATCCAGCGCAGGCCGACCACACCACCGGTCACCGGAGGATCGAACCGCAGCACCCATGTCGACCCATCAGCAGTGCTCGCCTCACTGGGTTGACGGAGCCCGCCGGTGGGCTCGAGGATCTGGAAGCCCTCTCCCGTGGGTTCGGCCTCGCCGCTGAATACGAGCGTGATGACATCCAGCGGTGTGTCAAGGGTGGCGCCGTCGACCGGGTCGGAGGATTCGAAGCCTGTGTGCGCCGCCGCGGGACCAGCCAGAACCGTGGCCGCCAGTAGGGCAATGAGGGCGACGACAGCAAGGAATCTTGCGGCCACATGGCGGATGTCTTTCACGAGTACCTCGGGGGATTGCAAATGATTTCGGTTGGAGGCACTCCGACCCCGTTCCCATGCCGGCAGCCATACTACGACACGGTGTCGTCATACCAACGTCATTCAATCGCAACACTGCTGAAGCAGCGAGGGTCCCAGCGCCAGGCCGGTGCCTCGGGAACGTTCATCGTGGCGGTCGCTCAGGCCGCCGTACGGCCGGGGGCGTTCGAAGCCGAAAGAGCGAGGAGCGCAGCTGTAGACAAGGCCGCCACGGCCACACTCAGCACCACCGGCGCCACGTCAGCAGACTCGTTGGCGAGCCAGAGGCCGAGCCCCGACATCGTCGTTCCGCCAATGGTGAGCATCCGGCGAGCCCCCGCTGGCACGTGGATCAACCGCCGTCGGGCAACGAGGTATGCCGTGGCAACAACCCCGACTGCGGACGCAATCGAGGCACCGACGGCGAACGCAACACCGATACTCAGGATTCCCAGCGTCACCAACATCGGCAGACCACAGCACACGACGCAGAGTCCGCCGTATGCGGCCTTGCCCCGAGCCGACAGATTCAGATCTCTCACAGGAGCTCCTCAGCACCGATTTCGCGACGTCTCGATGCCCACGTATCGACCCGCTAGCCGCCGACCTTGAGCTGCGTGTCACCGAGCCTCGACGCGTGCACTGCCTGGCGGCAACTGGGACGATGACATGATGTGGTTCGAAGAACTTGTCGGGTTCGCGGAGACTTCGGGCGATGAGGTGCGTGAGCATCTCATCCTCGATGGCGACGTATTGATCTCCACAGTGAACGGCCGCCGGATGCAGTGCGGCACGCTCGAACTGGTCTCACTGGCCGAACTTCGGAAGCGCACCGCATCCCTCGGTGCTGACTCGCTGAAACTGGTGCTGCGCGAGATCGTCGGCGACGCCGGATCGCTGCACCGCGACCAGCGCAACGCTGGCGCGCTGTTCCAGGCGGCGTCGCAATTCAACCTGCTGGAAATGGTGTCACCGGGCGTCACTCCCGAAGCCGGGGTCAGCGGGTATCAGAACGACCCGACCCAGGGCCCCGCCTGTGCTGTCGCTTGTGGCGCCGGCACCATCCTGCGGAACTACTTCGTGGACGTCAACGGTCGGATCGGCCAAAGCGTCGACAACCAGATCGACTGCCTCGCCGACATCGCCACCCACCTCTTCCCCGAAACCGATCCGGCGTGGACCATGGCGAATGGCTATGCCATGTTCGACGAGCTGGGCCTCGACCGACTCGATGAGCGCCTCGCCACGATGTCGCCACTCGAGATCGACGGCGTCAGAGCGCAGCTTCGTATCGGAGTGCACCACGACGTCGAAGTGACCACCTCGCCGACCGGTCACACCGTCACCCAGGCGTACTGCTCAGCTCTCCCGGTGGCCTACAACCGTCTCCCACCAGACCGCTTCGAAGCCTTCGCTCGTCTCATTCTCGAAGCATCGTACGAAGCCACCCTTCGGGCCGCAGCCCTCAACGCCGACCGAACCGGGAAGGCCGCAGTACACCTGACAATGCTCGGCGGCGGCGTCTTCGGCAACGACGAAACCTGGATCATCGACGCCATCGATCGCGCCTGCTCCCTTCTCTCCCACCTCCCACTCGACGTCACCATCGTGAGTTACCGATCTTCATCCCCCGCCGTGACCGCACTCATCGATCGCCGGAGACGTCGGCGACCAGAACGCTGAACGGCTCACAGCATTTTCACAGTGAACCTCTGTTCACTAGAAGGCGATGCTCAACCGATCCATCCCTGCCGCACCGAGTCGGATCCTTGTCGTCGAGGACGAACCGGCAATCAGCGACATCGTGTCGACGGCCCTGCGCTACCAAGGCCACACGGTGACGCAGCGCGCCAGCGGTATGGCTGGGTTCGAATTGGCCTCGACCGAAGACTTCGATCTGATCGTGCTCGATGTGATGCTTCCCGGGATCGACGGTTACGAGGTTTGTCATCGGCTTCGAGATGCGGGCCGCTTCGCTCCCGTTCTCTTTCTGACTGCACGAGACGAGCCCGCTGATCGGATCAAGGGGTTCGTGATCGGCGGCGACGACTATCTCACCAAGCCGTTCAGCGTCGACGAACTGGTACTTCGGGTGGCAGCCATTCTGCGCCGTACCGGTCACGAGTCTCCGGGCGACGCACTAGCGGTGGAGGACCTCACCCTGGAACCGTCGGGTCACGAGGTTCGCCGGGCCGGCGCTCTCATCGAGCTGTCACCAACCGAGTTCCGCCTCCTTCATTACCTCATGGTGAATGCCGGAACTGTTGTTTCCAAGGCGCAGATTCTCGTCAATGTCTGGGACTATGACTACGAAGGCAGTGAGAACGTGGTCGAGTTGTACATCGGTTACCTCCGCCGCAAGATCGACGACGGGACACGTCCGCTGATCCACACCAAGCGTGGGGTCGGATATGTCTTGCGACCGGCCGACCGATGAGACGCCCGCCGCTTCGGTCGTTGATCCTGATCCCGATCTTGGCCACGGTCACGATCGGCTTCGCCGCCTTCTCCGTCTACGTCGACCGCTCGGTTCATCAAGATCTGATCGCCGGCGTCGACGACGAACTCGGCCGCGTCGCCCAGGCCAGCCTGCCCCCAGGCGATGGCGCTCCGGATCGCGCTCCTGCCCCGATCACGAGCGGACAGATCGGAGACGCCGTAGCGATCGACGACACCGCCACCCCGGTTGAGCTCCTTCTCAACGCCGACGGAACGCTCGTCGGGCAGCGGGGCTCGGCCAATCCCTTCAGCGACTCCGACCTCGCCGGAATCGCAACGCTGACTGACGGCGATCACACCTTCGACGACCCCTCTTATCGAATTCGCACGACCCGCCGAGCCGACTCGACGATCATCGTCACTGCACTCGATCTGGCCACGGTCAACGACACCATCGCCAACCTCAGGCGAACACTGTTCGGCGGGGCGATCGTGATTCTTGCGCTCCAGGCCGTCGCCGTCGGGCTCATCGCGTCCTACTTGACCCGTCCGCTGACCCGCATGACGTCGTCGGCCAGGCGCATCGCCGGAGGGCACCTCGACACCACCATCGGAGAGCCGAGCGGGTCGAGCGAAATCGCCGACCTGGCAACCGACCTGGACCGGATGCTGCACCAACTCCAAGCCAACCTGGACAGCAGCGAACGTTCGGCCGCGGAAGCCACACAGGCCCGAAACAACATGGAACGGTTCCTCGCCGATGCCTCCCACGAACTACGCACGCCGCTCACGGCATTGAAGGGCTACAGCGACCTCTATCGAGGTCACATGCTGCAGCAACCCGCCGAGCTCGATCGCGCCATGGGTCGGATCGGCAGCGAGAGCGAGCGCATGACGCGCCTCGTGAACAACATGCTCCAGCTCACCCGCAACGGGGCACCCAACGAAACGACGCCCAGCGTCGTTGACCTCGGCGCCGTGGTTGCCGACGTCGCCGGCGACCTCCGCGCCGCCAGCCCCGACACCGAGATCGAACTCCGCGGTCCCGTCGACGGCCAGTTGGCCGTGATCGGAAACCGGGATCAACTCCACCAGGCGATCCTGAACGTCGTCTCGAACGCATGTCGACACACCGAACCGGGAACACCCGTTCACGTCGAGCTGGACCAGCACGACACGAACGCGCTGATCACGGTGATCGATCACGGCCCTGGCGTCGCTCCCGAGCATGCCGATCAGATCTTCCTCCCGTTCTACCGAGTGGACGCCAGCCGAAGCCGCGACGGAGAAGCCGGTGCCGGCCTCGGCCTGGCCCTCACGAAGCAGATCGTCGACGCTCACGGCGGAACGATCACCGTCCAGCCAACGCCGGGCGGCGGAGCAACCTTCATCGTCACACTCCGCTCGGATTCACCCGGTGCACACTCCCCTGTATCCGACTGACACTCGACCGATCGGAAGGGGCCGTTCGGCCTCAGGAGATCCCTGCCGCAGCCGCCACTGGCACCACCACCGTTGGGGCAAGTGGCTGATGACAGAGAGAACTTGCAACCGAACCCAATAGCAAGTCGTTCAGTCTGCCCCGGCCTCTAGCGCCGATGACCAGCATGTCTCGGCCGGATGAAGCGTCCAGAAGGACATGCCGTGCATCGCCGGACGCCACTCTCCGCAACAACTCCCGACTCTCGCTTTCTGTCGTTTGTCGTTCAGCCGAGTCGATCGTTCGATCGAGCAGTTCTTCGCCCAGCCCCATCGCCATCTGCGCTTGCGACTCGTTGCTCACAGGCAAAACGTCGACCACATGGATGACCTCGATCTTCGAGCGGACCGGAACGTGGTCGAGCGCCCAGACCAACGCCCCGATCGAGTTCAACGAACCATCCACACCGACAACCACGTGTGCCGACTCATCGAGAAGGGGAGCGTGTGATGGCACAACGACCACGGGCACCTCAGCATGCGAAATACAATGCAGGCTCACTGATCCGAGGATCGCGTCGACCACCGCGCCCCGGCCTCTCGACCCGACAACGATCACATCCGGCGGCCGGGCTTCCCGGACCAGGACAGAGCCGGCCGAACCCAGCGTGATGAGCGGCTCTGCGTGTTCGGCGGCGGGAACGTCCTCGAGAAGGCGCACGATCGAGGCGCGGACCTGGCGAGCGAACGCACCCTCTCGCTCCTCTTGGGCAACGCGGTGCTCCTCGACGATGCGACGCTTTTGGGCAGCTCGGTGATAGTCGGCGACTCGGTTCGGCGCTCCTTCTCCAGCCCACCACGGGAGGTGCCAGGCCGTCACCGTCTGGATGTTGCCCAACATCTCGACACGATGAGCCGCCCAGTGAAGCGCCTTGAGGGATCCCTCGGAACCGTCGAGCCCCACGACGAGACGAGGCTTCCGAACTCCCGACTGATCTCGCGTCCTCGACTGATCTCGGACCTCGGCGTGCGAATCGCTCAGAGTGCTCACGTACTCGAGCCTGCGCCAGCACCGTGGCCAGCGGAAGGGTCGGAGGGCCCAACAAAAGCTGACGCTTTCGAGGACCTTTGGCCATGGTCGAATTCGTCAACGACGACAAGCGTTGAACTGAACGCGAGACCGAGATCAGCGGTCCCTGCCGAACAGGAGCAGCCATGTACGAGCGAATCGTTGTCGGGACAGACGGATCCGCCGGAGGATCGGCCGCGGTCGAGCGGGCGGGAGAATTGGCTCTCGCCGCTGCGAACACCGCTGCGAACAACGTGGAAGTGCATCTCGTTTCGTGCTACCACCCGCTTGTCGGGTGGAGAATGGGAGACTTCGCTGGCGAGTTGGACGGCCACGACGCAGATGCCGAAGCGATGGGTCAAATCGCCAGGAACCATCTCGTTTCGGCCGAAGCCGAGCTCCAACGATTGGGGCTCCACGAACGCGGCATCAAGGTGTTTCGGCACGCCATCATCGGCACCGCGTTCGATGGCTTACTGGCCACGGCCGAGCAGCGCGATGGCGACCTGATCGTTGTGGGCAGTCGGGGCCATGGCGTCGGCAAACGCCTGCTGCTCGGCAGCGTCTCGACCAAGATTGTTCATCACGCGACGTGCAGTGTTTTGGTTGTCCACAATCCAGGACCGGAGGACTAAATGGTCTCCTTGCCCCCCTGCAAGCGCACCGCCTCACCATCAGGTTTCGGCCCGCGCTGCGAGCTCGGTCAGCCTGCGTCAGAGCGGGCGAGAATCGAACGGCTGGCTCTACAAGCCCGAAGCCTCGGCCATCCGGCGAGAGTGTCGATCGTCGCAGAACTGGCGACCCATCGCTCGCTTGCGGCTGGAGACATCGCCGTGGAATCGGGACTGGCTCGATCCACCATTTCCGAACACCTCCGGCTTCTCCGTGAAGCCGCCCTCATCTGTGCGTGCCAAGACGGACCGAATGTTCGCTATCGGCTGCAACCAACCGCTCTGCTCGAACTCGCCCATGGCATCGCGGAGCTCGGCGTTGCAGAACTCGGCCTCGAGCGACCTGCCGAAGATTCTCCGTGCTTCGGGACGAAGGTCCCTGTCGCCAATCGTCGTTTGGCGAAATGATCGTTTCAAGCGATCGCAGAACGATCTGCGATCTACCAAACGAGGAGAAGATGTCATGAGGAACCGACTCAAGCTGATTGGATATGCACTATTGGCAGTCGGGCTGGGCTTCTTGGTGGCCGGTGGCGTCGCCTACGGCCGAGTCCAGGACGGCTACGACTCACTCCAAGCCTTCAGCGCAGCCCAGGCTGTGGAGCTCACCTACAACGAAGCCGGCCAGCTGACCGACCGAGGCACAACCGAAGGGGCGGACGCCATCATGGCCACGCTCACCGACGATTGGAAGTTCCCGGTTGTCAGGGGCGATCTTGACCCCAACGACCCGCTGGTCAACACTGCTACGGAGTACATGTACCAGATGGCAACCGTCAGCTATCACACGCTGAACGGCACCCAGACGGTGGTCCTTCCCGAGGACGTGGAATACAACGGTGAGGTCTTCACGGCCGGAACCTATGAGTTCAATGTCGGCGGCCGCTACTGGACCGACTTCGACCGCTCACACCCGATCGAAGGACCGGCTCGTGAGCAGGCGTGGAGCGGAACCGTTCACGGCCTGATCGGCGAGCTCGGTGTTGGCACCGTCACCCACTCGACCCTACAAATGGGCCTCGCACTCTCCGGCTTGTTCGCCGCACTCGGCCTGACATTCATGCTGACCGGTGGTGGCCTGGTGTGGGCCATCAGAGGCAAGAAGACGGAGGTCGACTTCCCCGACACCGTCCCCGAGGAGTTCCTCAACGGGCCGAAGACGCAAGTCAAGGTCAGCTGACACGGAGACACCCTCGTCGATATAATCGACAGTCAGAACGGTTCGAGCCCTCGCAAGGGGGCTCGAACCGCGTTCGCGTCTCTGGCATGAGCCTCCAACCGTGTTCATCACGGTCACACGCCCCCGCCAAGGCATGGACTTCGTCGGGCATCCCACGAGAGCCAGCAAGCTGCACGACTTCGATACCGGGCACGTCCCACCCGGTATGAGTCCCCGGTCTGCCACAGGCAGTCGCAGGCCGCTATCCGGCGTAGATCGACTCGATCAGATCCCGGTAGTGATCTTCAACGACCATCCTGCGGATCTTGAGCGTTGGCGTGATCTCATCACGGTCCAGAGCGAAATCGCGAGGGGTGATGGCGAAGGCACGGATCGACTCAGCTGTGGAAACGGAACGGTTTGCCTCGTCGATCGCGCCCTGGACTTCAGCTCTGAGCAACTGGTTCTCCGTCGACTCAGCCACCGTCGCGCCGGCGAGACCGTGCCCGGCCGACCAGTCGACAAATGCATCCTCGTCGATCGACACCAGCGCGGCGATGAACGGCCGCCGGTCCCCCACCACCACGACCTGACTCACGAGGGCGTCGGACCGAATTCGATCCTCGAGCGGGGCCGGTGCCACGTTCTTCCCCGCGGCTGTCACGATCAGTTCCTTCTTACGCCCCGTGATGTGAACGAAGTCAGCAGCATCGACCTCGCCGACGTCCCCCGTGAGGAACCACCCGTCGGAGTCGAAAGCCTCATCGGTGGCTGCCGCATTCTTCCAATACTCCCCGAAAACCTGCGGACCCTTCACCAACAACTCGCCATCTTCGGCCACGCGAATTCGTGTTCCGGCCACAGCCCGTCCGACCGAGCCTGGTCGCCAGCCGTCTGTTCGGCTGATCGTGAGAATCGGACTCGTCTCCGTCAGTCCGTAGCCCTCGTAGATCCGGAGGCCGACACCGTCGAAGAACCACGTCAGCCGCTCGCCCAGCGGCCCTCCTCCGCTGAACGCCATTCGCAATTCGCCTCCGAAAGCGGCGGCGATCTTGCGATACACCAAGCGGTCGAAGATCCAGTGTTCGGCCTTCGTGGTGAGCCGGATCGAGCCGGCCTCGCGTTGTTGCGACCAGTGGATCGCCGTCTGGGCGGCGCGGTCGAAAATCCGCCCCTTCCCGTCGGCCAGGGCCTTCTGCTGAGCCTTGGCATACACCTTTTCGAAGATCCGCGGGACCGCCGAAATGAGTGACGGATTGACCAGCGCGAACTCCTCGGGAAGCTTCGCCAGAGAAGTCGCAAAGGCGATCCGAACGCCGGCACCAAGACAGAAAAGCGCGGTCGTCTTCGTGAGCACGTGGGCCAACGGCAGAAAGAGCAGTGCGGTATCCGCGGGACCGATGGCACCAGCCAGGGCGTCACCGACCTGGTAGACGTTCACTGCCAGATTTCTGTGCGTCAGAACACATCCCTTGGGACGACCCGTCGTACCAGAGGTGTAGATGATCGTCGCGATGGATTCCGGTCTGATGGAATCGACGAGTGCATCCAGCCTTTCGTCAGCTACCTGCGAGCCTCGATGGGCCAAGTCGTCTAGATCCCCGCGGTCGATGACGAGGATCTCTCGGCACTCATCGACCTCTCCGCTTGCTTTGGCTTCGACCTCCAGAACGTCGGTCTCGACGATGAGGAGCACCGAACCGCTGTCCTCCATGATCCAACTGATCTGGCTGGCCGAGGATGTGTCATAGATCGGCACCGTGACGGCTCCGACTGCATTGATGGCGAGATCGATCTCGAGCCACTCGAGCCGGGTGCTTGCCATGAGCGCAACCCGATCGCCCGGCGCCACGCCGGATGCGATCAGCCCTTTGGCGAGTCCGCGCACCCTGGCCCAGACTGTTGCGCACGATCGGTCGATGAAGTGATTGCCTTGTCGGACTGCGGCCAATGCCGTGTCGGGAGATTCGGCTGCGCGTTGGGCCACGGCGGCCACTGCGCTGCGATTGCCTTGGTGGGCCTCGAGTTGCGGCCCAGATGCATCCTTCTTCATGATCTCGTCCCTTTCACTGCATTCGGTCGGTCGAACGCCACCATCGATGGTTCCATTGATGACAGTCTTGTGGTTGTCGGCCAGAGTCGAACGTCCCTCCGGAGGGACCAAAGTCCCTGTGCGAGACATCAGACTCAGCGGAAACTGGAGTGATGGCGACCAGCACCGCGGTCTCTCTCGGTCTCGACGGCCTGCAAAACCTGATCAACGCACTCGGTGGTCGCGGCTACGAAGTTTTCGGACCCCAGGTTCAGAACGGGGTCATCGCCCATGATCGGCTGACGTCCGTCGCTGACCTCCCGCTCGGTTGGACCGACGAGCAGCAGGGCGGTCGCTACCGACTCGTCCCACGAGAGGACGGAGCCAGATTCGGCTATGCCGTTGGGCCACAGTCGTGGAAAGAACTCCTGCATCCGTCCCGGTCTCCCGTGTGGACGATGAGGCGGACAGAAACCGGCGACCTCGACGTGCGAATGCACGAACCCGAACCACTGCTCCGGGCATTTCTCGGAGTCCGCCCTTGCGAGCTCGCAGCAATCGCAAAGCAGGACCGAGTCCTACTCGAAGGTCCTCACCCCGATCCCGTCTACGGAACCAATCGAGACCACGCATTCCTGATTGCCGTGAACTGCGGTGATCCGGCCAGCACCTGCTTCTGCACGTCGATGGGAACCGGTCCGGAAGCGAAATCAGGTTTCGATCTTGCACTGACCGAACTCGTGGACGGGGCCGACGTGCGTTACGTCGTCGAGGTCGGCTCCGACCGTGGCGCCGACGTACTAGCCGACATCGCGACGTCGCCCACCAGCCCGACCGAGCAGCAAGCCGCACGAGGTGTCGTCGAGAATGCGGCGAGCCGCATCGTGCGAAAGCTCGATACGAACGGGATCAAGGATCACCTTTACGACAACTTGGAGAATCCCCGCTGGGACGACGTGGCCGAACGCTGTTTGAGCTGCGGGAACTGCACGCTCGCCTGCCCCACCTGCTTCTGCACCAATCTCGAGGACGTCACCGACCTGAGCGGCGACATCACCGACCGGTGGCGAGTTTGGGATTCCTGCTTCAGCCTCGAATTCTCCCATCTCGGAGATGGCCCTCATCGCAGCTCGACCAAGTCCCGATATCGCCAGTGGCTCGTGCACAAACTCGCCAGTTGGATCGATCAGTTCGACGAATCCGGCTGCGTTGGTTGTGGGCGCTGCATCACCTGGTGTCCCGTGGGAATCGATCTCACGATCGAGGTCGCCGAAATGCGCGGAACAGTGCAGCGGGAAAGGATTCCCGGGCATGGCACCAACTGACTCGAAATCCGGCCTCGTACCCGTCCGAGATCGCTCGGAACTCTCGCCACTCCTCGTCCCGAGACCCTTTCGGGTGATCGACCGAATCCAGGAATTGGACGACACCTTTTCACTTCACGTGGTGCCGGTGGAGGGTGAACTCCCCGCCTTCCGACCGGCCCAGGTGAGCATGCTCGGAGCCTTTGGGGTCGGTGAAGCCGCCATCTCGATCAGTTCGCCGCTTTCGACTCGATCGCATCACGCCTACACCATCCGACGAGCCGGCCCAATCACGCGGGCACTCACCGAGGTGCCGATCGGAGGAGTTGTCACCGTGCGCGGTCCGTTCGGTGAAGGCTGGCCATTGGACACAATTGCTACGAAGAACCTCGTGATCATCGGTGGTGGCCTGGGTATCGCCCCACTTCGTGCCCTCATCGATCTGGCCATCGAAGAGCGCAGCAGATTCGACGATCTGGCCCTCGTCTACGGAGCAAAGCGGCCCGATCTCATCCTCTATCAAGGCGACCTCGATCGGTGGAGCGAGCTGGGGTTGGACGTTCGGCTCACTGTCGACCAGGGCGATGACGCATGGGCGGGCTCGGTCGGACTCGTCACCGACCTGCTCGGCACTCCCGCCGGACTGGGCGTCGACTGGACCGACACCACTGTCTTCATCTGCGGCCCTGACGTGATGATGCATTTCACCGCATTGGCGCTCCACGAACTCGGTGTGCCCGAGAACCGCCTCTGGCTGACGCTCGAGCGAAACATGCAGTGCGGCAACGCGCTGTGTGGCCACTGCCAGCTCGGCCCTTTCCTCATCTGCCGAGATGGTCCGGTGGTCAACTACGCCGACGTTGGTCGATTCCACCGCGTGCGAGAACTCTGAGAGGTCGACATCCATGTCACGAATCGAAAGCGCAACGAAGTCCCGACCCCCGAACCCGACACTCGCCGTCTGGAAGTTCGCGTCTTGTGATGGCTGCCAGCTGAGCCTTCTCGATTGCGAAGACGATTTGCTGGCAGTCGCCGGCCGCCTCGACATTGCCTACTTCCCCGAAGCCTCGAGCAGGATGGCCACGGGTCCGTACGACGTCTCTCTCGTCGAAGGGTCCATCACGACTCAACATGATCGCGAGCGGATCGTCGAGATTCGCCGGCAGTCACGCTCACTGATCACCATCGGCGCCTGCGCCACGGCGGGAGGAATTCAGGCGCTCCGGAACGGAGCAAACATCGAGGAGTTCATGGGCATCGTGTACGCCCACCCGGAATTCATCTCGACCCTCGAAACCTCCACCCCGATCGCAGACCACGTCGAAGTCGACTTCGAACTACGCGGTTGCCCCATCGATCGGGGTCAACTCGTCGAGGTCATCGCAGCGCATCTCGCGGGTAGGCCGGCGCGGATCCCGACCACGAGCGTTTGTGTCCAGTGCAAGTCCAGGGGGAACCCATGCATCATGGTCGCTCACGGAACTCCCTGCCTCGGCCCCGTGACCCAGTCTGGATGCAACGCGCTCTGCCCGGCCTACAACCGAGGCTGCTACGGATGCTTCGGCCCGATGGAAAGCCCGAACACCCAGTCCCTGGCTCAGCAGTTGACTCATCTGGGCATGGATGACGCCGAGATCGCCCGAACGTTCCGAAGCTACAACGGCTGGGCCCAACCGTTCCGAGACGAAGCGAACCGGCGGTCCCCGACAGAGGTGGCCGTCGCGTTCGGTAGAACCGGTAGAGGGGAACCGTCATGACCCACAAGAACGTGGACTTCCACGTGCCAGTGCTCGCTCGCGTCGAGGGCGAAGGCGCCATGCATGTCACCGTTGCCAATGGTGAGGTGACCGACGTTCGACTCGAGATCTATGAGCCACCCCGTTTCTTCGAAGCGCTCCTCCGGGGCCGCGACTACACCGAACCGGTCGACATCACGGCGCGAATCTGTGGCATCTGCCCGGTTGCCTACCAGATGAGCGCCGCTCATTCGATCGAGCGAGCTTGCGGGGTGACCATAGGAGGCTCGATACGAGAGCTTCGCCGCCTTCTGTATTGCGGTGAGTGGATCGAGAGTCATGTGCTCCACATCGGCTTCCTCCATGCCCCTGACTTTCTCGGATACCACTCCGGAATCGCCATCGCGGCCGACCACCCCGAGATGGTCGAGCGAGTCCTCACTCTGAAGAAAACCGGAAACGCGGTGGTCGACGTCGTTGGTGGACGACCGATCCACCCGGTGAACGTGCGCCTCGGCGGGTTCTACCGAGCACCGACTCGTCAAGAACTCACGAGCCTCGTGCCCAAGCTGGAGGAGGCGAGGGAGATCTGCATCGACCTCATCCGATGGACCGCCGGTTTCGACTTCCCCGAACTCTCACACGACTATGAATTCGTCTCGCTTCGACACCCTGATGAGTACCCGTTCAACGAAGGGCGGATCGTTTCGAATCGGGGACTCGACATCGACGCCAGCGAGTTCGAGCAGGTCTCGGTGGAAGAACACGTTGCTCACTCCACTGCGCTCCACTCCCGCTTTCGTGATGGCCACTGGTACCAGGTGGGCCCACTCGCCCGGTACGCCAACAACTTCGATCTCCTTCCCTCCGACGTGCAGGCTCTCGCCGTAGAGGTGGGTATGGGGCCGGTCGAAACCAACCCGTTCAAGAGCATCGTGGTTCGAGGCCTCGAAACCCTCTTTGCCATCGAGGAGGCGCTCCGCGTGATCAACGCGTACGTTCCGCCCGAGCAACCTTTCGTCGAGGTACCTGCCCGCGCCGGCGAGGGTTGGGCCGCAACCGAAGCACCGCGCGGTCTGCTTTACCATCGGTATCGCATCGACGACGGCGGAAGGATTCTCGAGGCGCAGATCATTCCTCCGACGGCCCAGAACCAGCCGTGCATCGAATCCGATCTCCGCCGCTTCGTGGCTGCGAACCTTCATCTCGATCTGGACGAGCTGCAACTCCGCTGCGAGCAGACCATCCGTAATTACGACCCGTGCATCTCCTGCTCGACCCACTTCTTGAAGCTGACGATCGACGACGCGATTCACAATGCGATCGACGACGCTGAGATCTCATGAGCCGGCCGCCGCTCGTGATCGGCGTCGGCAATCGCGACCGGGGCGATGACGGATTCGGTCCGATCGTGATCGACACCTTGCGCCCCATGATCGAACCATGGGTCGAGACCTACATCGCGGAGGGAGATCTATCCGACCTGGCCTTGCGTTGGAGCCCCGACCACGTCGTCGTTGTCGTCGACGCCATGGTGAGCGGACGACCCGCAGGCAGCATCGTCGAGACTGACGCGTTGCGACACCGATTGGCAACCGAGGACACACTGCTTTCCAGCCACGGCGTGGGCCTTGCCGAGGGGATCGAACTCGGACGCCTGCTCGACCGGCTGCCGAAACAACTCGTTGTCATCGGCGTGGAAGTGGAGCGCTGTGGGCAATTCGACACCTTGACCGAAGCAGTTGCCGACGCAGTTCCGGTGGTGACCAGGCGCATCGTCGAACTGCTCGCTTCGTGCGGTTAGTCCCTTCCGGCATCTGCATCGCGTGCAGCCACGAGCCTGCCACTCACCGAGATCGGCACGAGTCGGAGCCACTGCCAATGTTCGGACTCGACCCAAGGAGCGGGATCGTTCCGCCAGGCCGTCTTGAGCACCATCGGGTCGTCGATCACCTCCAGCTCACCATGGGCAAGCACACTCCAGCCCGACTTCGACTCGACGTCGAAGCCGTCCACTTCCAGGCAGACCACGGAGTGGCGGCGAGCAGCCGAGAGCTTTCCCCCAACCAGGCTTCGAAAGAAGATCGCGCCGTCCCGGTTCGAGAAGTTCACCGGCACGATGTTCGGCCATCCATCATCGATGTAGCCGATCCGGCCGACACGTTCACCTTCGAGCCGGGCGAGACACTCTTCGTCATCGAGCACGAGAACCTCGTGACCCGGGGAATTCTCGGCGAAACCTGCGGGGAGCAACGGCTCGGAGTTCTCATCGACTGGTGCAACCAGTACCGAGAGCCCTTCCCGCGCTGCACGTTCGACGAGTTCGCGAGTCACTCGATCGGCGGCGACAACGATGGCAGTGGAATGACGACTTCTGGCGACGAGAACGAGTGGGTCGAAACCATGGGTTCGGAGACTGTCGACCCCTACATCGATCCCCATCTCTCGAAGGCGCCCTACTGCGGCGGCCAAATCGTCTCGGCGGACATCGCCCGTGCCCACAACGACTCGGATCCCCAGATCGAGTGCCTGGGCCCAGACGGCCGCCACTGCAAGAGCATCCAGTCGCTGAACCCGGCTCGAGACCTCCACGACGAGCGGACCCGACTCCAGGCGATGACCGACCCGAGCACCGGTGACGAATGTTGGCTGTGAGTTGATCGCGGCTAGGTCGACGCCGCCGTCATCCAGCCCCACGACGGTGACCGACGGACCCACCTGCGCAGCATGACCGGCCACACCCCGAAGGAAGTCGGCCGACTCGAGCAAAATCGGAGGCTCGTATTTCGCCCCAAGTCCTTCAGACAACATCCGTAGGTGTTGAAGATCGGCTGGGTCGTTCGCGATGAGTTGGACGGCTGCGTCGAACCATCGAGCGAGAACCGTTGCGGTGAAGATCAGATGATCCTCGTCGCTTCCGATGGTGACAGGGACGAGTACACGCCGAACCATTCCAGTAGTCATGCGTCAAGCGTGGACGTGGTCTGGTCGGCCCCCCAGGGCCCAAGGTCCCGACCACATCGTTCGTTCGTTCGCTCTCGCGCCGTCGGGAGGTGGCGGACGGCACAGACGACCCGGTGTGAGACGACCCGGTGTCGGACAACAGACTCGCTCAGTTGTTCCGGTTCGCCGCAGGTTCGACGAAAACGGTCAACAGATCGAATGTGCTGAGTATCCCGATGGTTTCGAGTCCTTCAGTCACGATCAGATGATGGAGGTACTCGCTCTTCATCACGGAAGCCGCCTCGGCCAATGACGCCTGAACGTCAATGGTGACAATTGGTTGCGCCATCACCGAGGAGACTGGTTGCTGCTCATCTTCTGCATTGAAGAGATCGGCGAGTGTCACGATCCCGATCGCCCTCGCACCTTCGTCCAGCACCGGAAGGGCATGAAGCCCGGATGCGAGAAGAATTTCACGAACAGCTTCTACGGGATCGAGGCCATCGACGGCAACGATGTCACCGCTCATCAGATCCCCGACGGTCATTGGTTGCCCGGTGTTCCTCATCATTGCCACGTTGCCTTCCTATTGGTTTTGTTCTACTGGTGTCTGCTCGACTGTGTTCTCGGTTGGGTGCTCAGGCCTCGGATGGTTCGGAATCGAGTTCTGCTTCAGCGCCGGCCGTCTTCACGACGAGTACGGGCATGGCCCCTCGTTCCACCAAACCCATGCAGACGCTTCCGAACAGGGTTCTCGGCAACCCGGACTCGCCATGGGTCGCGGCGACGATCAGGGCGGCTGAACGATCACGAGCGAACGCGGTGAGCGCAACAACGGGATCATCGGCGTGAATGATTTCCCACCCGACCCTCAGATCGGCGTGTTCCAGGCGTTCGGCGACCGACCGCAAGTAGGCGCTCTCGGACACCTTCTCGCCCCCGGCCTTCAGATGCTGCACGTGGCGGACGGTCGCGGCGTCAACGACCTGAACGACCCACAGCATCGCTCCAAGTGCGGCCGCCAGTCCGGCCCCATACCTGAGCGCTTCCTCCGCGCGATTGGACCCATCGAGCGCAACGATCACGGTCCCCGCAACCGTGACCTCGTCACAGTTGGGTCCGAACATGAGCACCGGACCCGATGAGGCGCGGGTGATCTCCTCGGCAACCGAGGTGTTCCCCGCCCACTGAGTCGCATGGTTCGTAGCCAGCGTCAACAACGATCCATCGGACGTGGCTCGACGAATCGTTTGACCGATGTTTCCGCCCTCGATCTCGATCCCCTCGACGACGACTTCGGGATGGGCCGCAGCCAAATTGCGGGTCGTCGTTTCGGCGACCGCAAGCTGAGCTGCATCCTGCTCCCCCGGCTGGTGAACATGAACCAACCGCATTGGAAGGTTCCAGGCGTGGGCAAACCGCGTGGCGAGCGCAGCCCCACGCTCGTAGTGGTCCGTGCCGACAACGGGGACGAGAATCTCATCGAGGGTCTTCCCCTCGAAAAGTCGCAGGTGGCGTTGCGCCAATTCTGATTCAGTCATGAGTCGCTTCCTTTCGAAGTTGGTCCTGAGTCGAAACTATGCGGTCGACCGAATCCGAGTCAGGGGCCGAAGTCATATTCGACGACCCTCACATGCCCGGGGTCGACCGACCCTCCCGGCCGTGGCCGGGAACGACGACGACAGGACACACTGAGTGCTGCACGACCTTCGTGCTGACAGACCCCAGCAGGAGGTCACGAAACCCTCCGAAGCCGCGACTCCCGACCACCACGAGGTCGGCAGTTTTCGACAACTCGACGAGTGTCTTGGCCGGGTCGCCGTGGTGCACGGCCAACTCGATCTCAACCACGGCGCCGCGGCCCGCCGCCTCGGCCACGAGTTCTTCGAGTCTGCGCCTTGCGTCGACCTCGAAGTCGGCTGGGTCGTACGGCGGCGTAGCAGGATCACCAATCGAGTAGATCTGCCACGCATGGGCGGCGACGATCGTGTCGCCCTCGCCCGCGTTGTCGAGTGCCCAGTGCAGCGCTCGATTCGCGTCATCCGAAGAGTCGACACCAACAATGATCCGTTTCATTGATGCATCGTTTCCCCGAACTGGCGACCGACCAAGAGCAGAAGGTCACCGATCCCAAAAAGCAAATTACAGGGGTGACATTTGACCCTGTAACTGGATCTGATGTTCTGTCACGCTTCTCCCATGGGGACAACACAGGAAAAGCTGTGGCAGCCAGAGTCCGAGCCACAGGAGGTCGATCCGGAAAAAGCGGCTTCCCCGCCCCGGCGACGCAGACCGGTGTGGACACTCGACGAGCAGACGAGGGAATGCGGCCGGAATGGGGTGAAGCGAGCACGACGCGCTCTGAAGTCTCAGCCTTCGGTCAGACGCTGAATCTCGTCGACAACGAGGCCAATGTCTCTGCGATGGGGCAGCTCGTCGTCGGCGCGACGGAAACCCTCGACGAGAGGGACGGCCGGGTGGAGCTCACGCTCGCCGGCAATCAGTTCACGGGTTCGCTCGGAGGTGGGATCGAGGTCGACGAGAACCGCATCGGCGCCGTCCACGAGCGGGCAGGGCAGCCCGTTCTGGACAGGACAATGATGGTCAGGGTGTTCTGATCCGGCACAGAGCATCACGTCGAAGCCCGCTTCTCGCAGTCGGTCCTCCCCCATCCAGCGGGTGCGATTCGTTTCGACGAGGACTCGCGGCCGGACCTTGTTCGGTGGCCAGCCCGGTATTGAGCCGTCGGTCGACATCGTGAGACGAACGATGTCCCAATCCAGGTGTCCGAACACCGCACACGGCCGCTTGGATGCAAGTCCTCGCATCGCGAGGTTGTCGGTTTTCACGATGGCCTGGACGTTGCTGACTCCTCGTTCGTGCGCATGGGCGAGGAGGGCGGACAGCAGCGTCGATCCCAGCCAACCTCGATGGCCAGGGTCGACGGCTATTCCGAGCTCCACATCTCCGTCGCTGAGCGGGGTATAGGCGGCGTCACCGATCAGATGGTGCTCCCCGACGTCGTCGAGCTCGGCCACCAATCCGAACCCTCCGAGTTCCGCCACACCCGCCCATCGCTCGAAGAACGAATCTGCCGGCGCCGCTCCGGTGAAAAATCTCAGCGTGAGATCCCCGGCCGAGAGCGAACCGTAGAGGCGTTTGAGACCGGCGGCGTCCGAGGACACGAGGTGGCGGATACGGATGACCCGATTGCCCTCAAGAGGAAGCGGGGGCCCGCACAACGCACACGACGGTGCTTCGTTCGGTGTTTCATCGGGTTGTGTCGTCGCAAGATCCTTCGACACGTTCGCTGTCCTCCTACTCGAGTCAGGGGCCTCCGTTCGAACAGATGCCATCCTCGGAGTTGGGGCAGATTTGGAACAGGGTCGGAGGTCCGCGGATCCGTGTCAGCCCAAACCAGCCTGGTCCGGCTGGGACCTTCGCCCCGGGACAGCCCACCCACGTCCGGGGACAATGGTTGAACACCAGCACAGGCAGAGCCCGGACAAGTTCTGCTGCAGCAAGGGAGTACGAAAATGCGAGTTCTCGTCAGCCCAGCCAGCAAACACGGCGGCACCGCCGAGATCGGACGCGCCATCGCCACAACGCTTCGGGGTGAGGGCATCGATGTCGACGTGAGTCAACCCGCGGACATCCACGACCTGAGCCACTACCAAGGTTTCGTCATCGGAAGCGCCGTCTATCTAGGAGAATGGCTTCCCGCGGCTTCAGCATTCGTGACCCAACACTCCCCCGTACTGACTTCGAAGCCCACCTGGCTCTTCAGCAGCGGACCCCTCGGAGAGGCCCGACCCGAAGAACCGGTTCACCCCGAGGTGATCGAACAGCTCGTCACCACAACCGGCGCCATCGAGCACCGGCTGTTCAGTGGCCGACTCCGACTCGACGACCTCGGACGGACCGAGCGCTTCGTTGCCAAATGGGTCGGAGCGCCATCCGGCGACTTTCGGGAATGGGACCAAATCGGGCAGTGGGCTCGAGCGATTGCGAGTGAGCTTCGGCAACGCACAGACAATCGAACGCAAGCAGCCGATCCGCCTGGGCTCGCCCCGCATTGGGACGAAAGCCCTTAGCCCATCACGCCTCTGGTGCGTAGCGTCAGTGGTGAAGGGACGGGCCACCGCCCATACGACGAGTTCCACTCGAGGAGCTCTGACACCAAGGAGCAAGTCATGGCCGTTCGGCCGAAGAAGCTGATGATTCTGGGAGCGGGAACCGGCGGCACGCTGGCCGCCAACCGACTACGCAAGACCTTCGACAATGACGATCTCCTGATCGACATCGTCGATCAGGACAACCAGCACATCTACCAACCCGGCCTCCTTTTCGTCCCGTTCGGACTGGCCGACCCCGAGGAGATCGTGCGGCCCCGCGACCGCCAATTGCGATCCGGCATCAACTATCACCAAGCCGGAATCTCCTCCGTCGACATCGAGGCGCAGGAGGTGCTCTTGGATGATGGTTCCAGCCACCCCTACGACGCCCTCCTCATCGCAACGGGATCCGTGCTGCAGCCCGAGGAGACCGAGGGACTCACCGGGCCCGGCTGGATGGAAACGGTCTTCACGTTCTACGACATGGCAGGGGCCACGGCCTTGGCCGAGAAGCTCGAGATGTTTCGCCGAGGTCACCTCGTGATCAACGTGGTCGACATGCCGATCAAGTGCCCGGTTGCCCCGCTCGAATTCGCCTTTCTGGCCGACTGGTACTTCACCGAACGGGGTGTGAGAGACGACATCACGATCACGTACGTCACGCCGCTCGACGGTGCGTTCACGAATCCGGCTGCCTCCGCAACGCTTGCGTCCCTTCTCGATGAGAAGAACATCAAACTGGTCACCGAGTTCAACACGGGCGAGGTCGACGGCGAAGCTCGCAAGCTGATCGGCTTCGACGGACGAGAAATTTCCTACGACCTCGCCGTCGTGATCCCTTTGCACGGCGGCGCCGCATACGTGAACGAATCACCCGGTTTGGGCGACGAACTCGGATTCATTCCAACCGACAACGCCACACTCCAGTCGACGGTCGCTCCCAACATCTTCGTTCTCGGTGATGCGGCAGACGTTCCGGCGTCGAAAGCCGGTTCGGTCACCCACTTCGAGGGGGAGGTGCTCGTCGAGAATCTCGAGGCCTTTCTGGCCGGCGACGAACTGCCCGCCAAGTTCGATGGCCACGCAAACTGCTTCATCGAAACCGGTTTCTCGAAGGCGCTACTCATCGACTTCAACTACGAAACCGAGCCGCTGCCTGGCCACTATCCGGGCCCGGTCGGCCTGCCGCTGCTCAAGGAATCCCGCCTCAATCACCTCGGCAAGCTCATGTTCCAGTGGTTCTACTGGCACGGCCTGCTCCCCGGACGTGACATTCCTGGAATTGGGGCTGCCATGCCGAATGCCGGCAAGCGGCAACCGGCCGAGAAGGTCGAGGCGTGAGCCGGCCGCAGTTCCGCCCACTCGATTCCATCAAGACTCGATCCACAGAAAATTCAAAAAGGAAAGCGAAATGACCGTCCGAACACTTGCAAACACCCAGGTCGAACTCAACGAAGAAGGCTTCTTCATCGACCCCAACCAATGGACCAGAGAGATGGCCACCGAGCTGGCCATCGAGTCGGGAGTACCGACACCACTCACAGACAAGCACTGGCAGGTCCTCGATTTCATGCGCAAGGAATACTTCGAGAAGGGCACCGGACCCACGGTGCGCAAACTCGGCAAGAGTTCCGGCGTCACCGTGAAAGAGCTCTACCTGTTGTTCCCCAAGGGTCCGGCGAAGCTCGCCGCCCGCTGTGCCGGGATTCCGAAGCCTCGCGGCTGCGTCTGATCCACTCGATCGTCAACACCGACTTCACCAACACCGTCACCCAATGACGAACACGAACGAAAGGAACATCCACATGACTGACACCATCACCGGGGTCACTTCAGAGACCGCGGCAAAGAAAGAGACCATCGAGAAGGTTTCCATCATCATTTCGAAGGGTTCGCTCGAAGAGATCTACCCCGGTCTCATCATGGCCAACGGGGCCCGAGCCGAAGGCATCGAGGTCAACCTGTTCTTCACCTTTTTCGGCCTCGACGCTGTGCACAAGAAGCGTCAGGACCATGTGAAGGTGGCGACGGTGGGAAACCCAGGGCTGCACATCCCAACATGGGCCGGCGGGTTACCCGGCGTCTCGTCGTTGATGACGAAGTACATGGAACATCAGATCGAGGAACTCGACATCCCCACGATTCCGGAGTTCGTCGAGATGATTTCCGATACCGGCGCTGGGCTCTATGGCTGCCTTGCTTCAGTCGATCTCTTCCACCTCACGAAGGATGACCTCATCGACGAACTCGACGAGATCATCACTGTCGGCGAGTTCTACGAGATGGCCGCTGGAGGCCACATCATCTTCACCTGACCAACATCAACTCCGAAAGGAACGGACATGAGCAAGCAACTGAACACCGGCCTGGAGGAGCTGACCGAGGACGAATGTTGGCGGCTACTCGCGGCGAGAACGGTCGGACGTCTCGCCGTGTCCGTCAAGAACAAACCCGACATCTTTCCCGTGAACTACCGCATCGACAACGAGACGATTGTGGTGCTCACCGCCCCTGGCTTGAAGCTGGCCGCCGCCACGTTGGGCGACGGTGTGGCGTTCGAAGTCGATGCACTCGACGACATGAGGAAGACCGGCTGGAGTGTGGTCGTTCACGGGACCGCCGGCGAGATCGAACGTCTCGAAGACCTTCTGGAGGCCGACGAGCTCCGAGTAGAGCCCTGGGCCGACGGGATCAAACATCGCTACATCAGAATCGTTCCCACCAAGGTCACCGGACGCAAGGTCCCCGGGACCTGATCACCAGACCTATCACCAGCCCTGCCTCCCAGCCCTGCCTCGAGGGTTCACGAGGCAGGGCTGGGGACGTACGAGGTGAGCGTTTTCATGTAGTTGGCCCGCTCGAAGGCCGAGGGATCGGGAACCGACTCGAGGCTCACACTTCCTCGAGCCTGGTCGAGTGAGGCGTAGCTGCGGTCCTCGAACCAGCTGCGCACCCCGCTCAGAACCGTATCGAGATGGCCGATCCCGTTTTGTAGCAGGGCCGACGTCATCATCGTCACGTCGGCGCCGGCCAGGATGAGCTTCACCACATCGTCAGCATGGTGAACGCCGCTGGTTGCGGCAAGATCGGCGGCAACCCTTCCTCGCATGATGGCGATCCAGCGCAGGACGAACCGCATCTCCGACGACGAGCTGAGGACGAGGTCCGGCCCGACGGCGAGCGTCTCGAGATCGATGTCGGGTTGGTAGAAGCGGTTGAACAGGACGAGGCCGTCGGCACCGACGCCGGCCAGCCGTTGCGCCATGTTCGCGGGGGAACTGAACGTCGGTCCGATCTTCACCGCCAGCGGGATATCGATGACCGACCGCACCGATTCCACCAGCTGCAGGTAGCCATCTTCGACCTGCAGGCTGGTGCGATCAGGATCAGTGGCGATGTGATAGATGTTCAGCTCCAACGCATCGGCGCCGGCACCTTCGAGAACCGTCGCGTAGGTGGTCCAGCCACCGTCGGACACGCCGTTCAAACTCGCAATCACCGGGATTCGAAGCTCGGCCTTCGCCTGGGCCAGAAGCGCCACGTAGTCATCGGCGCCGGAGTTGTAGGAATCGAGTTCGGGGAAATAACCCTCCTGCGCCTCGGGATTGGACTCGTTCCCGTATCCCAACGAATGGTGGAGGGCCAGCGCGTCATGTTCCACCTGCTCCTCGAAGAGCGACGGCAGCACAACGGCTGCGGCCCCGGCCGCCTCGAGCGCCAGCAGCGATGGCAGCGAGCCGGTGAGCGGAGAGGCCGATGCAACGATGGGATGAGGCAGCGTCAGCCCCAGGTACTTGGTCGTGAGATCGGTCATGACTCTTCCTCCTCGAGAATTCCGTATTGGGCCGTTCGTTCGACATCGACCATCTGCTCGTAGAGATGCCAACGATCGTCGATGTCGCGCTGAGCCGCCGAGAACAGCTCGACCGCCACCTCCGGGTTCAGTCTCTCGAGCATCGAGAACCGTGCTTCGGAAGCAGCGAACTCCTTGAACGGAATCGTGGGCTTGCGGCTGTCGAGACGGAGGCCCCGCTCACCCTCGGCTTCAAGTCTCGGGTCGTAGCGATACAAGGGCCAGTAACCACTGTCGGCCGCCATCTTCTGATGCCCCATCATGTCGCTCATGTCGATGCCGTGAGCAATGCAGGGGCTGTAGGCAATCACCAGCGATGGCCCCGGGTGGGCTGCGGCTTCGGCGAGCGCTTTCACCGTTTGAGTCATGTTCGCTCCCATGGCGATGTGGGCGACATAGACGTCTCCGTAGGCCATGGCGATCATGCCGATGTCCTTCTTCGCCGTGGTTTTGCCGCCGGCCGAGAACTTCGCGATGGCGGCTCGAGGAGTCGACTTGGACGTTTGGCCACCGGTGTTCGAGTAGACCTCGGTATCGAGCACGAGGATGTTCACGTCACTGCCCGAGGCGAGCACGTGATCAACGCCTCCGAAGCCGATGTCGTAAGCCCAGCCATCACCGCCGACGAGCCAAACCGAGCGCGTGACGAGATGCTCGGCAAGTGACGCGAGTCGATCGGCGAGTGGGCCCGGATTGGAGTGCAGCCACGATCGCAATTCTGCGACCAGCGCTCGTTGTCGGGCGATGCCCGACTCGTCGGCCTGTTCGTTCTCCAGTATCTCCAGCGCCACGGGTCCGATTTCTCCAGCGAGCTCGCCGAGAAGATGGCGGGCCGAAGCGTTGTGGTGATCGAGTCCGAGCCGCATCCCGAGACCGAACTCGGCATTGTCTTCGAACAACGAGTTCGCCCAGGCCGGCCCTCGACCGTCTCGATCAACGGTCCATGGGGTTGTCGGCAGGTTCCCGCCATAGATCGACGAGCAACCGGTTGCATTGGCGATGACGAGGCGATCGCCCATCAGTTGGGTGAGCAACTTGAGGTAGGGCGTTTCCCCACACCCCGCACACGCCCCGGAGAATTCGAAGAGCGGTTGGGCCAGCTGTGAACCCTTCACCGAATCGAGTTTCAAGGTGACGCGATCGTGCTCGGGCAAGCCGAGGAAGTAGTCGAAGTTCACTCGCTCGTCTTCGAGGTTCGGGGCAATCGCCTCCATGTTGATCGCCTTGTGCTTGACGGCCTCCTTGCTCTTCGCCGGGCAGATGCTCACGCAGACGCCACAACCGGTGCAGTCATCAGGCGCCACCTGGATGATGGCCCGCCGTTCCGGGCCGGCCCCGTCACCCGGTTTCGTCTCCTTGAAATGTTTGTGGCGAAAGCTCGACGGCGCATCTGCCACTTGTTCGACGGACACGACCTTGAGGCGAATGGCGGCATGGGGACAAACCAGCGCACATCGGGCACAGTCGATGCAAATCTCCGGATCCCAGATCGGAATCTCCGATGCGATCGAGCGCTTTTCCCACCGAGCCGTTCCGGTTGGGAAGGTACCGTCGACCGGCAGGGCACTGACCGGAAGCAGATCGCCATCGCCGGCGATGATTCTGGCGGTGACCCTCTGCACGAAGTCTGGAGCCGCGGTCGGGACGGGTGCTGGGCGACGGTGTGCGTCACCAACATCGTCCGGCACGGTGAGACGGTGGAGGGCATCCAGCGCACCGTCCACGGCGGCAAAGTTCCGTTTCAGCACCATCTGGCCACCCTTGCCGTAAGTCTTGGCGATGGAAGCCTTGATTGCTTCCGCTGCCTGGTCGGCGGGGAGCAGCCCTGACAACGAGAAGAAGCACGTCTGAAGAACCGTGTTGATGCGGTTCCCGAGGCCACTGGCTCGAGCCACGGCCCCGCCGTCGACGACCCAGACCGCCAGCCCCTTCTCGACAATCACCGCCTGCGCCTCGACCGGCAATCGTCGCCAGGTTTCCTCCAGCGAGAAAGGCGAATTGATCAGCAGCGTCGCACCCTCGGCGGCAAGGGCAAGGACGTCTTGGCGATCGAACGCTGCGAAGTTGTGTACGCCGATGAAGTTCGCCTCCTGTACGAGGTAGGCGGATCGGATGGGGTCGGGGCCGAACCGGAGATGGGAAACCGTCGTCGAGCCAGACTTCTTCGAGTCGTAGACGAAATAGCCCTGCACGTGAAGAGGGGTCAGTTCCCCGATGATCTTCACCGAGTTCTTGTTTGCTCCGACGGTGCCGTCGCTTCCGAGGCCGTAAAAGACCGCACGGGTCACCGAGTCGGGTTCTTTCCATGCTGCCGGGTCGTATTCGACGCTGAGGTGCGTGACATCGTCGACAATGCCGACCGTCAGCTCTCTGCGGGGTTCGTCGGCGGCGAGCTCGGCGAAAACTCCGAGGACCATCGCGGGAGTGAACTCCTTCGACGACAGGCCGAACCGCGCACCGATCACGGCCGGAATCGGGGTCCCTCTCCACTTCTGGGCCAGCGCAGCAACAACATCGAGGTAGAGCGGCTCACCGGCCGAGCCAGGTTCCTTCGTCCGATCGAAAACGACGATTCGACGAGTCGTCACGGGAAGGGCCTCGACAAGAGCGGCAACATCGAGGGGTCGATAGAGATGAACGGTCACGACGCCCACCCGCTCGCCGAGCGCCGCCATCGCCTCCACCGCTTCGACCACCGTGCCGGCACCGGAGCCCATCACCACGGCCACCCTCTCGGCCGCCGGGTGGCCCCGGTATTCGAAGAGCTGATAGTGCCGCCCGGTCAAGGCGGCGAACCGATCCATCTCGACCTGCACGGCGTCCGGAACAGCGAGGTGGAAAAGGTTCGCTGCCTCCCGGGCCTGAAAGAAGACATCGGGGTTCTGTGCGGTGCCGCGAACCACCGGCGCATCAGGACTCAGCGCCCGGAGCCGATGGGCCATCACCAGGTCGTCGTCGATCATCGATCGCATCACCTCGTCTCGAACAGCCACGATCTTCGCCACTTCGTGACTGGTGCGAAAGCCGTCGAAGAAGTGAAGGAACGGAACGCGAGTTCGAAGCGTTGCGGCGTGGGCAATCAGTGCCAGATCTTGGGCCTCCTGCACCGACCCGGAAGCCAGCATCGCCATTCCGGTCTGTCGCGCTGCCATGACATCGCTGTGATCTCCGAAGATGCTCAGCGCATGGGTGGCAATCGATCGAGCCGCCACATGAACCACGGCCGGGGTGAGCTCTCCCGCAATCTTGTACAGGTTCGGGATCATGAGGAGGAGACCCTGCGAAGCCGTGAACGTGGTGGTCAGTGCACCGACCTGGAGCGCTCCGTGCACCGTACCTGCGGCACCTCCCTCGCTCTGCATCTCGACCACGTGGGGCACCGCCCCCCAGAGATTTTCTTTGCCCGCGTGCGACCAAGCATCAGCCAGTTCACCCATCGACGACGCCGGCGTGATGGGATAAATGGCAATCACCTCGCTCACACGATGAGCAACCCTCGCTGCTGCCTCGTTCCCGTCAACGGTGATGTGTTGGTCAACCGTGAGGTTGGAATGTTCGGGCATGACTCACCTTTCGGACCTTGGACTCTGGACTACGACGCGGTCTCCGACGTTCACTGGGATCACAAGATTGCGGGACCCAGCAGCGCCCGCCGACCACGGGGAGAACTGATCATGAACAGCAGAACCGACGACACGGGAGCGACGGAGGCGAAACCCGCTGCGCCGGGAACACTGCGGGTTCTCGAGCCGCAGAAGTGCATCGACCTGAGCGCGTCGACTCCGATCGGACGCATTGGGTTCGTCACTGATGAAGGGCCGCTGGTCCTTCCGGTCAACTTCGCCTGGTTCGAGAACTCCATCGTCTTCCGAACGGTCGACGGCCAGAAACTCGCAGCGGCCAGCGGGGGTCAGAAGGTGTGTTTCGAGGTCGATCAGTGGAACACCGCCAATTGGAGCGGCTGGAGCGTCGTCATCAAAGGTGATGCCCGAGAAGTGACCGATTGGGCTGAGATCGCCCAACTCGAACAGATCGGTCTGATCCCCTGGGCTCGTGCTGATTGGCGACCCGTTTGGGTGCGGATCGATCCCACAGAGATCACCGGGCGTTTGCTCCACTGAGTCGGGGGTGTTGCCCATCACGAATCGGCGGCGGCAGGCGCCGTGGCGAGTGCGGCGTGGGCCGCGGCGAGTCGAGCGACCGGGACGCGGTAGGCCGAGCAACTGACGTAGTCGAGACCGAGACGGTGGCAGAGCGCGATCGACGCAGGTTCGCCACCGTGTTCGCCGCAGATCCCAACCGTCAAGTTCGGGTTCGTCGCACGTCCGTCGGAGATCGCCATCTCGATGAGCCGACCCACACCGGCCACGTCGATCGTGTGGAAGGGATTGGCCGTGATGACTCGATCGGCCAGATAGCCGAGCAGGAAGCTCGCCTCGGCGTCGTCGCGGCTCATTCCCATCGTCATCTGTGTGAGATCGTTGGTGCCGAAGGAAAAGAAGTCGGCGTGCTTCGCGATCTCGCCCGCCGTCAGCGCGGCCCGTGGAACCTCGATCATGGTTCCCACCGGTACGTCGATCTCCTCGCCGAATTCCTCGAACACGGCTTGCATTTCCGACTGGATGAGCGCCCGGGCGGCCGCCATTTCCGAAGCGTGACTCACCAGCGGCACCATCACCTCCGGACGAACATCGATGCCCTCCCGCCTCACTTCGATCGCGGCCTCGACGATGGCCCGCGTCTGCATCCGGATGAGCTCGGGAATCTTCAGGCCCAAACGGACCCCCCTCAATCCCAACATCGGATTGGTTTCTCGCAGCGTCGCAACCCGTTCGATCATGTTGCGGACTGCCGCCAACTCATCCACCAACTCTTCGACCGACGCCAGGTTGGCGGCGTTGATCAATCGAATCTGGAGGTCGGCGGACTGTCGCATCAGATCGTCGAAGCTCGGAAGGAACTCGTGAAGTGGAGGGTCGAGCAGTCGAATGATCACCGGGTGACCGGCCATCGACCGGAACAACCCGGCGAAGTCGCCTCGTTGCAGCGGCAGAAGAGCAGCAATGGCTTCGCGCCGCTCGGCCGGCGTTTCCGCCGTGATCATCGCTTGCACGATCGGTAGCCGCGCCGGGTCGAAGAACATGTGCTCGGTGCGGCAGAGACCGATACCGGCGGCGCCGTAGTTCCGGGCCCGCTTGGCCTCCACAGGGTCGTCGGCATTCGCACGAATGCCGAGCGTTCGAAAATCGTCGGCCCAGTCGAGGATTGTCGAAAGCCAGCGGTTCTCGACATCAGGGGCTTTCGTCGCGATTTGACCCTCGTAAACCCTGCCGGTCGTCCCATCAACGGACAGCCACTCACCCTCGTGAATCTCGTTGCCGCCCACCGTGAGGGTCCTCCTCGCGAGGTCGATGTCGATCTCCGTCGCGCCAACCACGGCCGGTTTGCCGAATTGCCTTGCGACCAGGGCGGCGTGACTCGTGCGTCCTCCGCTCGAGGTGAGAATCCCGGCCGCGGCGAGCATGCCGTGGACATCATCGGGTTTGGTTTCCGGTCGTACGAGAATGACTTGGCGCCCTTCGCCCGCCCATCGCTCGGCCAGATCGGGATCGAATGCGGCCACCCCGACCGCGGCCCCCGGCGAGACGTTCAAACCCTTGGCCAACAACGGTGCAGCCGCCAGCGCACCCAGATCGAACTGGGGGTGGAGGAAGAAGTCGATCTGTTCCGGGCTGATGCGGAGGACGGCCTCTTCTTTGGTGATGAGCCCGGACTCGACGAGGTCCACGGCGATCCGAACCGCCGCCTGCGCGGTGCGTTTTCCGGCTCGCGTCTGGAGAATCCAGAGCTTTCCCCGTTCGACGGTGAACTCCATGTCTTGCATGTCTCGATGATGCAATTCGAGTCGTTTGGCGATCTCGGCGAATTCTGCGGCCACCCTCGGCATGTCACCGGCGAGCTCAGAGATGCGTTTCGTCGGCCGGATACCGGCAACGACGTCTTCGCCCTGCGCATTGATCAAGTAGTCGCCCTCGAGGATGGGCTCGCCCGACGTTGCGTCACGGCTCATCGCCACTCCGGTGGCCGAGTCGTTCCCCATGTTTCCGAACACCATGGCGACGACATTGACGGCCGTCCCCAAATCGTGGGCGATGCCGGCCGCTACCCGATAGTCGTGGGCTCGTTTACCGCCCCAACTGTCGAACACTGCCTCGACGGCCATCCGGAGTTGCTCGTACGGATCGGCTGGAAACGGGACACTGCCGTGCCGGGCCACGATCGACTTGAAGGATTCGATCACGTCACGAAGGTCGCCGACCGTCAACTCGGCGTCGCTCGTCACTCCACGAACGTGGCGTTGGCCGGCCAGAACACCTTCGAACTGCTGGTCGGCAACACCGAGAACGACACCGCCGAACATCTGAATGAGCCGCCGATAGGAGTCGAGTACGAAATGCTCGTCGCCAGTTGCGTCGATCATCGCTTCGACGACCTCGTCGTTCAAACCGATGTCGAGGACGGTGTCCATCATCCCCGGCATCGAGAACTTCGCCCCTGACCGACAGGCAACGAGCAGAGGGTTCACGGCGTCGCCGAATTTCTTCCCGGACTTCTCCTCGAGAAGTGCCATGGCCGCCAAGGTCTCGTCCCACATACCCGGGGGCATCTCACCGTCAGCCGCCGTGTAGGCATTACATGCCTCGGTGGTGAGCGTGAAGCCAGGAGGCACCGGAACACCCAGTCTCGTCATGTCGCCGAGGTTGGCGCCCTTGCCACCGAGAAGTCCCCGGACCCTCTCCCACTCTCCGCCGACGGCCGCTTCGGCCTCATCAACCTGATCGAACCCGTACACCCACGTCGTCATGGCGATCGCGACCTTTCTGATCACCTCGGGCGCGTCCCGGGGCCTGCCCCCCATGCTGTCGAGCTAGATCCGTGCCCCGTAGGGTCGAAGGGCCCGCCTCCTCGATTTGTGTTCAGAGAACTTTCCGGGGGACGACTGGGTCAGTGACCTTCGACCCTGGGCGATGAGCGAGCCGTTTCCTACCTTGACCGGACACAGCCAAGGGGGTCAAGACATGCCACTCACCCAGACACAACGGAGACTGGACTACGAGCTTCGTACAACTTCAGACGTCCTGGATCGCTATCGCCTCCCGGGTCCCCATCTCACAACCATCATCCGGCCACCACGGCCCGGGTCAGGTCCGGATGCGCTCGAGAGCCGCTGGCACTCACGCCAGGTTCAACTTCGCCATCGCGGCGCCCCCGATGCAGCGCTCGCACAAATGGACCAGTTGGTACGCCAACTGCCACCGGACGGAGGCACCGTTCTCGTCACGGCAAACCGCGACAGTTCGGCCTTCTGCCAGCTGCGAAACGAACAGGACCGAGATCGCGAAGCGGCCGTGGTTGGACGACTGCCCCGACTCGTGCCGGTGATGGCCGAGCTTGCCCGTCACGATCTGACACTCGCGGCGTTGGCCGATCGAGTCGGCGCCGACATCTTCGCGGTGTCGCCTGCTGGGATCGACCAAGTGGCAACCGTGACCGGTCAAGAGGAATTCATCCACCGAGCGGCACAGGGAGGGTGGTCGCAACACCGTTATCAGACCCGAGCGGAACAAGTCTGGGAGGCAAACGCCGCACTCGTTGCCGACAAGTTGGACAAGCTGGCGGCCGAGCTCGGGACGAAACACGTCGTGATCTCCGGTGATGTGCGGGCCTGCGTATTCATCCTGGCCCAACTGCCCGAAGACGTTCGTTGGTCGGCTCTGAAGGCCGAAGCAGGGGGACGGCACGAGCCCGAGTCGGTCGATCGGATTCGGCTGGCTGCAATCGCAGCCGTTGAATCCGCTACAACACAAACCATCAACGAGGCCCTCGACCGATTGGTCTCGGGACTTCGGATCGGCGGTCGAGCCGTGCGGGGTTTGGCGGGTGCCATCGACTACATCACCGCCGGCACGGTCGACACCCTCTTCGTCGCCGACCGAATGCCATCCCACGACTGGTTCGATTTCGCCGTTCAGCGAGCGCTGGAAACGGGAGCCCGCGTGATTGTTTCGCCGCCCGATGACGATCGGGTGGGCGCTGGCGGCGTTGCCGTCATTCTCCGTCACCTGGTGACGCCGAATTCCGATGCTCCGTCGGGCCCAGCGAAATAGCCGACCTTCGCCTCTGCTCCGGCCGGGCACGTGGCGTCAATGTGACGACAGGCCATCGACTCGTCGTGTCGTTGGCGAGAGCCGAGAGGAGTTCCGAAATGAAGTCAGTCCTGGTTTACGAATCGATGTACGGCCATACGCACACGATTGCCGAGGCAATCGCCCGAGGTCTGGGCAAGGTCGGTCCCATCAAGGTCGGGGGTACGGACGACATCACTGTTGACGAGATCGTCGGGGCCGATGTGGTCGTGGTCGGAGGGCCGACACATCAGCACGGCATCGCAACCGAATCGAGCCGTCTGGTGGCGATCAAACACGCCGCCGAAAGCCCTGATGTCGAGCTCGACGATTCCGCGACCGCTCCCGCGCTTCGGGATTGGCTCGACTCGCTGCCGCGGGCATCCAGTCAGATGGGCTTGGCGTTCGACACCCGAATCAACAAACCCTCGATCCTGACAGGATCGGCCGCCCGGGGAATCGCCCGGCGTCTCCATCGCCACGGCTTCACGCCGATGGAAGGTCCCGAAAGCTTCCTGCTCGACGGGAGCGACGGGCCACTTCTCGTCGGCGAGGAGGAACGGGCCGAGGAATGGGGAACCATGCTCGCCCGGCGGTGCCGCCAGCTCAACCTCTAGTTGTCTCCAACCGACTTCCCGCCAAGGTTGTCAGGCCTTTCCCCTCGGGACCCGCAACGGGAACGGAATCCGAGCCAGGTCACGAGCCACGACGACATCCGGGTGCAGCTCGCCTGCTTCCTCGCCGAACTTGGCTGCATCGGAGTATCGAGCCGAGAAGTGGGAGAGGACCACCCGACGTGCTCCCGCCTCGCTCGCCAGCCGCCCGGCGTCGCGGGCTGTCATGTGGCCAGATTCGTCGGCAAGCCGTCGATCACTTTCGAGGAAAGTCGCTTCGCAGATCAGAAGGTCCACTCCGTGGGCGAGCGTCAGAGCAGCATCACAGAATGCGGTGTCCATGACGAATGCAATCGACTGGCCAGGTCGGGGTTGTTCGAAATCAGCGCGGTGAAGACGGCCCTGCGGCGTCATGACCTTCCCGTCGCGCTCGAGATCGCCGACCGCCTTCCCGGTCAGACCGGCCGCTTTCAGCTTTCGTGCATCGAATCCGATCGAGTCAACCTCCGAGATCCGATACCCGTAGGTCGGCGCGGGATGCTCGAGACGAGCAGCGGTGATTTCGAGGTCACCCAAATGGCCGAGCGAGCCCGAACCCATCACCGGACGTAGCTCGAGCGCCGGAGGGGTGCTGTCGAAACTTGCGTGCATCAGCATGTCGAGGATTCCCTCGCCTTCGGAGGGATAGAAGGTCGGCAAGAGAGGGACGCCGGGTTCGAGCAAGCGGCGATGGATGAGGCCCGGCAAGCCAAGGCAGTGATCTCCGTGAAAGTGCGAGATGAACAGCGCGTTCGCTCGTGAGATCGCCACTCCGGCCAAGAGTGTCTGACGGTGAAATCCCTCGCCCGGATCGAACAGAAACAGCTGCTCATCCCACTGAACTGCGTAGCCATTCTGGGCGCGGTCCCTTGTTGGCACTTGGCTGGATGATCCCAGGATGACGAGTTGCCGGGAAGTCACCGTTTCATCGTCAGGAATTGTTCGGGGCTCGGGGAGAGCAGAACGTCCCGCGATCGGTGTATTCCGCACCGGGACCAACGGCCCTATCACGCAGCGGCAACTCGGCGTCAGATGGAACCATGATGAAAAGCGAACAGATAGCCCATTTCGTCAGTGATTTGATGACCGAGGACATCTTGACCGTCCACGCCTCTGATCGGGTCGGTCGGGCCCGCGATCTGATGATTGGTGTGCACATCAACGCACTACCCGTCGTCGAGGATGGTGTCGTGGTCGGAATCATCACCAGCACTGATCTCGTCGATGACTGGCCAGACCATGTTCCCGTGGCCGACGTGATGCAGTCGTCACCGATTCGAATCGATCAGGGAGCGACGCTCGCCGATGCGGCAGAGAAAATGCTCAGCCGACAGGTCCATCATCTGATCGTCGACGGAGACGGCGGTACGGTCGGGATCGTCAGCAGCTTCGATCTCCTTCGGGCCTTCCTCCCGGTAGCGAGGCGAACCGGACCGTAGACCTGAACGCTTGGGGTCCTTCCCAACGCCAAGGATTTGCACCAGAGTCGGAGTCAACATGTTCCGCGACCGCGTCGACGCAGGCAACCAACTCGCTACCCGGCTGGAGCATCTCGCCACCTCCGAAGTTGTCGTTGTCGGACTGCCGCGTGGTGGTGTGCCCGTGGCCTACGAGGTTGCGCTGGCTCTCGGTGCACCACTCGATGTGATTCTCGTCAGGAAGCTCGGCGTCCCCGTGCAGCCGGAACTGGCGATGGGAGCAATCGGGGAAGACGGTGTGAAGGTCATCAATCACGAGGTCGTTTCGATGGCGCGTGTCAGCGACGAGGAGCTGGCCGCCGTCGAGACCGAAGAGGGTGCGGAGTTGGTCCGCCGGTCGCTCCGGTACCGCCGCGGCCGCACTCGAGTTCCGTTGTCAGGACGAACGGTCGTGATCGTCGACGATGGCATCGCCACTGGATCGACTGCCAAGGCTGCGTGTGAGGTCGCCCGAGCGGAGGGTGCTCGGCGGGTGATTCTCGCCGTGCCCGTTGCTCCCGCCGACTGGACACGTCGGCTCGCCGGGGCAGCCGACGAGTTCATCTCCCTGGCCGCACCCGAAGAGTTCTCGAGTATCGGCCGGTTCTATCGCGACTTCAGCCAGACAAGCGACGAGCAGGTGATCGCGCTGTTGGACCGAGCGACCGCCCCCCGGAAAGCGCCCTCTGTTCGCGACGAGTGAGGAATACCATCCGAGGCAGAGACGGATGACCTTGTGCTCTGCGGATACCGCCTCGGGAAGATCGGACTGGAATGGACAGAAGATCTGATCGAAAGGATTCCCCATGACTGGTCAGATTTCCGACTCCGGCGGGCCAAGCGGCGGCGGCGGCCGGAAACGGATTGCGGTTCCTCCTTGGATCCTCGGGGCGGTGGGGGTGGTGCTGGTGGCGATCTTGGCCGGCGTGCTGTTGCTGTTGTTCAGGGATGACAGCGAGACCATCGACGCCGTCGACATCACAACGTCGAGCACCGCCGAGTCAACGACATCGCAAGCCGAGTCAACGACAACAGAAGCAACGTCCTCCACCAGCGAGGAGACGACGACATCGGACTCGTCGACCACCACCGACTCCACTACGACCATCGCGCCAAGCTCGACCAGCACGATCCCGAGTGAGTACTCGACGGCCGTGTGGCCATGGTTCAATTCCGAGACCCGGTATGACGATCCTGTTGAAGCGGCGACGGGCTTCGCCGAACACTTCCTCGGTTTCACCGATCCGGTGATGGGCGAGTTCCTACAGGGTGACAGCCGATCCGGCGAGGTCGAGGTCCAGCCGATGGCTGACGGCCCTGTGACCACGGTGTTCATTCGCCTTCTCGGGACGGACGACACGTGGTGGATCTTGGGTTCGGCGACACAGAACATCAGCGTCGACGAGCCGACCGCATTGTGCGAGATAGATTCGCCACTCGCAGTGTCAGGCCAAGCCTTCACGTTTGAAGGCAATGTCGAGGTCCAGGTACGAGCCGATGGCATCGAAGCGCCACTCGCCACCACGGCTGTCACCGGGGGCGGATCCGAGATGCTGCCGTTTGACGGCCTTGTGTCGTTCGCTGATCCCGGTTCGGGATCAGGCGCTGTGGTGTTTCTCAGTCGCAGTGCCAGGGACGGGTCGGTTTGGGAAGCAGTGGTGCTCCGGGTTTCGTTCGGTCCCGGCGGCTGCTGACAAGTCAGAATGGGCGATCGCCGATCACGGTGATGCGCTCTATGACACGCCGTTGGACCGAAGGCGGGAAGTCGGAGGGCGGTGTGCCGGTTGGGGTGCATTGCGTCTCACCACCGTTGGGCGCCGCAGCGGACAGGAACGCCAGGTGGTGGACGAGAAAACGTCGGGTCCGATGGCGAGCGTTCCTTCGTCCTATTTGCCGATAGCGCTCGAGGCGAGCAACCTGAAGACCCATGACCCAGATCAACGAAACGAAACTGCCCGGAGTCGGGACTCTCCACGACTTCGAATGCCAGAGCGGCGATCGAATCGGCGTCATCTCCCACCACAGCGATCGTCGTGAACTGGTCATCTATGACCCCGACGACCCCGACCGGGTCAGCGAATCCGTAGCCATGACCCCAGACGAGGCGCGGGTCCTGGCCGACCTGCTCGGCGGCAGCACGGTCACACAGCGCCTCGACGATCTCCGCCAAGAGATCGCCGGTCTCGCCATCGACTGGCTCCCGATCTCCCCTCACAGTCCCTATGCCGACCGCACGATCGGCGACACCGCGCTTCGCAGCCGTACCGGTGTGTCCATCGTGGCCATCGTCCGGGGCGACCGGCCCCTGCCCGCTCCCGGACCGGAAGAAACACTCCTTGTCGACGACACTGCTGTCGTCGTGGGAACCCCCGCCGGCATCGACGCTGCCGCAAAACTCCTCGCCCCGAACGCGCCATGATCTTCGCCGCTTCGCCTGGCGCGGCAACGCTGCTGGTCGAGCTGGGCGCCATCCTGGTTGCGCTCGCCCTTCTTGGCCGACTCGCAGCCCGAGCAGGAATCCCCTCGATCCCCCTGTATCTCTTGGCCGGACTCGCGGTCGGTGAAGGCGGCTTCTTCGAACTCGTCACTGCCCGCGACTTCATCGAAAGCGCCGCCCAGATCGGTGTCATCCTCCTGCTTCTCCTCCTCGGGCTGGAATACACCGGCCGAGAACTCACTGCAGCGCTTCGCGACCACGCACCGGCCGGTGCCGTCGACCTCGCCCTGAACTTCACACCCGGCCTGCTTCTCGGTGTTGTCCTCGGGTGGGACTTCCGGGCCTCGCTGCTTCTCGGAGGCATCACCTACATCTCGTCATCCGGCATCATCGCCAAAGTCCTCTCGGATCTCGGCAACACCGGTAACCGAGAAACGCCCATCGTCCTCGCCATTCTCGTCACTGAAGACCTCGTCATGGCCCTCTACCTCCCGCTCATGGCCGGCCTGCTCATCGGAGGTGACGCCATCGACGTCGGCCTCGAAGTCACGATCGCCGTCGCCGCCGTGATGACAGCGCTCGTGCTGGCCATCAAATTCGGAAACCGAATCAGCGCGATCGTCTTCAACCGATCGGACGAGAACCTCCTGCTCAGCCTCCTCGGAGTCGCCCTCCTCGTCGCCGGAATCGCCGAACACCTCCAGGCATCCGCCGCCGTCGGTGCCTTCCTCGTGGGGATCGCCCTCAACGGACCGGCCGAGCATGCTGCCCGAAACGTCCTCGGCCCACTCAAAGATCTTTTCGCCGCGATGTTCTTCGCCTTCTTCGGTCTGCAAATCAACCCAGCCGAGCTACCTCCCGCCCTCGCGCTCGCCCTGGGCCTTGCCGTCGTCACCGCGGCAACCAAACTGGCCACCGGGTGGTGGAGCGCGAAGCAAGCTGGTATCAGCACACCCGGCCGGCTCCGAGCCGGTGCGACGCTGATCGCAAGAGGAGAGTTCTCCATCGTGATCGCGGGCATCGCGGTGGCGGAGGGCATCGAACCGGACCTCGGACCACTCGCTGCGGCCTACGTCCTGATCCTCGCAATCGGAGGCCCACTCATCGCCCGGGCCGCAGACCCCATCGCCCATCGCCTCGGCCCACGGCGCAAACGCATCGCCGGCAGGTCTAACTGACTGTTGGCCGGCGGCCGGGGACTTCCGCAGACGAAGACAGCTTCGGTCGAGCCACCGACCAAATGACGCCGGCAAAAGGCCAGACGAGCGACGGGATGCAGCTCTGAGGTGTCAGATGATGGACTTTCTCAGCCGGCGAACCACCCCGCTCGTGACGGCCGCCATCACCGCTGCGGCAACTGATGGCCATCTTCGACCGGATGGATGCCTCCCCATAGGCGGCGAGAGCAGGCTGAAGGCGGACCCGCGCACTGTCAGAAACAGAACCGATCCCCCAGGTCGAGATTGACGACCGTGCCCATGTCCGGCAACCGGAACAGGCCGGGCGCATACACGACGCGATCGGCTGCCTTCCGAGCCGTGCACCCCGTCAATCGCATGTGTTGGAGCAGTGCGGACACGACGATCGGTGCCGCAAAGCTCGTGCCGGTCCACCGAGCCCAGTTCTCGTACTCATCGGGGTCGGCGCTTCCCGGCATCGGGAAGAGCTCCATGTCGCCGTTGTATCGATAGAAGGCGCTCACGAGGTCCGTGCCCGGCGCACAGGCGCTCACCCAGGGTCCGTGATTCGAGAAGGGAGCCCGACCATGACGCCCGAGGGCGGCCACGCCGACGACGCCCGGGAGGCAGGCCGGAAACATCGGGCGGCTCGTCGCATCATTGCCAGCCGACGCGACCACGACCGCTTTCTGCCGTTGGATTCTCCGAACGGCCCGTTGGAGCGAATCCATGTTTCGGTCTGCGTAGCCGCCGAACGACATGTTGACGACCGTGTGTTTGTCGAATTTTCCCTGTGCCAGAAGCCGGGCCACCCACGAGACCACGGTGAAGACGTCCACATCGCCGAATGACGTGATGATGTTGCGGGGAAGGATCTTGGTTCCCGGCGCCAGCGTCTGAATGATGCCAGCGATGAAGGTGCCGTGACCACTCACCGGGTCGAGGAACCCGTCACCTTTCCCGACCTTGCCGTTGTCGGGCACTTCCCATTCGTCGCGATTGCGATCACTCAGCGTTCGCAGCATCGGCGGACAGAACTTCGGCTTGGAGATTCCCGTATCGAAGATGACGGCACGGCCCCTCCCGGCGATTTTGCCGTAATGGGGTGGACCTTTGCGGTCTGGTCTTTGCGCAGGCCGAGCCGTGCTCGGGCGAGTGCCATCGCAGATGTAGGCGTTGGCGTAGATCGGATTGGCGTAGACAGGGTTGGCATAGACCGGGCTCGCATACACCGGGTTCGCATATACCGGGTTGGCGAACTGACCGCTCGCTTGTTCGTCGGCTGGATTCGCATAGACCGGGTTGGCATAGACCGGGTTCGCATAGACGGGATTGGCGTAGATCGGATTGGCGAACATCACGTAGTTCGGTTCGCCGGACAGCTGCTCGAAGTGCAGTTTGTCGATGACGTCCTCGACGGTGAGTTTCGTGCGCTCCTCGAATCGATGCAGGTATTCGCGTTCGCCATCTCCCGTATCGATCGTGCGTACCTCTTGCAGGCCGACGATCCTGTTGATCCGATCCCGAGAGACGGCGTCCCGGCTCAGGATCTCGCCGGGCCGGCGGGCGTATCCTCCGTCTCTGGGTGAGTAGACGACGCGACCCCGCCACGGCGTACTCGGCTTGCGCTTCGGACGCTTCGGACGCCGCGGCCCGGATGACTTGACACTCATGATTGACCCTCTCTCAGTCGGTGGAACGTACGATCGCGAACACCTCGGCAGCCAGCGACGCCGCCTCGATGGCTTGGAGCCGTGCGCCAACCAGCTCCGCGGCGGAGGCCGCTTCGGACCCAATCCGTTCGTTTACTGCGGTGCGGAGCTCGTCGAGCAAAGCCTGGTCATCGGGGTACAGCGCGTGGCCGGCCGTTGCGAGGTGGCTTTGGGCCGATGCCTGTAGTCGAAGTGCCAGCTCCCAATTCTCGAGGTCGACAGCCATTCGCGCAGCCACCAGCGAGGAGTAGGCGAGCATCACCGGCTGTCCGATCACCAGGGCGAGGTCGAGACAGGCCTGTTGGTGTTCTGCTGCGCTGCGAACGTCGTCGAGATGCAGGGCCGCCTCGGCGAGATTGCCGTGGGCGCTGGCCACATTGACCTCGAAGCCGAGGTGCTCATAGAGCTCGAGCTCATGCTCGAAGGCTTTGAATGCGCTCGAGTAGTCGCCGTCGAAATAGTGAGCGATCCCGTCGAGGTTCCACATCCGGGCCTCGCCGAGAGGTGAGAGACCGCGGGCCAGTGCGGCCCGGGCCACGTCGACCGCCTCGCCCGAAGCCCCGGAACGAAACAGCAATTCACCCCGCGTGCGATCGACCGCCGCGTCGTTCCACGTTGGTGCACCAACCTCGCCGGCGAGTTGGAATGCAGTGTCGAGCAGTGCTTGCGCCTCGGTGGTCTCGGCCCGACGCAACCGCAGATCGGCGAGCGACGTGAGCATCGCCACTCGTGTCGGCGTGGGTGCATCGAATCGCTCGACCGCGCGCCCTAGTTCCTCGATTCCCGTGCTGAAGGACTGCACGGCATCGTGGTAACGAGCGAGGGAGCACACGAGTGCTTGAGCCAGTTCCTGTTCGTTGTTCCCCAGCCGATCGACGAGCGAGCGAATGTTGGCCAATTCGACGCTGACCTCCCCGATCCAGGCTCGATCAGCCGTCGACCACGGGCCGACTCGCTCGAGTAGGGCGGCCGCGGATCGGCGCACGGTCGAAGATTCATCGCCGTGATCGACCATCAGGCGCTCAGCGAAATCACCGACCGTTTCGAGAAGGCGGTACCGGGTGCTGTGCTCCGTCAGATCAGCGACAACGAGCGACTTGTCGACGAGGGCCCAGACGAGTTCGGCGACGTCGTCGGACGCCAGATCCGAATCGGCGAGAGCGGCGACCGCGGCGTCGACGGTGAACGAGCCGCCGAACACCGCCAGACGACGAAAGGCAATCTGTTCTGCTGGTTCCAGTAGGTCGTAGCTCCAGGAGAGCAGGTTGTGCATCGTTCGATGCCGCTCTGGCAGATCGCGGTCGGTACTTCGGAGCAGATCGAATCGATCATGCAAACCGTCGAGGATCTCGTTGACACTCATCACGCTCACTCGGGCAGCAGCGATCTCGATTGCCAACGGGAGTCCGTCGAGCCGCCGGCACAGCAGTGCGATGTCACGGGCCGACTGGTCATCGAGTTCGAAGTTCGGTTGCCGAGTCCGAGCACGATCGACGAAGAGCTCGACCGATGGCGAACCTCTCACCGAGGCCGGGTCGTCGCTCGACGCCGGTAGATCCAGCGACTTGACCCGGTAGACGACCTCGCTGCCGACCTGGAGCGGCTCTCGGCTCGTTGTCATCACGCCGATGCCCGGATGGCGAATCAGTTCAGGGAGAAGTCTGGCGCACACATCGAGATGGGTCTCGATGTTGTCGATGATGAGCAGTGAGTTCTTGTCCCGGGCCCACGCCAGCACGTCGGGCCATGGGTCGAGTCCGCCGGTCGGGGCTAGACCGAGCGCATCGGCGATCGCCATGGGCACCAAGGACGAGTCGGCGAGATCTGCCAACTCGACGATCCATACCCCGTCGGTCCAATCCGCAGCCGCCCGCAGCCCAACTTCGGTTGCGAGTCTCGTCTTGCCCGTGCCACCCAGACCGACGAGATTCAGGATCCGGTTCGTGGCGAGCGACGCCGAGACCAAGTCGACATCAAGGCTGCGACCGACGAACGACGTCTGCGGGGTGATCAGGTTGTGTCCGCCGGCCGGCGTGGCCCGAATCGGTCGATCGGTGACCGGTACATCGGGCGGATCGAGCCGGTAGAGCAGTTCCGGTTCGTCGAAGTCGCGCACCCGGTAACGCCCCAGGGCGACCGTCTCGCCTGGGGGTTGCCTCTTGGCCCCTTCGAGCGCCGTCCCGCTGATGATGACCTGGCCCCCGTGAGCGGCAGCGGAGACCCGGGCCGCCTGGTGTACGGCGAGCGCCAGATAGTTGTCGCCTCGTGGGGCGGCCAGCCCTGAATGCACGCCCATGCGAACACGGACAACACCATCTTCGGGCCAGGGCTCGGCCACGAGCGCTGTCTGGGCCGATGCGCAGGCGTCGAATGCCTGATCGGCATCATCGAAGGCCACGAAGAACGAGTCGCCCTCGGTGCCGATCTCGTGGCCACCGCAACCACGAATGGCGTTACGAATGATCTCGTTGTGACGGTCGAAGATTCCGGCGGCCTTGTCGGGAACTCGCTTGAGTATCTTCGTCGAGCCTTCGATGTCGGTGAACAAGAACGTGACCATTCCCGATGGAAGCGGCCTCAACACATCAGTCGGCATCACTCGTGATCCTCACGCAAGTCGTGCGCTTGACCTCCCCCTCTCATCCTCGGCTGGTCCACTCTCGCGCGTCGGCAGCGTGGCCGCTCTCATTATGACGTTCGGTCGACACACGACGGGTGCGCCAGTGCGGCCACCGCGACGAAGCAGAAGCCAACCTACGAGTGGCGTCTGCGGGGCCCGGAGGATCTGCCCGTCAGAGTCCGCCGTCGGTGCCGGAATCGGGAACCTGGGCCCGCTTCACGGCGGCTGGGATCACCGGGATCTCCTCGTCGGCCAGGGGCTGCATCCACTTCTTTCGCGATAGTGCAGCGTCGATGTACGGGGCGAGGTCGGCCTCTTTCTTCGCCAGACGCTCTTGCTCGTCGGCGTGGAACTCTGGCATGACCTCGGATGCGAACAACTCGAGCGACCGACAGATGTCCTCATGGCGGTTCCGGCCGGCCTGCTGGATGAAGATGAGCTGATCGACACCAATGGCCTCGAGCTCTCGGATGTGGCGAGCCGCATCCGCCGGCGTGCCAATCGCCGACGAGTACGCATCGCCGTAGCGGCGGGCCTTCTCGATGTAGGCCTCGGTGGCGCCGGGTCCCCTCATCGCCTGGAAGTCGGCCCACAGGTCGGTGCGGCCCGGGATGCTGTCTTCGGTCACCATCGCGCTGATGGAGTAGCGGAAGAACTCGAAACCCTCCCGGCCCCGACGGATCGCCTCGTCCCTTTCCTCGTGCAGGGAGAACCCGGTGACCAGCGCGATATTGGCATTGACGTTGTGCCCGATGGGAACACAACGTTCGCTCTTGATCGTGTCGTAGTAGGTCTTCACCCAGTGGGCAGCCTCGTCGGGGTCGACGAAGGAGAACGCCAGGGCGCCGATGCCCAACTCGGCCGCCAGTTCGATGGTCGACCTGTTGGTGCAGGCGATCCACATCGGCGGGTGCGGCTTCTGACTCGGCTTGGGAATCACGTTGCGGCACGGAAAGGAGAAGGAGTCGCCCTCGTAGCCGGGATAGGGAGTCAGGGTCATCATGTTCGCGATCTGCTCCGCCGCCTCGATACTCATCGATCGCTTCTGCTTCGCAGGGATTCCGAAACCGCCGAGTTCCATTCGAGTCGCGCCCTCGCCGATACCGAACTCGACCCGCCCTCGAGAAATCAGATCGAGGGTGGCAATCTCCTCCGCGACCCGGGCCGGATGGTTGTAGTTGGCCGGAGTGTGCTTGACGCCGTGCCCGATTCGGATGTGCTCGGTACGAGCGGCGCAGGCGGCCAGGAAGACCTCGGGCGCCGAGCAGTGTGAGTACTCCTCCAGGAAGTGATGCTCCACGGCCCACACGTGATCGATGCCGAGCCGATCGGCGAGCACGACCTGATCCAGAGCGTCGGCCAGAAGCCGCTCCTCGTCGCCGTCGGCCCAAGGTTTCGGAAGCTGGTGTTCGTAGAAGACGCCGAATCGCATCCGGCCGACGCTAGTCACCCGGAGCTCGCCCAGAGAACTTCACCGGTCAGCGCCCATATTTCTTGCAACACTTCTGTCCCACCGATCGCCGTAGGCAGTGATGGAGCAGACATTGACCACTGCCGAAACGGCACTTGATCCCGACGAGGTCCTTGGCGACCTCTTCAAGGTCGAGTACGCCGGCATGGTGCGTCTTGCGTACACGCTGGTGGGTAGCAACGCGGAGGCCGAGGATCTCGTCCAAGACAGTTTCGTCGAGGTTTCTCGGCGAATGGGCGAGATCGACAAGCCCGGCGCCTACCTTCGCAGCGCAGTCGTGAGCCGATGCCGATCGGCCCTTCGGCGCCGACGGGTGATGAATCAGAATCCTCCCGAGCGACCCATGGCGCTGACGAACAGCGCAGGCGAGCTCTGGGATGTACTGGGGAAACTCCCGGAAGACCAGCGCATCGTTGTCGTACTTCGGTACTACGGCGGCTACCGGTCGTCCGACATCGCAAGGATCCTCGACATGCCAGGGGCAACGGTTCGTTCCCACTTGCGTCGAGGGCTCGCCGCACTTCGCAGGGAGCTGGGCTCATGAGCAAGTTCAACGATCGGATCGAACGTGATCTGAACCAGATCGCGGATCAGGCAACTCCATCGTCCACCGCCTGGCAGACCATTCGAGAACGGATGGCCGAGCCGGACACCACCGGAACGAGGGAAATCATCATGCTGACCGCAGAAGACACAGACGCGGCAACACACAACCGAGGGCGGAGGTGGCTGGCGATCGCTGCCGCTGTGGCCGTCCTCGCCGTCGGAGCGGGAGCGTTGCTGAACAGGGGTGACGACAAAGCCGTCTTGGTAACCGACCAACCCGACGAGCAGTCGTCCACCACCGAGCAGCCGTCCAGCACCGAGCAGCCGTCGAGCAGCGAGGCCGCCACCGAGGACCCGTCGACGACCGTGGCCGAGACCGCAACGACGGTCGCCGAAGCGGAGGCAGCGCCGACGATCCTCCTCCCCGGTCTGCCGCTCCCCGCCGGAGCCGTAGCCACCGACTACCTCGGCGTGTCCATGAATTTCGAGGCTCCGGACACAATGGAAGTGGTCTACGCCCGACCTGGTGAGTTCCAACTGTTCCTCACAAAGCCCGATGAAGCCGTGAGAGTCTTTGTCGCTGCTCGCATCGGCGGTTGGTACACGAAGTCTGCATCGGTCGACAAGTTCAATCGAGAACCAGGAAGCATGGATCCGAATGATCTGGAGGCGATGTTCGCCGAGACCGAGACCATCGCCGAGCGACGGCCAGACACCACCATCTCCGGGCGCACCGTCGAGGTTTGGGACCTTCGTGTCAACCCGGATGTCGAGGGCAGCTTGTTCGACGACTGCCCCCGCTGTGTGCTGACCGCGAGCACCGCGCCATTCGACCCGCTGGTCGTCCAACAGCAGAACCGGATCATCAATTCGTCCCTGACCTTCCGGTTGTGGTTCGTCAGGGTCGAGGGGTCCGAACCGATCGGGATCTGGGCCGCCGCCGACATCGACACCCCGGCCTGGCTCGACGAGTTCGAGGCGACGATCCTTCCGACGATCACACTCGGCCCCGACGCCCCGCCCCTCGAGGGCTGATCAGCGAGCAGCCACTGGGGCCTCGACACTCGTTTCGAATACATCACCGAAATCGACCAGGATCACGACCATGAGCACCGAGCAACCTGGCGACCTCCCCGGCCGTCAGCCGAATGTCGTGCTCATCAACTGCGACGATCTCGGCTACGGCGACCTCGGGTGTTACGGGTCGACTCGAAACAAGACGCCGGCGCTCGATCAGCTCGCCGCCGAGGGAGTGCGCTTCGACTCCTTCTACACGGCATCACCGGTGTGTTCCCCTGCACGTGCTGCGTTGTTGACCGGTTGCTACCCGCCACGTATCGGGTTCGGTTCCTTCGACGGGCTGCCGGTGCTGTTCCCGGGCATGGGCTTTGGTCTGCCGCCGACCGAGATCAGCCTCGCCCGCGTGTTGTCCGATGCCGGCTATGCGACGCAGGCCATCGGCAAGTGGCACTGCGGGGATCAGCCCTACTTCCAGCCGACGAACCACGGGTTCGATCATTACTTCGGTCTGCCCTACAGCAACGACATGGGCCGTCAGGCCGACCGCCCCCAGTTCATGCCCGAGCTGCCGCCGCTGCCCTTGATCGTCGATGGTGAGGTGGTCGAACAGCAGCCCGACCAGGCGTCACTCACCGATCGGTACGTGGCGAAGGCGCTCGAGTTCATGCGCGGCACCGCAGGGCGGCCGTTCTTTCTGTACCTCGCCCACATGTACGTTCACGTGCCGATCTACGTGCAGCCGCGATTCACTGAGCAGTCGACGAACGGTGCCTATGGCGCCGCGGTCGAATCGATCGACTGGGCCACGTCGGTCATCCTGGCCGAACTCGATGCTCAGGGTTTCGCCGACGACACCATCGTCATCTTCACCAGCGACAACGGGTCGCTGGGCGACAACCCGCCGCCATGGGGTTCACCCGAACCCCTCGGCGGCAGCAACGATCCGCTGCGAGGGACCAAAGGCACCACCTGGGAAGGTGGCCAGCGGGTCCCCGGGATCGTGCGATGGCCGGCCCGGGTACAAGCTGGGCTGGTCTGCGACGAGATCGTCACCGCCATGGATCTCTTCCCGACGCTGGCTGCTCTCTGCGGCGGACAACTTGCCACCGACCGGGTCATCGACGGGCGCGACGTGCAGTCCCTGTGGTTCGGCGCAACACCTTCGCCGCACGAGGCGTTCTACTACTACTGGATGAACGATCTCGAGGCGGTCCGTTCCGGTCGCTGGAAGCTTCACTTCTCGAAGCGAGGCATCGAACAGATCGAGTTGTACGACCTCGTAGCCGATGTCGGCGAGACCACAGACGTGATCGACGACCATCCCGACGTCGTGGCCCGCCTCGAAGCGCTCGCCGAGGCAGCCCGTTCGACACTCGGCGACGCCCGCCTCGGTCGGAACGGAAGCGAGGTCCGTCCGATCGGCCGTGTCGACAACCCCCAACCACTCACCGAGTACGACCCCGACCATCCGTATGTCATCGCCGAGTACGACCTCAGCGACCGCGGCTGAACCGACTCCCGAGTGTGAGATTTCGTGCCGACAGCGCCCGGCCCCGACGATGAGTGGCTCGCTGCTGGCGATCAGTTCGGTGTCAGGCCGAGATGAGCACGGAATCGATTCTTGACGAACACTGCGTCGCGTGGCGGCATGCTGCGGGGCAGGTTGGTGGGCTCGATCTTGACGACCGCCAGCCGGGGACCCGTGGATGGTGAGGCGTAGTCAGCTATCAGTCGTGTGAGTTCGTCGTCGGTCGTCACAACGCAGGTGTCGGCGAAACCGGCGGCGGTTGCGATCGCAGCGAGGTCGATTCCGAGTCCGGTATGGCTGGATTGCATGCCCGTCTCGCCGTAGTGCTCATTGTCGAGCACGACGATGTCGAGGTTGGCCGGGCTGATGGTGGCGATGGTGGCGAGGCCCCCGAGCGCCATGAGTTGCTCGCCGTCGCCAGTGATCACCAGCACCCTGCGGCCCGGTTGGGCTTGGGCGAGGCCCAATCCAACGAGCGCCGCACCGCCCATCGCACCCCACAGGTAGTAGTTGGCCTCGTGGTCGCCGTGGGCGTGGACATCGTACGTTGGTGAGCCGAGGCCGGAGACGACAAGAGAGTCGCCACGCGCAGAGAGCAGGCGGGAGACGGCATCGCGTCGGTCGAGGGACCCGGTCATCGCAGTCACCACTTCTTCTCCCCCAGGAGGCGCTGGCCGATCAGCACAGCGATCTGCTGATCGGCGTCGTAGGTCATTCTGGTGGCCTGTTCGACGGTGTCGATCACATCGACGGCGGTTTCGGCTCGCATCACGGTGAGGCCAACCGCTCGCAAGCAGGCTTCTGTGGCCTGTCCCATGGGGTTCTGCCACGGATTGAGCTCGGCCCACTCGCCACGCATCGTCACCAGCATCAACAGGGGTATCCGTGCGATCACCGGCAGCGAGAGCATGTTGATGCAGTTCCCTACCCCGGACGACTGCATGAGAATCGCCGACCGGGTGCCACCCAACCAAGCGCCTGCGGCGATGGCGATCCCCTCCTCTTCGGTCGTCAGCACATTCGTGGTGATTCGTTCGTCGGCGATGCACAGATTGATCAGGGCCGTGTGTCCGGCGTCGGGCACGTAGCTGACGTGCCCGACCCCTGCGCTCCGCAGCACTCGGTGAAGCGCAGCAGGCCAGTCCGGCTGAACTGCGCTCGGTTCCTCGTCGACGTTCATTCCCTACTTCTACCCCGGTCTTTCTACCTCGGTCGAACAGCACGATGAGCTGAACGAGAGAGGTACGCGGTCTCGCCGGTTGAGTCGTCGATCAGCGGCGAGGCTGAGCGACCTGCGCCTTCTCGACCGCGGAGGCAACCTGGAGTGGGGGAAGCCGCAAGGTGAGCAGCCAGGTGATCGCCACGAACGCAGTCGAGCCCCAGAGTGCTGCCTCGATCCCACCCCACAAATACAGCGTGCCCGACAGCAGTGTGCCTACCAGGCGGCCGGCGGCGTTGGCCGAGTAGTAGAACCCGACGTCGAGCGAGACGTCGTCGCCATCGGCGTAGGCCAGGATCAGATACGAATGCAGTGAGGAGTTGAGCGCGAACACCACCCCGAACACGATCAACCCGCCGACGACTGCGAACGTCGTGGCCATGTCGAGGGCGACCGCGATGGCGATCGCAGCCGATACCCCGGTGAGGACGAGCGCCCAGGTTCGGGCTGCGCCGATCTCGGCTTGGACCCCAGACGATGATCGTCGCAGTATCCGGGGTGCGACGGATTGGATCATGCCGTAGCCGATCACCCACGCCGCGAGGAACGCGCCGATGCCTTCGAACGACCAGTCGAGCACGTCGTCGAGGAACACCGGCAGTGCCACCACGAACCAGATGTCGCGAGAGCCGAACAGGAAGAAGCGGGCTGCCGCGAGCCGGTTGATCGCCGACGATTTCGACAGGACCGAGCGCAGCGGTGGCTTCTTCTTCGACCTGCCGATGTCTTCATCGAGGAGGGTCGCGACCGCAACGAGGGCGACGGTGATCAGTCCGGCCATGGCCCACAGCGCGGCGTCGTACCCCACCCACGAAAGCAGCGCGGCGCCGATGAAGAACCCGACACCCTTGAGTGCGTTCTTGGAACCGGTGAGGCCAGCGACCATTCGGAACAGGGCGCCCTCGCTGTCGCCGGCGACGAACTTGACCGCGCTCTTCGAACTCATCTTGGTGAGATCCTTCGCCACTCCCGACAACGCCTGTGCGCCCATCACGAAACCGACCGACACCCACTCCCGCCAGCTGGGTTCGTGGAACGTGAGGGCGACGAGGGCAACGATTTGCAGGCCGAGCCCGGCAAGCAGGGTCCGGTTCAGACCGGATCGGGCGCCGACCCAGCCGCCGAGCAGGTTGGTGACGATCCCCATGAACTCGTACAGCAAGAACAAGAACGCGATCGACACCGGCGAGTAGCCGAGGTCGTGGAAGTAGAGGAGCACCAGCATCCGAAGTGCCCCGTCGGTGATCGTGAATGCCCAGTAGCCGGCGGTGACGAGGGCGTAGTTGCGGACCTTCATGACGGCGGGAGTATCGCCGCCACCTTGGCGGCAAGGTCGGCCAGACGGAAGGCGTAGCCGTACTCGTTGTCATACCAGATCAGCACCTTGACCATGCGGCCGTCGACCACCATCGTCGAAGGGCCATCGACGATCCCCGAACGAGTGTCGTTGGTGTAGTCGGCGGAGACGAGGGGTCGGTCCTCGAAGCCGAGGATGCCGTCGAGCTCGCCGGTCGCGGCGTCTCGGAGGAGACCGTTGATCTCCTCGACGGTCACGTCGCGAGACATCGTGAAGACCGCGTCGGTGAGTGACGCGTTGAGCAGTGGGACGCGAACCGCCAACCCGTTGAGCTTCCCGGTCAGCTCGGGATAGATCATCGTGATCGCCGTCGCCGAACCGGTTGAGGTCGGGATCAGCGAGTTCAGCGCCGAACGGGCCCTGCGCAAATCCTTGTGGGGCGCGTCGACGATGACCTGGGTGTTGGTGACGTCATGGATTGTCGTGATCACGCCTCGCTCGATGCCGATTTGTTCGTGCAGCACCTTGACCACCGGGGCCAGGCAGTTGGTGGTGCATGACGCTGCGGTCACGACATGATTGGTGGCCGGGTCATAGAGGTGATCGTTGCAGCCCATGACGATGTTCAAGACGCCATCGCTCTTCACCGGTGCGGCCACGATCACTTTGCGGACCCCTTGGCCGAAATAGGGCTGGAGTGTTTCGGCGGTGCGGAACGCGCCGCTGCATTCGAGCACGATCTCGGCGCCTCGCTCGTGCCACGCAACCGCACCCGGCGTGTCGTGCGACGAGTACGAGACGGTGTGGCCGTCGACGGTGAGGTTCGTTCCGTCGGTGGCGACGGTCCCGGTGTATCGGCCGTGCACGGTGTCGAACTCCAACAGATGCGCAGCGGTGGGAGCGTCGCCCGACAGCTCGTTCACATGCACCAGCTGCAGGCCGGGCTGCTCCCGCAAGGCCCGAACCACGAGGCGTCCGATTCGACCGAACCCGTTGATCCCGACTCGCACGCTCACGCCGACACGTCCACGCTCGGAGCAGTCATCGTTTCGTTGTTCGCCATTGGCTCTTTCTGCCTTTCAGTGGGTGAGTGCGGTGATACGCGAATCGAGATCAGCAACGGCTGCGTCGAACGCTGCTGCCGTGCCCGCTTCGGCGGGATCAGGGATCGACCAGTGCCACCACGAAGGCTCGGGGTGGAGTTCCTCATGGGCTTGGTCACAGACCGTCACCACGAGATCGGCGGTCTCACCGGGCGCCAGCACGCGGGGCGATACGCCACCGAGGTCCAGACCGGCTCGCTTCCCAGCCGCGATCGCGCCCGGATGGACACGGTCAGCCGGATGCGTACCGGCCGACGATGCGACACCACCCGTTCGATCTCGCCACAACGCTGCTGCCAGCTGCGATCGAGCCGAGTTGTGCGAACACACGAACAGCACCCGACCTGACGGGGCGGCTGTGGCCACGCCCAGCTCAGCCAGCGGAGCGGACACAAGACGCAGATAGCGGCGCCGACGGTCACCAGCCGACACGAAGCGTTCAATCAGGCCGACCGACTCGAGCACATCGACATGATGGGCCAACGAATTCGACGCCAAACCGAACCGGACACCCAACTCTTTCGGCGACCGATCGCTCAGCGCCAGATCCTCGACGATTGCCAATCGCACCGGCTCCCCCAACGCCGCATGAAGACGAGCCCGACCCTCCAGATTCTCCAGCACACGAAGATCGTACTCACTCATCAACAATTGAGTCAGTAGATCCTGAGTGAATTCGTGGAGGCAGGCGACGGCCCGAGGTCGAATCAGTAGTGTTCGCGCGGTGGGAGCGACACCGTCACCGTTGAGCGCTCTGTCGGCCAGCAGCGTGATGCGTAGAGAAGCCGGCGCGCTGCTTCTCTATCGGCTTGCCGAGTTCGGTCCGTGGGTTGCAATGCTCGTCTACGCCTACTCCAGGGGTGGCGCCACCGAAACCGGGATCGTCTCGCTGGCGCTCCTGGCGCCGACCGCACTCTGTGCACCGTTGGCCGGACCGCTGATCGATCGGTTCGGGGCCGGCCGTGTGCTCGTCGGTGCCTATGCCTCCCAATCATTGGCGATGGCGGCGACCGCAGCCTCGCTGCTCTCGGGCGCACCAGCACTACTGAGCTACGCGTTGGGCGCCGCGACAGCAATGTTGCTGGTCATCACCCATCCGGCCCATGCCGTCGTCTCACCGGGAATCGTTCGATCGACCGAGGAGCTCGTCGCCCTCAACGCGCTGACGGGATGGATCCTGAGCCTGGGCCTCGTGATGGCGCCCGCCGGTGCCGGCGCGATACTCGCCGTCTCGACATCTGGAGCGGTCTACGCCGCCGGCTCGGCCTGTCTGGTGCTCGCCACCTTGCTCGTCGCCAACCTCCGAGATCTCGTCCCTCCGCTCGTTGCGGATGCCGACATACCGACACGAAACGCGATCCACCAGCTCAACCAAGGGGCACGCGCACTTGCCCGGGCCGCGGCGCCGCGCGAGGTCGTCATCGTGCTCGGCGCAACGTTCCTGATGGTGGGCGCCTTCGACGTACTGGTCGTGGTGCTCGCCGTGGGAACGCTGGGCATCGGCGAATCGGGTGCCGGATACCTGGCGGCTGCTCACGGAGCCGGCGCCGTGCTCGGCGCGTTCATCTCGCCCAAGCTCCTGACGCGGGCTCGTCTCATGCCCGTGATGGCCGGGGCATCGCTGGTCGCCGCAGCCGCATTCGTCACCCTCGGCCTCGAGGTGTCAGTCGTCTCGGCATTCGCGGCGGCAGCGGTGACCGGAGCCTCGCGCAGCCTGCTCGAGGTGACGGGCCAGACGATGCTCCAACGTGTCACGTCGACCCAACTACTTGCTCGCGTGTTTGCGTTCAAGGAGGGCCTGGCGATGGCAGCATGGGGCCTCGGGTCGGCGCTGGTGCCGATCGCCATCGCGCTCGTTGACATCCGTGGCGCACTTCTCGTCACCGGCGCGATGGTGCCGACCGTCGTCTTGCTTCGCTTGCGACCGCTGATGGACGCCGACCGGTCACCCACATACCCCACTGTCAGGATCGCGCTGCTGCGCTCGCTGGGGATCTTCCGATCCCTTCCCGTGCCGGCCCTCGAAGGTCTCGCTCAGAACGCCACGGAGCTGTCGGTTTCCATCGGACAAATAATCATCCGGCTCGGCGAAACCGGTGACCGGTACTACGTGATTGCGGGCGGCACGGTCGAAGTTTCTCGGGGTGGCGAACGAGTGGCTGTGCTCGGCCGCGGCGACGGATTCGGCGAGATGGCGTTGGTTCTCGACGTCCCGCGCACAGCGACGGTGACCGCTCTCACCGACACGACGCTGTGCGTGATCGAGCGAGAGGCGTTCCTGGTTGCACTGACCGGCCACGCACCCACTCGTGACAACGTTGCACAGTTCGTCACCGACCTGCGCCGATCCGATCCCGTCTGATCATCACCTCGGCGAGAGTGCTCTCAGGCCCTGACTGGCGCGTCAGCGCGACGACAACACGCAGAACTCGTTGCCCTCGGGATCTCCGAGAACGACCCAGGTCTCGTTGCGTTGCCCGACATCAATTCGACTCGCACCAAGTCCTATGAGGCGCTCGACCTCGGCATCGCGATCATCTGGCCGAAGATCGATGTGGAGTCTGTTCTTGACGGTCTTGGCTTCGGGCACTCGAGCGAACAGAAGGCCGGGCATTCGATCGATGTCGGGCCGAATCTCGAACTCATCTGGGTCGTCGTTCGCGACGACCCAGCCCAGTGCGGCGCACCACCAACGTCCGAGGTCGACTGGCGAAATCGAGTCGACAATTACTTGCTCCCAGGTGAGGCTCACTCGAGCAAACTACCTTGCATCGAAGACCGCTTCCGCTCGACGAAGCAGCACCCGCACGAAGCGTGCTCAGGAACATCCAATAGCGGCTCCGTGTCAGTATCGAGACATGGAAGCGATTGCGATTCGCACTGCCACTCCCGACGACGCCGAGGCCGTTGCGGACTATCACCACCGCTGCTTCACCAAGACGTACTCCTCGCAACTGCTCGCCGGCGCGCTTCAGGCCCCCGACCCACAAGGCACCAGACGGCAACTCCGCGATTGGTTCCGGCCCGAATCCGAGTTCGAGACGTGGGTGGCCGTGGCCGATGGCGCACCGATTGCCCACTTCACGGTCAGCGGGCACCAGCTCGTCCACCTGTTCGTCGAGCCAGACCACCAGGGCACGGGCCTCGGCCGACATTTGCTGGCGCAGGGCGAAGCCATGATCGCTGCCGGTGGCCACCGGCAGTTCGAGTTGCATGCCAGGATCGACAACGTCGCTGCGATCGCCTTCTACGAGGCAGCGGGATGGACCGTGACCGAACGTCTGATTCACACCGTCGAGCACGGCATCAGCTACGACGAGCACGTTCTCATCAAGCACTGCCCGTAGCTGTTGGGTTCCTCGGGACCCGACCCGCGAGATGGCCTGACACTCGTCCGCCGGAGACGACTCAGCAGATCGCATTCGCATCGATTCATGAGAGTCTGAGGAAGAATGGAACCGAAAAGGTGGCACGTTCGCAGCTCGATGTTCGAACGTCGGTCGACGCCGAAGGGCGTAAAAGGCAGTCCGATCTCGACTCGGCCCCCTCCACACTCATCCCGAAGGACCGACAGGGCGCTATGCGCAGATCGCTGACGTCAGTGGTGTCGATCGTCCTTCCTGTCCTCGTACTGGTGGCGTGCTCGAGCAGCGGGGTTCCGAGCGATCTCGCTTTCGAGCATGACAACAGTTGCGGTCGTTCCTTCACCGGCGTGAACGAGGCAGGCACCGCACAACTCTCGCTGTCTCCGTTGCCCGGTACCGAACGCGAGGACATCCCACCTGGCCTGGTCGACCTCGCCGACAAAACTTGGACCGGCAAGTTGAAGGTGGGCTCGGGCCTTCGGGTTTGGCCGTGTCACGACGTCGCCAGCGATTTTGAAGAAGTCGAGGTTGAGGCCATTTGGCTCGCGACCAGCGGAACGATCGAGATTGCTCGCGTGCTGCCGGCCACAAGCCAGACCGGTGGCGGAGGAGCGGGGGGAGGGCCCTTCACGATCGTCGTGACCGACCTCGTGCTCACCAATGGGAACGAGACGATTGACATCTCCGAGGTGAGCCTTTCGACGGACTCATGGGGCTTCTACGGAGGCTGAGCCAACGCGCGGCCGGACGTCGCCGTCTAAAGGTTCGGGCCTACTCGTCCTGCTCGACCGATTCGTCGTTCGAACGTCCCAACCGCGTTTTGGCCGAACTCACTGGCAATGTCGAAATGGCGAACACGGCACTCGCGACCTGAGCCGGGGCGCGGGCTGCCTCAGCAAGCCCTCGGCCAAGTGCGGTACCTGCCGCTCTTCCCGAGGGCCGGCGAATCCAACCCTGGCTGACAAAGACACCCAGGGAAAGCGCGACGATCACGAGCATGGCGATCGTCACTGCGAGCCATCCCCATCGCTGTCCTATTGAGGGCAGGTTCTCGTGGTTCATCCCGAAGAACCCGACGATCAACGACAAGGGCAACAATATGGCCGCGTAGATCGTCAGCACCTTCGTCACCTCTGTCGCGGATCGCGCCTCGGCGCCCCGATAGGCGTCCACGGCTTCGCTCATCAGGGATCGAGCTGCGTCGAGCCCGTTCGAAGTACGAGCGGCGACGTCGAACACGTCGGAAAAGCGGCGACGCGCCGCCGGTGTGAGCAGCCCCGACTCACTGCTTCTGATGAGGTCGAGAGCTTCTCGTTGGGGATGCACGACACGCCGAATGGCGGCCAAGTCAGCTCTGACGGCCGCGACATCGTTGAGAAGGTGTCGGTGAGCGACAAGTGCCTGACTCACCAATTCGTCGGCGCGTGCATCGAACGCGTCGACCACTGCAAGCAGACGACGGGTCACGCCGTCGGCGAGACGTGCCGCGACCTCGGCGCAACCGCCTGAGGCCAGCTCGGGGTGTGAACGGATGTTGTCCTGAAGAGCCGCCAGTGCCCGCGAGTTGCCCGTGTGCACGGTGATCAGATCGGACGGCGTGATGAAACAGTCGAGTTCGTAGGTCGTGAGGCGGTCACCGTCACGCAGGCCGTGGAGGATGAGGACGAGTTGGTTTCCGAAATCGTCGAACTTGGGCCCATCGACCTCGTTGAAGGCGTCATGCACCGCCAACGGATCCAACAAATACGCGTCGAGGATCGCTGGCGGATTCTCGACCTGGTCGGGTTCGAGCATGATGTCAATCCAGTTCCAACCGCCGCCTGTTGGATCGATGTGCTCGATGTCGCCAACGCTTCCGAAAGCATCGATGTGCAAGATAGTGATAATCACGCGGAGACCTACCTTACGAGGTGTGCTGACAGCGGTGCTGTCCTTGCGGCATCGAATTCTGGTCGCGCATCGTGATCTTCGCACCGCCGATCCTCGAGGGCGACACCGCATCGCTCAAGCTTCGGCCGTTCGAAACCGATCGAAGGCGTCGGCTGTCGCCGGTCGAGGCTCTGCAAGTTCTGGATGCGACGGGCGACGGTCTGTCGGTGTGCTCGACGACGGCCAAGAGCTGCTCGCGTGAGCGCCGGTCTACGGGGCGGCTCTTGACGAGCCGATGAACGAGCTGATCTCTAGGAGCTCTCGCCTGGTCCCGCGACGCAAACCGGGATGGAACTCTCTGACTGCCTTGTCGATCGGCGTGGCTCAGGGGGGTCATTGCCAGGGGATTTGCGAAGTGCTTCGGTTTCCCGGTCACCGGATCGACGACGGGCTCGGGCGAGTACTGACAGATGTATGCCCGCCGAGGGTGGTCGGTGGGGTTCAACCCGGATCGATGCATGGTGAGGCTCGAGAAGGCGATCGTGCCCGCCGGACATTCCACGGCAAGTCCGGGGTCGTCGCCGCTGGTAACCGATCCGTTCCTTGTTGACCTCGTCCCACTCGTGTGGTTCCGGTTCGCCGTCTTCGTCGAGGCTTCGGGGCAGAACGTAGACGCATCCGTCGGCCACGTTTGCGGCGTCGATCGCGATCCAAAGCGTAAGGTACGGACGGTGGTCGAAGCCCACGTGGCCGCTGACCTGATGCCAACAAAGATCTTCGTGTTCGTTCCCGGAGTGCCACGCGGCCCTCTGCGGCCTCAGGTCTGGGTCACTTGTCGGGGAGCACGCCCGTCCAGCGATGCCCGGTCCACAGCTCGCGACTTCCGGGCACGTTTGGCGACGGGTAGAGCCCAGGCGGATCCACCGACGGATCCGGCGCCGACACGACGTTGCCGTGGGAATCAAGGACCCACAGCCCCTTCCACTCCCAGCCAAACACGTCGTCACCCCACGTCGAGCCTGACGCTTCACGGCTGCGGCGCCAGAACAGCCCCTGCAAGAACGTGGTGGTCGCATAGCCGGCCTGGAGTTCTTCGAGGAAGATCGCCCGGAACCGGCGCAGCGACGCACGGGTCACGACGTACCCGATCGCCATCGTGACGATGAAGGCGATCGCGGTCTTTCCGGCGATTTGATCGTTTGGCGTCGGCAGCAATACCAGGCACAGGATGGAGGCCGCAACCGCCACCGCCAGGGTCGCTCCGAGCCGGACGAAAGCCTGATGTGCGGTCGGGGCCGTGTCAATCCGTGGTGGCGTCGTCGGGCGGGCTGGCGTGAGACCGGCCGAGGCCGCGGCTGCGAATCCGGCGACATCACGAGGTCGAGGGAGGTGGGCGCTGGGTGGACCGGTCACTGGGCGAGTGCACCCACACTCATGGCACGTGGGCGAGTTCCCACACGGTCACAGCCGATCCGGCGAGGCCGGACGGGGGCGGCGGAGTTCACTTGGAGTAGAGCGGCGTCCACATGACGCGATCGATCAGGTCGGCGACGTCGCCATCAGGTGGGGCACTCGCCACTCCGTCTTCGATCGCGGCCCGAGCGACGGCTATGGCAACGTGGCGGGCAACCGATCTCGCCTCCGTGATCGGCGGGAGCAGAGCCGTCGACGGCGACGTCCTCGTGTAGGCCGCGAGTTCACCGACCGCGCTCGCGGCGGCCGTGAACATCCCGTCGGTTATCGACGTTGCCCTCACGGAGACGGCACCGAGGCCGACGCCGGGAAACACGTAGACATTGTTGACCTGCGCGATTTCGTGGGTGATGCCGTCGTGCACAACGGGAGCGAAGGGGCTCCCGGTGCCGATCAGCGCCCGTCCGTCTGTCCACTTGATGACGTCGGCCGGGATGGCTTCGGCTCGCGGCGTCGGGTTCGAGAGTGGCAGAACGATCGGACGGTCGACCTGTTCGGCTTGGGCCCGGACGACAGCCTCGGTGAACAGGCCCGGTTGGCCAGTGACGCCGACGATTGCGTGGGGTCCGACACGCCGGACCACATCGACGAGATCGATGATGCCATCGTTGTCGTCGTCCCATGCCGCTACGTCGTCCCACTGACGCATGAAGGGCCGCTGAAACTCTTGAAGATCCGGGAGATCGCTGTGGAGCAGGCCGTTCCGATCGACCAGCCAGCACCGATTCAGCGCCTCACTCGTGGGCACACCTGCGGCGACGAGCATCTGGGCGACCTGGTTGGCGATGCCCGTTCCGGCCGAGCCTGCGCCGACCACCACGAGACGCAGCTCGTGAATCGGAACACCGGAGATTCCCATGCCGGCCGCAACCGCGGCGGCGGTGACCGCCGCGGTGCCCTGGATGTCGTCGTTGAACGAAGACACACGATCTCGGTGGCGATCGAGAAGGCGATGAGCGTTCAGCTGGGCGAAGTCCTCCCACTGCACGACCGCCTGGGGAAGTCGCCGAGCAATCGCAGCGACGAACGCGTCGACCAGCTCGTCGTACTGGTCGCCTCGAACGCGCCTGTTTCGCCAGCCGAGGTAGAGCGGATCGGACAGGAGTTCTTCGTTGTCGGTTCCGGCGTCGAGGATCACGGGCAGGGTTCGCGCCGGATCGATGCCGCCGACGGCGCTGTACAGCGCGAGTTTCCCGATCGGGATACCCATGCCGCCGAGGCCGAGATCGCCAAGGCCGAGAATCCGTTCACCGTCGGTGACGACGACCACATCCATGTCTTGACCATCGATGGCCTGGTCGAGCATCTCATCGACCCGATCGCGCAGCGGCCACGAGAGGTAGAGGCCGTGTTCACGCCGGTAGATCCGCGACCACTCCTGACACGCCAGCCCGACGGTCGGTGTGTAGACGACCGGCAACAGACTTTCCAGTTGCCGGGAAAGGTAGGCGTAGAACAACACGGTGTTGCGCTCCTGCAGGGCACGCAGGTAGACGTGCCGCCCGAGATCTGTTCGCTTGGCCGCGTACTCGGTGGCGACCCGATCGAGTTGCATCTCGAGATCCTCGACTGCTGGCGGCAGCAAGCCGTGCAGGTGGAAGCGATCGCGTTCATCCGACGTGAACGCGGTGCCCTTGTTCCGATATCGATCGGCCAGCAACCTGAAACCGGACAACTCCGCTGGTTCGTTCACGACTCGACACCGACCTCTGGCAGCAATTCCGACACCCACACGTGCCTCGGGCGAGAACTTACCTCGGATGTGGGTCTGCGCCGGTGGGCTCCAGTAGGTGACGCCCGGGTGAGGCCTCAGAATTCTGCTCGGCGAGATTCAGCGCTTCGAATCGGTGAGCGCGAATTCGGCCCAGATCGGTTGGTGGTCGCTCGCCCGCGGGTCTGTTGCGACGCCGCTGTCAACTACGGCCACCCCCCGCGAGTACAGGTGATCGAGGCCGTAGGAGCGACCGAAGCGGGTGAAGGTCCTCACATCGTCACCCGTCGCCCGGGTGAAGCCGAGCCGTTCGAGCTCACCGTCGAAGGCCCGGCGACTGCGTTGCGATGCCGTGTTGAAGTCGCCGCCGATGACCACGGGCGACACCCGGTGACCAGCGGCATCGCCGCCGAGTGTCCGCACCTGGGTCGAGCGTCGCCGTGTCCCGAGGAACACGGTCTCGATGTGAACGCTGTAGGCCGCCACCGGTGTGCCGTCGACGTCGACGGTCGCTGCGGTCACCGCTCTGAGCTGACCCTGGAAACGGGCCGTGTGGGGCAAGCGGATCTCGGCGGGCTCGCTCATCGGCCAGCGAGAGAGGATGGCGTTGCCGAACGGCCGCCCGGTTGCGGGATGAACATCGGGGGCCGTGTAGCGAGATTCCATTCCCAATGACTCGGCCAGCGAGCGCGTGCCTTCGTCGTCCATTTCCTGGAGCAGGACGATGTCGGCGTCGGCGAGCCGATCCGTCGACAGGAATTCCGATGCTGCCTGGCCGAGGTTGCGCCCCAGTTCGATGTTCCACGACACCACTCTGATGCGCTGCCCGTCGGTTCTCGTGTTTGCGTCCGTCATGCCGGTGCCGTCGCAGCGGCCGAGGGGCGAACCATGGAGAAGCTCACGACCCGAAGATTGCGATACCGGTCGTAGAGGGTGACGATGAGCGTGAGCAGCGCGATGAGCATGAGCGTGAGGATGACACCGGGACCACCATTCGCGGTGCGTCTGGGCAGGAGTTCCTTGCGTTCGAGCCAGGTCGCAATGGCTCCAGTCGTCAGCTCACTTCGTCAGCCTTGGGATTTCCTGACAATCCCCTGTCGGCTTCCTCCGAGTCGTCAGGAACGACCGCGGTAAGTCTGTCACCAGCCAGTTGCCCGGAAACTACCAGCTCCGTGGAGTTCGGTCGCCAGACATCTCTACGGTGGCTCGACAACACTTGGTTCGTATGAGGCCCATCGCCCCAAGGCTTGCGACCGTGCCGATCATCGAGGGAAACCCACCGAGGAGAAACCAGTGTCGCAACGCGATGAGGTGAAGATGGCGGTAGCAGCGACGTTGCCCAGCGAGTCCGGTTTCGACCGGTCGGTGAGCAACGTCCTTTCGGCGATGGAGGTCGATCCGGAGACGGGTTTGGCGGAGGGCGACGCGTCGGAGCGGCTGGTTCGATTCGGCCCAAACGAGCTCGAGGCCAGCGAAGCCGAGCCGGCCTGGCGGAAAGTTCTGGCCCAATTTCAGGATCCACTCGTGCTCTTGCTCCTGGTGGCGATTGCGATCTCGCTACTTGCCTGGGCCCTCGAGGGAGCCGACGGGACGCCGTTCGAAGCCATCGTGATCGCGGTGATCGTCGTCCTGAACGCCGGCCTTGGTCTCTGGCAGGAATCGCGAGCCGAGGCTGCCGTCGCGGCGCTGCAACGGATGGCGGCACCACACGCGCATGTGTTGAGAGACGGTCAACGTCACGAGGTGCCATCCAGCGAGGTCGTGCCCGGCGATCTGCTCCTCCTGTCGGAAGGCGATGCCGTTTGTGCCGATGCTCGCCTGATCGAGTCGACCTCGTTGCGGGTTGCCGAAGCGCCACTCACCGGCGAAAGCCAACCCGTCAGCAAGACCATTGCCCAACTGGGGTCGGCAACCGCTCTCGGCGACCGGACCAACATGGTCTTCTCCGGCACGGCAATCACCTCGGGCACCGGTGTCGGCGTCGTGACCAGGACCGGAATGGACAGCGAACTCGGACGGATCGCAACGCTTCTCGACCGGACCGAGGACGCCAAAACTCCCCTCCAAACCGAGATCGACCTCGTCGGCAAAGTTCTCGGTATCGCGGTGATCGTGATCGCCGTCGTGGTGTCGGCCACGATCATCCTCACCTCAGAAATCAGCAGCGGCAGCGACCTCGTCGAGGTTCTGCTGGTCGGGGTTTCGCTCGCGGTGGCCGCGGTCCCCGAAGGCCTCCCCGCGGTATTGGCCGTGGTGTTGGCTCTGGGTGTGCAGCGCATGGCCGACAAGAACGCGATCGTGAAGAAGCTCTCCTCGGTCGAGACGCTCGGGTCGGCGTCGGTCATCTGCTCCGACAAAACCGGAACACTGACCCGCAACGAGATGACGGTGCGATCGGTCATTTCCGCCTCGGGCTCCATCGACATCTCCGGGTCCGGCTATCTACCCGACGGCGAGGCCACCCTCGACGGCGAACGGCTCACCGACGCCGTGTTGCTCGAAGAGGTGCGGATGGTGCTCGGCGGAGGGAGCCTGGCCAACAACGCCCACAGCGGTGAACGCGACGGCGAATGGTTCGTCGAGGGCGACCCGACCGAAGCAGCCATCCTCGTAGCCGAAGCCAAACTCGGGGCTGCTGGGGCCCGCGCCGCACGATTCGAACGACTCGACGCCGTTCCGTTCACCTCGGAACGCAAACTGATGTCGAGCATCGAGCAGGACAACGAGGACCACGCACGACACTACGTGGTGACCAAGGGCGCACCGGACGTGCTGCTCGGTCGTTGCACGCACGAGCGGTCCGCCGGTGTCGTGGTGGCCCTCAGCAACGATCGCCGGGCGCAGATCGGCGCCGGCGTCGACCTGATGGCGTCCAATGCGCTACGTACCCTCGCCGTCGCCTACCGGCCGCTCGACGACCCAACGACCGCGGTCGACGAGACCCTCGAAGACGGCCTCATTTATCTGGGATCGGTGGGCATCATCGACCCACCACGAGACGAAGCCCGCAACGCGGTGTCCGAAGCACACGCTGCCGGTATCCGAACCGTCATGATCACCGGCGACCACCCGCTCACCGCCGGCACGATCGCGAAACAGCTCGGCGTCGCACCCCCGGAGCAGTCCGTTGTCACCGGCACCGACATCGAGTCGTTCACCGAACCCGAGTTCCGGGAGGCCGTCCGCACCCATTCGGTCTTCGCCCGGGTCGCACCCGAACACAAACTTCGGATCGTCGCCGCCCTCAAGGCCGACGGCAACGTGGTGGCCATGACCGGCGACGGTGTGAACGACGCACCCGCCCTCAAGGCCGCCGACATCGGTGTGGCCATGGGTATCACCGGCACCGAGGTGTCGAAAGAGGCGGCCAACATGATCCTGGCCGACGACAACTTCGCAACCATCCTCACCGCCGTGCGCGAGGGCAGGGGGATCTTCACCAGCATCCGAAAGTTCCTTCGCTACCTGCTCTCGTCGAACATGGGTGAGGTGTTCACCATGTTCTTCGGCGTCATCGGCGCCGGACTCCTCGGCATCGACACCGCCGGCGGAACCATCGCTGTGCCGCTGCTGGCCACCCACATCCTGTGGATCAACCTCCTCACCGACGCCGCCCCTGCGCTCGCACTCGGAGTCGATCCCCCGATGGAAGACGTCATGGCTCAACCGCCACGGCGGCTCACCGACCGGATCATCGACCGGGAGATGCAGCTCGGAGTGGTACTCACCGGTGCGGTGATGGCCACCGCCACACTCGCCGCGCTCGACCTCACCATGACCGGCGGCATCTTCGAGGCATCCGGGGGCGTGGTCGAAGGCCGAACCGCCGCCTTCACCACACTGGTCATCGCCCAACTGTTCAACGCGTTCTCGAGCCGATCAGGCCGCAACAGCGCATTCCGCCATCTCTTCACCAACAAGCTGCTGTGGGGGGCCGTCGCGCTGTCGCTCCTCCTCCAGGTCGCCGTGGTCACCACACCATTCCTCAACACCGCCTTCGACACCACGCCGCTTTCGGTTCCGCAATGGCTCCTTTGCACCGCGCTGGCCAGCTCGGTCCTCATCGTCGACGAAGTCAAGAAGCTGATCCTGCGGACCAATACTTCAGTCCTGGCCTCACCCGAACCTGTTCGATGAGGTGGGCCAGCGGTCACAGGAAGTACCCGATTTTGTCGTACAGCCACGAAGTCACTCGGCCCCATCCTGTTGGGCGCACCCCGAGAACTGACCGTCGACCATCGCACGCGAGAGCCCGCCCCATGACCCACCGCGAGAGAACCAAACGATCGGTCCACCATTGATGATTCTCGCCCCGAATTCTGACCCCGGTCGGACCCGTGCGGTACGTTGCCCGACAATGACGTGATCGGAAGCACACTCTCGGTTGGCGAAGCTCCAGCGCTTACTGCTCACCGCAACCTTGCCTGCAATCGGTTGCACCGAAGCTGCTGCTGCGTACCGATCACACAATCACGAACTCAATCTTGGCGGCGACTGGTACGACCTCATCGATCGACCCGACTCCGACTCCGTCGTTGCGATCGTCGGCGATGTGGTCGGACACGGCGTGGAGCAGATCGGTGTGATGGGCCAACTCCGCGCCGCCAGCCACGCGCTCTGTGGACCGTGCGCAGACCCGCACGTGATTCTCGACGAACTCGATCGATTCGCCCGGGCCCTCCCCGGGGCATTCATGACGACTGTTGCGGTACTCGTCCTGGATGGAACAACCACGGCACGCTTCTGCGCGGCGGGCCATCCGCCTCCGATACAGGTGCGCAGCGACGGATCGTTCCGCACGATCGATGTCGGACGGCGGGTACCGCTCGGCGTGAATGGTGCCGGTAGCGCTGAGACCGGAACCTTCGACTTCGACGTCGAAGATCTCATCGTCATGTACACCGACGGCGTGGTCGAACGTCGCACCGAAGTCATCACTGAAGGGATGGATGCACTCGGCGGATTCGTCCGAGATCGGTTCACCGATCCGTGCGCTGAGATCGCAACGGCGATCGTGGACGAGTTCGGAGCCAACGCCGAGGATGACCAGGCCGTCATGGTGCTCCGGCCGTTGCACCAACGCAGCAGTGAGTATCGACGTCCTCATTTCGTGGACGCACTCGTTCTCGCCTGACACGGCAAGCGGGTTTCGTGGCCCGTTCGACGTGGCCATCTGTCTGGCGCCAACCGACACCGGTATCTCGTCACCTGGCTCGACACGGACGAGGATCACCGAGCCGGTTAGATTCGCCCTGATGACGAACCTCGACGACAAGATCCGATCCACTGCCGACGCAGCCCGCAATGCTCGCGAGAAGGCGTATGCGCCGTACTCCGACTTCCCGATGGGCGCAGCGATCATGACCGACGCGGGCGCCATGATTTCCGGCGTGCTTGTCGAGAACGTGTCGCTCGGTCTGGCGATGTGCGCCGAACGGGTTGCGCTGTTCACCGCCGTCACCGAGCAACAACTGCCCGCGGTACTCGCACTTTGTTCGAAGCGAACGGAGGGCGAACTCACGTTTCCGTGCGGGGCGTGTCTCCAGGTTGCTCTCGAGATTGGTGGCCCCGATCTGATCATCGTGGCGACCGATCCTGAGGGGTCGCTCGATCGTGCAACCGTGGCCGAGCTCTTGACCCGAGCGCCGAAGCGTCACAGCCCGGACCTGGGCTCGAAGTGAGCAGCGCAGGTCAGACCATCCCGAGAAATCTGTTGACCTGAGTAGACACTGAGCGTATACATTCAGTTTATGACCGTAGGACATGCGTTTCTGGGGCTTCTCGAGGGCGGCCCACAACACGGCTACTCACTGAAGCACGACTACGACCGCTGGTTCGCTGAGGGCCGGTCACTCAAGTTCGGACAGGTCTACGCGACCCTGGGCCGCCTCGAACGCGATGGCCTCACATCGGTGTCGATCGAGTCCGGCGATGGCCCTGACCGCAAGAGTTACGCCATCACCGCCGACGGAGTACAGGAGTTGGAATCCTGGCTCGACTCACCGGTCGCACCTGACGAACTTGCCCTCGGCCCCCTGTACACCAAGGTCGTTGTGGCGTTGGTGTCGGGGCGGCCGGTCGACGATGTGCTCACCGCCCAGCGCGCCGTGCATCTGGTGCGGATGCGTGAACTCCGCGCCCATCAGGGGGATGCCGGGATCGAGCGGCAGCTCGCCCTCGACTTGTTGATCGGACATCTCCAAGCAGATCTCGAGTGGATCGAGCTGGCCGGAGCTCGGCTGGCAAAGTACACACTCGGGCAGTCGTGATGATCGAAGCGAAACAGATCTCCTACGCCTTCGGTACCGATCCGGCGCTGCAAGGGGTGTCCGTCGCTATCGGGGCTGGTGAGGCCGTGGCGATCATGGGGCGAAGTGGATCGGGCAAGTCGACGCTGCTGCACTGTCTGGCTGGTCTGCTGGTTCCCGACGAGGGTGAGGTGTGGTTCCAGGACCATCGCCTCGACAACGCCAGCGACAACGAACGTTCGGCACGTCGGTTGACCGATATGGGCATGGTGTTCCAGTTCGGGTATCTGGTTCCGGAGCTGAGCCTGGTCGAGAACGTCGCCCTACCGCTGATGGCGACGGGGACGAAGCGGGACGCTGCCGAGACTCGCGCGATTGAGTTGTTGGAGCGGCTCGACGTGGCTGCGCTGGCCGACCGTCGCCCGGCCGAGGTGTCGGGCGGTCAGATGCAGCGAGCAGCGATCGCCCGGTCCCTCGTTCATCGCCCGTCGGTGGTTTTCGCCGACGAGCCCACCGGAGCACTCGACAGCGTCACCGGGCAGTTGGCCCTCGAAGCCATGCTTGCCGCCGCCCGGCTCGATGGTGCGGCGGTCGTGATCGTCACCCACGAAGCCCGGCTGGCCTCCTATTGCGATCGTGAGATCGTGATGCGCGACGGAGCCGTCGCATGAGCTCGATTGCACTTGGCTGGCGCCTGGCCCGCAGGTCGTGGCGAGAGTCGATCGGACGAACCGCATCGATGGCCCTCGGCATGATGCTGGCGGGTTTCGTCGCTGCTGCGATTCTCGGCTTGCCGGCAATCTTCGATGGCAAGAACGACCGGCGAGAAGAAGTAACGGTCATTCCTCCAGAAGCACTTCTGCAAGCAGACCCGTCGACAAACCCCGACCTCGAGACGTTGCCGCTGCTGGGCCGACGAATCGGAGAGCAACTCGGCGATCGCCAGCTCGAGCGGATCGTGCTCGCCGGCACCGGCGAACTCCCACCCGGCGTGGCAGCGCTCCCCCAACCCGGCGAAGTGGTCATGTCACCGGCGCTCGCAACGTTGGTCGATCGGGACCCGCTGGTCGCACAACGGTTCCCCCAGACCCAGATCGACACCATCGCTGATGCCGGCTTGGTCTCACCAAGCGACCTCGTCGCCTACGTGGGCGTCGAAGCCGACGAGCGGCTCTACCCAATCAGCTTCGGGACCACAGAGCTGTTGCCGGTCACCGGGTCGGCCGAAGTCAGGATCGTCATGGTGCTGTCCGTCGCCTTCCTCGTTCTTCCTGCCGGTGCGTTCCTCGCAACGTCGTCCAGGTTGTCGGCTCGGGCCCGCAATCAGCGCCTGGCCTCGCTCCGCCTCCTCGGACTTTCCCGTCGAGCAGTGCGCACCGTGAATTCGGTCGAGACTGCCGTCGTGGCCGCGGCCGGTTCGGTGCTCGGGTGTCTGTTGTGGGCGGTTGTCCAGCCAGCGGTTGGACGACAGGGCGTGGGCGGTTTCCGGTGGTTCGGCGCCGATGCCCCGGTCCGCCTCCCGGTGGCCGTAGCGATCGTCTTGGTTGCCACGATCAGCGCCATCGCGGTTGCGACCGTCACCGCGAACGATGCTGTCGACGAGCCGCTTGCTACTGGCCGCCAAGGCGCACCGTCGGTCCGGGTGGGCTGGCGGGCCATCGTGCTGGTCTCGGGGCTGGCGATGCTGGTATTTGCCGCCGTCAAGAACACGACCGATGAAGCCTTCTTCTGGACGTTGTTCGTGGGCGGCTTGGCTTCTGCGGTCGGGACCACGTTGTCGACACCGGTGGTTTCGCAAGTGCTGGGCACCTCGCTCGGCTCACGCCGAGCCGGCACGACCCGGATGCTGGTGGCGCGACGCCTACAACACGAACCATCGGCGGCAGGCCGAGTCTTGACCGGTGTGCTCGTGGCCACCTTCGCGCTCGGCGTCGGCCAAGGAGTTGTCGGCGCCTTCCAAGACGCGTCGTTCTCCACCGACACCGACACCACCTTCGGCATCGATACCGACCTGACGGCCGACCAGATCGCCGAACTGCCCGGCGTCGTAAGCGCCCTGCCCCAGGTCGCAATCGACGGCGGGGATTCAGGGTGGGCTGCGACGTGCGCGCAACTCGGGATCCAACTCGATCAGGAGCTACCGACCTGCGTAGATGGCCAGGTGTTCGAACTGACCTTCGGCGGTGTTGAGGGCAGCTACGGCGTGCCGATCGTCGAAGCCGAGTTCCCTTCAGATTCTTCCAGTGCGATCTCCGGGCTGATCGTGCCACCCTCGCAAGCAGAGATCGGGCCGGTGCAAGGCTGGACGGTTCGAGCAGACCCATCCTTTCGGGCCGAGTTCGAGGCTGCCCTCATCGCCGCAGATCCGGTGGCCTTCGCTGGCAACTGGCCGAGCGACAATCTCGCCGACCTCGTGTCTGCGGTCATCACTGCGGGAGTCATCGCAGCATTCACCATCGGGCTCGCTGCCGTCGTGGTTGCCACCGCCGATCGCTCCCTCGAACGCCGGGCCCTCGACGCCAACCTCCTCGCTGTCGGGATCCCCGCCCGGTTCCTTCGCCGAGCCCAACTGTGGACCGTGAGCCTGCCAGTCGCCGTCACCGTCACCATGGCGGCGGGCATCGGCACCCTCGCCGGTCATGTCTACCGGCAAGCAGGCTCGGACACCGATCTCCCCTTCCCGTGGGCTGTCGCGTTGTTCTCGAGTGGTGTCGGACTCGTCGGAGCCGCCCTCGCCGGGGCCCTGGCGTTCTTCCTCGCCCAGACTCGGCTCGCCCCCGGCGACCTCCGCGCCACCTGACACCGGCCAACCTCGGCCGGTTCACCAATCCAAACAACAGGAGCAATGCAGTGGAACTCCGCTGTGAAGACATCACCTTCCAATACCGGGGCCGACCCCCGGTCCTCAACAACATCAACGTCGCAATCACACCGGGCGTCACCGGACTCTTGGGACCGAACGGCGCAGGAAAATCCACGCTGTTCTCGATCCTTGCAACACTGCGCAACCCAACCTCTGGCGTCGTCACCCTCGACGGTCGCTCGATGCACGGCCCCGACCAAGACGAATTGCGCCGCTCCATCGGCTTTCTCCCGCAGCGTTTCGACCTGCTGCGCTGGTCGACTGCACAACGCAACGTCGCCTACGCCGCATGGGCCCAAGGCGTTCCCCGTGACGAGTGTGACGCCGCTGCGGTGCTTGCTCTTGAGTTGGTAGATCTCGCCGACCTGGCCGATCGACGCACCGGGTCGCTCTCTGGCGGTCAACAACAACGGGTGGGCATTGCCTGCGCCATCGCTCACCAGCCGCGCCTTGTGCTGCTCGATGAACCAACGGCCGGTCTCGACCCAGCCCAACGCGTCCAGATCCGCCACCACCTCGCCGCCATTGCCGAACACGCAATCGTGCTCCTCAGTACCCACATCGTCGAGGACCTCGCCCTCATGGCAACCCAGGTTGTCGCCATCAACGGTGGCTCGGTCGTATTCGACAGCTCGGTCGACGCCCTCAAGTCGCTTGGCCAATCGCATGCCACCGATGGGCTCTCCGCTCTCGAATCCGGTTACGTCGAACTCCTCAACGGACCGGCCAAGGTGACGGCATGACCGCCACAGCAACCGCAAGATCGGGCTCGTTCGCCCCGATCAAACCCATCACACTCGGGGTCATCGCCACCTTCGTCGGGTTCGTCACATGGACGTTCTCATCCGGAAGCCTTCCAGCGTGGCTTCCGCCGTTGTGGAGCGATACCAACGCCATATCACGAGACTCCGTTCTCTTGGTCGGTCCGATCGTTGCCGGTGCAGGAGCATGGATCGGCGGGTGGCGCCACACCCTCGCCATCGGCCCGACCCCGGCACGCGGTTGGACAGCGATCATGTCAGCACAGCTGCGACCCCTCGCCACCGCCGTCGTGGCCGGTCACGTCCTCGGTCTCACCCCCGCAGTCGTGAACGCAGCAGCCAACACGACCGGCGGCTCAGCGAACCCGCTCACCATCGTGTCGGGTCTCGCCGCCATCCTGGCTGTCACCTGTCTCGGCTACCTGCTCGGCACCATCTGGTCTAGCCGTATCGCCCCCGTCGTCGCCTCCATCGCTGTGTTCCCGGCGATCATCGGACCAATCCTGCTCGGCGAGGCCGTGACCAGCAGCGAAACCAACGGCACCAGCGGCGCCTCGGTCTATGGCGTTGCGCTGAACTGGATGGATGTCACCGTCGGCATCGGCCGCTACGAAACCCGAACCGGTGCTGCCATCAGGCTCGCTCTCTTCGCCGCGCTCGCAGGTGCTGCAGCGTGGGTCGCTGTCCGATCTGCCGGCCGTCGCGACACCCAGCCAGGATGGCTGGCCGCTCTCCCGATGCTCGCCCCCGCCGCCATCGCCGTCGCTGTACTGCTCGTCCAGCCGTCGCTCGTCGGCCGCTCGACTGGGACCGGCTGCGACCGCGTGCCCGAATCGCAAGTGTGCGTACCGGATGACGTCGCCGAGGCTCTGCCGCCGATCGCTCGAGGCGCCACCACCATCATCGACCAGTTCGGCTTCGGCGCAGCAACTTCCGACATCGCAGCGGGAACCCCGCTCTCCGACCTCGTGTCGTTCACCTACTTCTCCGACAGCCCAGTGCGAGCCGAATCCGAGGCATCCATCTCGACGGCTCGCCTGATCGGCGGCGAACTGGCGTGCTTCACCGCCGCATTCTCCCGCGGCGGCGATGACGCACTCAACGCTGGGGGCTCCCTCGAGTTGTCCTACGCGCTCGCTTCCGAACTCAGCTACGCAATTGCCAGCCGATCGCCCGCGGACCAGGCAGACGTCGACGCCGCCATGTTCTCGTTCGACACGGGAACCGCCCGAGCCCTCGCTGCACTCAGCGACACAGAACTCCGAACATTCCTCGACCAACACAGCGCCGAACTCGCAGGCTGCACACTGAAATCCGTCCGGCAATGACCGACCGGCACCCGTTCTTCGACGGCCGCCGAGTCACCACCATCCCGCTGCTCGCCGCTGGCGCCTACGCCCTCGCCTATGTGTTCTGGTACGGAACCATCGACGGCGGGCGCTGCGGTATCGGCATCGTCGAACTCGTCGCCTTCGCATTCGCACTCGTCAGCACCTGGCTCCTCAGTCCAGCAATGGCCACGTGGGAAGCGACCGGAACCGCCAAGCTCCGCCATCTCTCCGCTTCGGCACACATGGCTGTCATCGCCGTCGCCATGGCCACACCGATCGTCGTCTATCTCGCCGTCACCCGACTCCCGACATCAGTCGTGCCTGGATCAGACCAATACGACTTCGGCGCACTCGGAATCACCGCATGGCTCCCCGCAGTCACCAACCTCGCTGTTCTGGCCGGAATCGCCTCCACCGCCGTCGCCCTCACGGGACGACTCGCCGGCACCATCACCACACTCGCCGCCTACCCCGCACTGTTCTGGCTCGGAGCCAATACCAACACTCCGAGCCCCTACACATCCTTCTGCTCAACCGACACCAACCCACCCGCGTGGATCGCCGCCGGGACCTTCATCGCAGCGGCAGCAGCGGTTCTCATCGCAACCGGCGGAACAACCGTGCTCAGCCGCCGGCTCGACCCACGACACAGCGGCTGACGCTTCGAGTGGGAATTCATGGAGCGGGTCGCCGACCTCGGCTGGGTTGGTGTTGGGGTAGATCTGGCGGGGTCTGTTCAGCATTTCCAGGCCACGCTCGAATCGGGTTCCGCTACGAGCACTGAGCTATCAGCGGACCCCCTAGCCGGTTGCTTTCAGCTGTCGCCCGCTAACTCTTGGCGCCGGAAGGTCAACGAGTCGTAGGCACCGGCAGCGATGAGACCAACGGCGGTCGCACCAAGCAACAGCCGCCCACCGGGAGCAGCGGCGAGGGCCCGAAGCGACTCATCGAGCCCGGCGGCGTCATCGGCATCGTGCTGCCAGGCAGCGACCACGAACAATGCACCGGCGATGAACAGCATCAGCGAGCGAGCGGTGAAACCCGCAACGCCTAGAACAATGAGGGCGCGGTTCCCGGCGGTCGAGAGGCCGGACCGATCGATGTCATCGACGAAACCGAGCCGCCAACCCTTCTGCAGGTGGTACACGCCGACACCGATGGTGACCAACCCGACAGCGAACACGGCAAAGCGGCCAGCCGGGAGACCTAGCAGAAGAGTTGAGATGCCCTCGGGTGACCTCGACCCCGACTCGCCGGCGGACTCCCGTCTCCCCGTGACAGCGACCTGCACGCCTGTTACTCCCAACAGTCCGTACACAAGCGAGAGCCCGACCGATCCAATCCGTGATGCCAAGTCGAGAGGATCCTCGAATGGGCTCTCGACCCCGCCGACAAAGGCCGACCACAGCTGCCATGCGGCGTACAAAATGAGCCCGACCCCCATGACACCCACGAGCACTCGGCCCGCCGGCGCACCGGCGATCGTGGCCAGCGCTCCGCCTTGGTCAGCGTCCTCCGAGCTCCATCCGCGCCTTGCGATCTCGAGACCGATCAGACCGATGACGACGAACAGCAGTCCCTTGGCCACCCATCCCACTCGTGTCGCCATCGCAACGACGTCGGTCGGCTCGGCATCAGTCCGTGGCTCGTCACCGTCTGGTTCCAGGGGGTCGGTCGTCACGGTCCCATGGTTACACGAACGCTTGACCCACCGTGCTGTGATGAGGCGGGCTGCCCGGCACTCCTCCTCGCTGAACGCCCTCGTCACCTGACCCTGGGCGAGCCGGATCAGCTCGTCGGGTGGGAGCAGGAAGACGTCACCTCCGGCGCCCGCTCTGAGCGCACGGGGCGCCGTCGAGACGGGGTATTGCGTCCTGGTGGCCTGCACCCCTGCGTGCAGCGCATCAATGACCTCGGGCGACAGTTCGCCTTGCGGAGACCCCACGCGTGCTGCGTGGATCGCCAACATGTTCGCCAGCTCGGCGTTCGATTTCGTCATCAGCTGGGCCTATGCCGCGACGTCGCGAGCTGCTGCCGATCGTCTGATCTCTCTCGCGAGGTCTGACGCGCGGCGCTGCTGCACGACAGCAAATGAACCCACAGCGAGCTCGATGACGGTCGTGACGGCCATCGCGACCAGGAAGCGGGATCGTCGACGCATCAACGTTTCGCGCCGCTCCTCGTTCGATGATCAGCAGCACAGATGACTTCTCGGCACGCTCAGGATCACGACGCCGCCAGATCCAAGACTCGATATTGTAGCACGGTCGTGCTACAAACAGTCTCATGGCCACCACGACAGTCCGACTCGACGACGAGGACGAAGCCCTCCTCGACATGCTTGCACCCGAATACGGCGGGCGCTCCAGCGCAATCCGCCAAGCCCTCCGCAGCCTCGCAGCCGACCGGAAACGCCAGCATGCCCTCAGCGCGTTTCTAGCCGAGTGGGACACCGAAGAGGGTCCCATCGAAGAGGAAGACGTCGCTGCGATGGCCGAACGATACGGCTTGTGATTCTCGATGCCGGGTTCCTCATCTCCATCGACCGGAGCGATCAAAGCGCCCACGCATTCCTGACAGCTGCAAGCAGATCTGAAACCGCTCTGCACACCACCCACCCCGTCGTCGGGCAGGTATGGCGCAACGGACCCCGACAAGCCCGACTCGCGGCATTCCTCAAGACCATCACCATCCACCCACTCGATGACGGCCGCCCAATCGGACAACTCCTCGCTCAGACCA
>JBBKXQ010000007.1:0-27143 GCA_037969565.1 Acidimicrobiales bacterium | reverse complement strand
CACTGAGATGTCGGTTGAGTTGATCAATCCGATTGCGATGGATGAGGGTTTGCGGTTCGCGATTCGTGAGGGTGGTCGTACGGTTGGTGCCGGACGTGTCACCAAGATCGTCAAGTAGCACCTGAATCTTCCGTGCTCCCTCGGCTGCCGAGGGGAGCGAGCACGACGACTGTTGAACGGATCGGACCCGGGGGCGACCCCGGGTCCGACCGCGTTCCGGTAGAGTCCTGGAACGGCAGGGAGTAACCCGATGGGGCCTTCCCGAGTCCAACTTCGGAGGAAACATGGTGTCGAGTGAGATCGACGATCTGGTTGGAGACGCACAAGACGGTGACCACCGTGCGTTCGAAGAGCTCGTTCGTCGTACCTATCACGACTCCTACACGTTGGCCCTGAGGCTGACCGGTGACGAAGAGGACGCTCGAGACGTGGTGCAGGAAACGTACCTTCGGGTCCACAAGGGCTTGAAAAAATTCCGGGGCGATGCCCAATTCAGCACGTGGCTGCACCGGATCACCGCGAACTGTGCGAACACCTTCCTCGGTCGCCGCGGCCGTACCAGCACCGATGAACTCCCGGATGACTCGGTCGTCGTCGATCTCAACCCCCAATCCGACCCTGCCCATCGGGCCGATGTCGGCGATCTTCGCGATCAGCTGATCGAGGCGCTCAGCCTGCTTCCCCCGAAGCTGCGGGCTGTCGTTGTCCTGCGAGACATCTACGACCTTCCCCACGAGTCGATCGCCGAGGAGCTCGGCATCACGGAGTCGGCGGCAAAGGTCCGTCTGCATCGAGCGCGCAAGCGACTTCGCGAGAATCTGTACGCACTCAACGAAGGTGACACCGATGGAGAGGTCGAGGCTCATGCCGGCTGACCTCATGCGTTGCGATGACGTCTCGGTCCTCCTCGCCGAGACCGTCGATTCGAGTGGTCCGCTGCCTCCAACGGCCGCGACTCACTTGAGCAAGTGCCTGCGCTGCCAGGCCGAACAGGTGCAGTATCGAAGGATCCTTCGGACGATGAAGAGCCTGCGGGGAGTTGTGTTGTCGCCGGGCGATGAACTTCTCGAAGACGTGCTCGATCTCGTCCGTCCGCCGGCAACCGTCCACAAGCTGCACCGCTCCGACCGGCGCAAGGCGTACATCGGAGGTATCGCGGCCGCCGCCACCGCTGGGGCTGCGGGGGCCATCGTGATCGTGACGCGAGTGGCGACGGGCCGACGCCTGGCGAGTTGACGCTCGCTGGCTGGCCGCTGGTCGAGGGTGGGGGCCCGCCGAAACGCGGGCCGCTGCTGCTAACCTCGATCCGTCCATAGGGCACTAGCTCAATTGGTAGAGCACCGGTCTCCAAAACCGGGGGTTGGGGGTTCGAGTCCCTCGTGCCCTGCCAGACCAACTCGTTGGTCTCGAACTTCGAACTGACATTTTTTCAAACCGCACAATTTCTATTCCAACGACCGAGGCACGTCCCATGGCGATGAACCGTGAACAGCGTCGCATGCTCCAAAAGCAGGGGCAGATCGACGCCGATGGCAACGCCATTGCGACCCGCCGTGATGGCCGTCCACAGGGCGCTCCTCCCGAGCGCATCGGACCAGCACAGTACGTTCGCGAGGTTCGCTCCGAGCTGCGCCGCGTCAACTGGCCGTCCCGTCGGGAGGTCATCAACTACACAATCGTGGTGATGATCACGCTGATCACGCTCACCGCTTTCATTGCCGGACTCGATTACGTGTTCGGCGAAGGCATTCTTCGTTTGCTGAGGCTCTCACAATGACCGACGTTGATCCCACGCTCGCCGACGCTCCGGACGAAACCACCGACGTGGAAACCGTGGCCGACGCTGGCCCATCAGACCAGCCGGCCGAGACCGAAGATTCCACCGACGTGGAAACCCCAGTCGCCGAGGCACCAGTCGACGAGGCACCAGCGGCTGACGATGATGTCGTGGCCATCGACGTCGAAGACGATGAAGACGACGCTCCGTTCGAGGTCGAGAAGCAGATCTCGCCCTACGACCGTCCCGGTCGTTGGTTTGTCCTCCATACACAATCGGGTTACGAGAACAAGGTCCGCTCCAACATCGTCGCCCGCATCTCGTCGATGAACATGGAAGATCGAATCTACGAAGTCGTCATTCCGATGGAAGACGTCGTCGAGTTCAAGAACGGCAAGAAGGTCGTCGTCCAGAAGAAAGTGTTCCCTGGGTATCTGCTGTGCCGCCTGCACCTCGATGACGATTCGTGGTTCGTTGTTCGCAACACCCCCGGTGTCACCGGATTCGTCGGAGCTGGCAACAAGCCGTCCCCACTGCCCCGCAAGGACGTCGAGAACTTCCTTCAGGTCAAGACCGACGGCGAAGACACCACCCGAAAGGGACGTCCTCGTCTCGAATACGAAATGGGCGAGTCCGTCCGTGTCAAGGAAGGGCCATTCGCCGACTTCCAAGGCGAGATCGTCGAGATCAACGAAGACCAGCTCAAGCTCAAGGTTCTCGTCAACATCTTCGGGCGCGAAACTCCGGTCGAACTCGAGTTTGCCCAGGTCGGCAAGATCTGACCGTCTCGTCGATTTCACCGAACCTCGTACTTCATCACACGGTGAGCCCCGAGGCCGAGAAATCCAACGCAGTCGGGAAGACAAGCCGACGCCGATACCATCTCCAATCGCTCTGAACGCGGACCTCCTCCGCACTCCACATCGAAGGCATTGTTCTCATGGCCAAAAAGCAAGTAATGGCGGTCGTCAAGATCCAGATCCAGGCCGGCGCCGCATCCCCGGCACCACCCGTCGGCACCGCCCTCGGCCCGTACGGCGTCGCGATCATGGATTTCTGCAAGGAGTACAACGCCCGCACCGAGTCACAGCGCGGCAGCGTCGTCCCGGTCGAGATCTCGGTTTTCGAAGACCGGTCGTTCAGCTTCATCCTGAAGACACCGCCCACTGCCGAGCTGATCAAGAAGGCCGCCGGCATCTCCAAGGGCGCCTCTGATCCCAAGCGTGACCGCGCGGGATCGATCTCCGATGCTCAAGTCACCGAGATCGCCGAGATCAAGATGCCCGACCTCAACGCCTACGACATCGACGCGGCCAAGCAGCAGGTCCGGGGCACGGCTCGTCAAATGGGCGTTCGCGTCCGCTGATCCTCTCGGGCCTAGCGGCCCTCGAGTCTCTTCGAGTTCCTCGCAGAGCTCGGAACTCGCTTCAGCTCGACAGAGCTGACGCTCGCAACTCGTAAAGAAAACCGTTCTATTCACAGGCTCGGCGAGTTCACCTCGACCGTCGGCCTTACCAACGAGGGAGCCATCATGGCAAAAGGCAAAAAGTATCTCGATGCGATGAAACGCTTCGACCGCGAACAACTCCACAGCCCCCGCGAGGCCATGGAGTTGGCGAAGAGCCTGGCTCCGGCCAAGTTCGACGAATCCGTCGACGTCACCCTCCGCTTGGGCGTCGATCCCCGCAAGGCGGACCAAATCGTTCGCGGCACCGTCGCCCTCCCGGCCGGAACCGGCAAGACCGTGCGTATCGCCGTGTTCGCCTCCGGTGAAGCGGCCGCAGCCGCCCTCGAGGCCGGGGCCGATTTCGTCGGAGCCGACGATCTCGTGGCCGAGGTCGAGGGCGGAATGCTCGACTTCGATCTGGCCATCTCGAGCCCCGAACTCATGCCTCAGGTCGGCAAACTCGGTCGGGTCCTGGGCCCCCGCGGTCTCATGCCCAACCCGAAGACGGGCACCGTCACCCCCGACGTCGCCACCGCAGTCAGGAACTTCAAGGGTGGCACCGTCGAGTACCGCACCGACCGCTACGGCAACGTCTCGGTTTCGGTCGGCAAGGCGAGCTTCGAGCCCGAAGCGCTGATGCAGAACTTCACCGCGCTGATGGACGAGATCATCAAAGCCAAGCCGGCATCGGCCCGTGGACGTTACGTGCTCAAGGTCACTGCGTCCACCACCATGGGTCCCGGCGTCCGAATCGACCCTTCCCGGGTCACCGACACCGAGTAAACGTCTCGCTGGCGAACACTCGTACTGAGTGTCCGTCGGCGCTCGAAACCGGAACTCCGGCCCACTCTCGAAGTCGGCAGCAGCACCGGTTTCGTCGGGGCAGGGTTAACCTTCTGTCCTTCTGTCATTCGAAGCTCTCGCCAGAGACGTTCGGTGCCGCACTGGAAACAGTGCGGCGTAAGTCCGAATGAGGCGGTTGGACATTCTTCGCCGAGACGCTCTCCTTTTGATGTGGAGGGTTGGTCAAGGGTTGGGTGCACCGGTCGACCTGGGCGTCGATCGGGCAGACCCATAAACCCAATACCAACCAACAACATGAAGAGAGGAGGTGCAATGGAAAACCCAAGACCGGACAAGGTCGCGATCGTCGAAGAGGTGTCAGACCGCCTCGCCAACGCCGAAGCCGTGATGGTCACCGAATATCGCGGGCTCACCGTTGCTGCGTTGTCGCAGCTTCGGTCAGAACTGCGTCCACTCGGTGGCAAATACAAGGTGTACAAGAACACCTTGATCCGTCGAGCTGCCGGTGATGTCAGCGAGGAGTTCACCGATCTTCTCGTCGGACCCACCGCGCTGGCCTTCACCGAGCGAACCCCCAGCGGGGAAGACGGTGATGTGGTGTCGGTGGCGAAAGTCCTCAAAGACTTCGCCAAAGCTCACCCCGAACTGATCGTCAAAGGTGGCCTTTTCGAAGGTCAATTCATTGACGCCGCTGGCCTGAATCAACTGGCCGACATCGAACCCCGTGAAGTGCTCCTGGCCAAGTTGGCAGGCGCCATTGCTGCCCCGATGGCCCAGCTCGCTGGGTTGTTGCAGGCACTGCCACGCGACTTCGCCTACGGGCTCAAGGCCCTCATCGATCAGGGCGGCGCCCCGGGCGCTCCTGCCGACGCGGCTCCTGAAGCTCCAGCCGAGGAGGCAGCACCCGCTGCCGACGAAGCCCCGGCATCAGACGACACACCATCCGATGACGCACCAGTAGACGAAGCGGCTCCCGCCGCCGAGGCGAGCGGTTCGGAATCGAGTACTGAAGACATTGAAACCCCTGCTGACGATGCTGCCTCGGCAGACGACGCAGCATCCGAAGACGAAGAGAGCTGAAAATGACCAAAGAAGAAATTCTCGAAGGTATTGCCAACTTGTCCGTGCTCGAGCTTTCTGAGCTCCTCACCGACTTCGAAGAGAAGTTCGGCGTCACCGCGGCCGCTCCGGTCGCCATGGCCGCTGCCGGCGGCGGCGCTCCGGCCGAAGCCGAAGAGGAAAAGAGCAGCTTCGATGTTGTTCTCACCGCAGCCGGCGACAAGAAGATCCAGGTGATCAAGGCTGTGCGCGAGCTCACCAGCCTCGGTCTCAAGGAAGCCAAGGAACTCGTCGAAGGGGCGCCGATCAACGTGGTCGAAGGCGTGTCCAAGGACGATGCCGAAGCGGCCAAGGCCAAGATCGAAGCCGCCGGCGGAGCCGTCGACATCAAGTAACTCGATCCGGCAACCCACGACGTTCGTCGTGGGTCTTGACCCTCAGAGATCCCCTGCACCACTCGGTGTGGGGGATCTCTGCGTTTGCGTGGCGGAACTCGAGGCTGCTCCGGCTCGTTTTCGATTTCGTTTCGGTCCTTGACCTGGCTGCTGACCTTCTTTACCATCCAACCCGCGATCAGCATGGTTGTGGCGCCGCGATGCCCGCCTTATGCTTTGACGAACCGTGCTCGCGCCTTTGTGCTTTCTCGACCCCAGAACTCTGTTCGGTCGGCCTCACCAGCCCACCGCATCAGATCATGAGATCAGGCAAGTAAGAAGGTTTCTCGCGCGCCGGCTTCCGACTGCTCGTCGTGCTACTCATGGTGGTGTCCTTTGCCTGCTCGCACTCTCCAACGCGATCGTTACTCGTTCGGTAAATTGTCTGAAGCCCTCGAGCTTCCAGACCTGATTGCTGTACAACGCCAGTCCTTCGACTGGTTTCTCGAGGAAGGACTTGCGAACGCCTTCCGTGACATCAGTCCGATCAAGGACTTCACCGAGACACTTCAGCTCGATCTCGAGTTCGATCCTCACGATGAGGACCTCAAGCCGTATCCCAAGTTCACGGTTGAGGAGTGCAAAGAAAAAGACATGACCTACGCCGCGCCGATCTTCGTGCGCGCTCGGTTCATCAACGCCAACACGGGCGAAATCAAAGAACAAACCGTGTTCATGGGCGACTTCCCGATGATGACCGACAAGGGCACGTTCGTGATCAACGGCACGGAGCGTGTCGTCGTGAGCCAGCTCGTGCGTTCACCAGGCGTCATCTTCCAGCCTGGCGAGCGGTTCCGCTTGCGTAACCTCAGCAAGCACCAGATGGTCACCGGACCCATTCACCCCTACCGTGGCGAGTGGATGGAGTTCGATGTCGAGCAGAAGCCCGGCAAGGATCCGACCGCCGGCGTCCGCGTTGCCAGGAAGCGACGCCTGAGCCTTTTCACGCTGCTTCGTGCCATCGGGTTCGACGAAGAGTCGGCTCCCGGTTTCCTCGACGCCTTCGTCGATCACTTCGACTTCCTCGAAGGCCAGTGGGAGAAGGATCGCGAGATCGCCCCCAGCCGTGAAGAGTCGCTCATCGAGATCTACAAGCGGGCCCGCCCGGGCGAGCCGCCCACCCTCGAAGCAGCCCGGAGCTACCTCCGCAATGCGTTCTTCGAGAACCGTCGCTACGACCTCTCACGGGTCGGTCGCTACAAGCTCAACCGCAAGCTCGGGCCCGAGGTCGATCACCTCATCGAACTCTTCCCGATGCTCAAGGACATCATCGAAAAGCCCGACCCGACGCAGGGCGTGCTTTCCGAGAGCGAGGTTCTCGCCGCTGCGAGCTACCTGCTCCACCTCATGATCGCCGAGCCCGGCTATCGGCTCGACGATCAAGACCACTTCGCCAACCGGCGCGTGCGTTCGGTCGGCGAACTCATCCAAAACCAGGTTCGCATCGGTCTCTCCCGTATGGAACGAGTCGTCCGTGAGCGGATGACCACCCAAGACGTCGAGGCCATCACCCCGCAAACACTGATCAACATTCGGCCCGTGGTTGCGGCGATCAAGGAGTTCTTCGGAACCTCCCAGCTCTCGCAGTTCATGGACCAGATCAACCCCTTGTCGGGTCTCACCCACCGCCGTCGTTTGTCGGCCCTCGGACCAGGTGGTCTGAGCCGTGAGCGTGCCGGCTTCGAAGTGCGAGACGTCCACTTCTCGCACTACGGCCGTATGTGCCCGATCGAAACGCCCGAGGGACCGAACATCGGTCTGATCGGCTACCTCTCGAGCTACGCCAGAGTCAACGACTTCGGATTCCTCGAAACGCCGTACCGCCGGGTCATCGACGGGAAAGCCACCGACGAGATCCAGTTCCTCACCGCTGATGAGGAAGAGGAGTACGTCGTCGCCCAGGCCAACGCCCCGTTGCTGGCCGACGGAAGCTTCGTGAACGAGCGGGTTCTGTCCCGCCGCTCACCGCAGGCTGCATCGCTGCGTGACCTCAAACTCCAGCTCGAACGAGACATCTTCTTCGGTGCGACCACCGAGATCATTTCGGCCACGCCGGAAGAAGTTCAGATGATGGACGTCTCGCCCAAGCAGATCGTTTCGATCGGCACCGGCCTGATTCCGTTCCTCGAGCACGACGACGCCAACCGCGCCCTCATGGGGGCCAACATGCAGCGGCAGGCCGTTCCCCTCCTCACCGCCGAGGCGCCGTACATCGGCACCGGCATCGAGGTTCGGGCCGGCCACGACGCGGCCGACACGCTTGTCGCGGTTCACGACGGTGTGGTGCTCGATGTCGACGGCACGCAGATCACGGTCGAGTACAACAAGACCGGCAAGAAGATCTACCGGCTCCTGAAGTTCGAACGTTCCAACCAAGACACCTGCATCAACCAGAAACCACGGGTTTCGGCCGGCGACACCTTCAAGGCCGGCGATCTCCTCGCCGACGGGCCTTCCACCGACAACGGAGAGCTTGCCCTGGGCAAGACCCTCGTCGTGGCTTTCATGCCCTGGGAGGGTTACAACTTCGAAGACGCGATCATCCTTTCCGAGCGTCTCGTGCGCGATGACGTGCTCACGTCGATTCACATCAAAGAGCACGAGATCGATGCCCGCGACACCAAGCTCGGTCCGGAAGAGATCACCCGAGACATCCCGAACCTGAGCGAAGACATCCTCGCCAATCTCGACGAGCGTGGCATCATCCGGGTCGGCGCCGATGTCGGACCGGGCGACGTGCTCGTCGGCAAGGTCACCCCCAAGGGCGAAACCGAGCTCACCCCTGAAGAACGGCTTCTCCGAGCCATCTTCGGCGAGAAGGCTCGCGAAGTCCGGGACACCTCCCTCAAGGTTCCCCACGGCGAGGTCGGCAAGGTCATCGACGTCAAGGTCTTCAACCGTGACGACAGCCACGAACTGCCTCCCGGGGTCAACCAACTCGTGCGGGTCTATGTGGCCCAGAAGCGCAAGATCAGCGTTGGCGACAAGCTCGCCGGACGCCACGGAAACAAGGGTGTCATCTCGCGGATCCTTCCGCTCGAAGACATGCCGCACATGACCGACGGCACCCCCGTCGACATCATCCTCAACCCGCTCGGTGTGCCTTCCCGAATGAACATCGGTCAGGTCCTCGAGTCCCATCTCGGCTACGCCGCACGCTGGGGTTGGACGGTCGACGGTGAGCCCACCGGTGAGCCACCACTGCGTGGCACCGAGAACAAGACCCGCCCGTTCACCACTCCGTCCACCCTCGTTGCCACACCGGTGTTCGATGGTGCGAAGTGGGACGAGAAGGAACTCTCGGGCGACAAGCCCACGATTCAGGAGATCTTCGAGAACCTGAACCCCGAAGGCGTCGACGGCACCCGCCTGATCGGCACCGACGGCAAGGCCACGCTCATCGACGGCCGTACCGGCGAAGCCTTCGACAACCCGATCATGGTCGGGATCATGTACATCTTGAAGCTCAGCCACATGGTCGACGACAAGATTCACGCTCGTTCCACCGGTCCGTACTCCATGATCACCCAACAGCCGCTCGGTGGTAAGGCTCAGTTCGGTGGTCAGCGATTCGGCGAGATGGAAGTGTGGGCCCTCGAGGCCTATGGAGCGGCTTACTGCCTGCAGGAACTGCTCACCATCAAGTCCGACGATGTGCTCGGCCGGGTGAAGGTCTACGAGGCCATCGTCAAGGGCGAGAACATTCCCGAGCCCGGCATTCCCGAGTCCTTCAAGGTGCTCATCAAGGAAATGCAGGCCCTTTGCCTGAACGTCGAGGTACTCGCCGAAGACGGACATGAAATCGAGATGCGGGAGATGGACGATGAACTCTTCCGCACCGCAGAAGAGCTGGGTATCGACCTCAGCCGCCCAGAACGTGGAACTGACGAAGACGACGCGGCCCGTGCCGCCAGCCGTCGATAGAGGAGCTGGAAATCATGCTTGATGTCAACGATTTCGATCAGCTGAAGATTGGTTTGGCCACGGCCGACTCGATCCGGATGTGGTCCAACGGCGAGGTGAAAAAGCCCGAGACCATCAACTACCGCACCCTGAAGCCCGAGAAAGACGGCCTCTTCTGCGAGAAGATCTTCGGTCCCCAAAAGGACTGGGAATGTGCCTGTGGAAAGTACAAGCGTGTCCGGTTCAAGGGCATCATCTGCGAGCGATGTGGCGTTGAAGTCACCCGTTCGAAGGTGCGCCGCGAACGGATGGGCCACATCGAACTGGCCGCACCTTGCGTCCACATCTGGTACCTCCGAGGCACCCGATCCTGGTTGGCCTACCTCCTCATGGGCACCGAGCCCCGTGAGGAACTGAAGGCCAAGCAACTCGAGAAGGTCATTTACTTCGCGGCATCCCTCGTCACCTACGTCGACGAGGAAAAGCGCGATCAGGACCTCCCGAACATCGAAGCCGAGGTCATCGCCGAACGCGAAGCAATCATCAAAGAGATGGAGCTTCGCCTCGCCACCGATCACGAGGCGCTCGAAAAAGAGATCGCCCAGATGGAGTCCGACAAAGCGAAGGACACCGAGCTTCGTGCCCGCCAGCGCGCCGCCGACAAAGACTTTGCCATGACCCGCGAGCAATACGAGATGGAACTCGACGTTCTGGATCGTGCGTTCGACGAGTTCAAGGACCTCTTCTCCCGCAAGATTCTCGAAGACGAGATGCTGTGGCGTGAAATGGCCGATCGTTGGGGTGAGTACTTCGAAGGCGGCATGGGAGCCGACTCGATCGCTCAGCTCATCGAGCGGATCGACTTCGACGAGGAAGAGGTGAAGCTACGCGCTGCCATCGACCCCGAAGAAGGCGTGAAGCAACTGAGCGCCCAGCGCAAACAGAAGGCGATCAAGCGACTCAAGATCGTGGCCGCGTTCAACCGACGCGACGAGAACGGTCGCCGTCAAAACGACCCTCGCGCCATGATCCTCGACGTGGTTCCCGTGATTCCGCCCGAGCTGCGACCGATGGTCCAGCTCGATGGTGGTCGCTTCGCCACCTCCGATCTCAACGATCTCTACCGTCGTGTGATCAACCGGAACAACCGTCTCAAGCGGCTCCTCGATCTCGGTGCGCCGGAGATCATCGTCAACAACGAAAAGCGGATGCTTCAAGAGGCCGTCGATGCGTTGTTCGACAACGGCCGTCGTGGACGACCGGTCACCGGGCCGGGCAACCGTCCGCTCAAGTCGCTCTCCGACATGCTCAAGGGCAAGCAGGGTCGCTTCCGTCAGAACCTTCTCGGCAAGCGCGTCGACTACTCCGGCCGTTCGGTCATCGTTGTCGGCCCAACGCTCAAGTTCCACCAGTGTGGCCTGCCGAAGATCATGGCTCTCGAGCTGTTCAAGCCGTTCGTGATGAAGCGTCTGGTCGATCAAGAACTGGCCCAGAACATCAAGTCGGCCAAGCGCATGGTCGAGCGTCGCCGCCCCCAGGTGTGGGAGGTCCTCGAAGAGGTCATCCAGGAACACCCGGTCATGCTCAACCGAGCCCCGACCCTTCACCGCCTCGGAATCCAGGCGTTCGAGCCCGTGCTCGTCGAAGGCAAGGCCATCCAGATCCATCCGTTGGTCTGCACGGCGTTCAACGCCGACTTCGACGGCGACCAGATGGCTGTGCACCTGCCGCTCTCCGCTGAGGCCCAGGCCGAAGCCCGAGTGCTGATGCTCAGTGCCAACAACGTGCTGAGCCCGGCCCATGGCCGTCCGCTCGTCACGCCTACCCAAGACATGGTGATCGGTCTCTTCTACTTGTCCGAGTTCGTTCCGAACGACGACCCCGAAACGCCGATCCTCTCGTTCCGCCAGATCCATGCGGTCGAGCGTGCCTACGAGGCCGGACAGATCACGCTGCATCAGCCGATCTACTTCCGCTGCCCCGACCTCCTGCTCGAGCCGGCCAACGGCAAGGCTGCGGTCTACGCCGAAACAACGGCCGGCCGAGTCTTCCTCAACGAAGCCCTGCCCGACCGCTTCCCGTTCCAGAACCACGTGATCAAGAAGAAGGACATCGGCGTGATCGTCGATGAACTCGCCACGGGTTATCCCAAGGCCGAGGTGGGAGCCACCCTCGACCGCATCAAGACCCTGTCCTTCCGCTTCGCCGCCCGGTCCGGCCTCACCGTTTCGGTGAACGACGTCCAGACGCCGAAAGAGAAAAAGGGGATCCTCGATCTCCACGAAATCCAGGCCGACAAAGTCGAAGCCCAATTCCGGAAGGGCATCATCACCGACGGTGAGCGACGCCAGAAGGAAGTGGAGATCTGGACGCATGCCACCGATGAGGTGCGCGATGCGATGGAGGTCAACCTCAAGTCGAAGCGGTTCAACCCCATCGACATGATGGTTGGCTCGGGCGCTCGAGGAAACATGATGCAGGTCCGCCAGATCGCGGGCATGCGCGGCCTCGTCGCCAACCCTCGAGGCGACATGATTCCCCGGCCCATCAAGTCCAACTTCCGTGAGGGACTCACCATGTTGGAGTACTTCATCTCCACTCCTGGTGCCCGCAAGGGATTGGTCGACACCGCACTCCGTACCGCCGACTCCGGGTACCTCACCCGTCGACTCGTCGACGTCGCCCAGGAAGTGATCATCAACGATCGCGATCCGTTCGAAGAAGGTCGAGCCGTTCGCGGTTTGGTTCTTCACGACATCAAGCCCGATGGCTACTACAACCGTCACACGGGTGAGGCGTCCGACGCCGGCGATCCGGATGCTCGGATGGTGCGCACGTATCTCGAAACCCGTCTCTACAGCCGGGTTGTTGCCGACGATCAGGAACTCGCCGACGGCACCGTCATCCCCAAGGGCACGATGCTTTCCGAGGAAGACATGGTGGCTCTACGCGACGATCCCGGGATCACCTCGGTCCGGGTGCTCTCGCCCCTGACCGACGATTCCCCGATCGGAATCTCGGGCGCCAGCTATGGCACCTCGCTGGCCACCGGCAAGCGAATTGAAGTCGGCGAAGCGGTCGGCGTCATCGCCGCTCAGTCGATCGGCGAGCCCGGAACGCAGCTCACCATGCGTACCTTCCACACCGGTGGTGTGGCCGGTGGCGCCGACATTGCCGGCGGTCTCCCTCGTGTCGTCGAACTCTTCGAGGCCCGCAGCCCGAAGGGCAAAGCCACGCTGGCCCGTGTTTCGGGAATCGTGCGCTTGGCCGAAGACGAAGGCAAGGGCAAGGTCATCGCCGTTGTCACCGACGATGGTGAAGAAGACATCTACACGGTTCCGCTCGCGGCTCGCCTCGAGGTTGTCGACGGCCAAGAGATCACCGCTGGTGATCCGATCGTCGATGGTCCCCGAGACCCGAAGGAACTGCTCGAGATTCGTGGAATTCGCGAAACCCAGCAGTACCTCGTGGAAGAGGTCCAGAAGGTCTACCGAGACCAAGGTGTGTCGATCCACGACAAGCACATCGAACTCATCGTTCGACAGATGACCCGGCGCGTGGGAATTCACGAGCCAGGCGACTCCGACTTCTTGCCAGGAGAGCGAGTTGACCAGTGGCGTTTCGCCGACGTCAACAAGCGTCTGGTTCAAGAGGGTGCACGGCCGGCCGAAGGACGCCCGGAAATCATGGGCATCACGAAGGCATCGCTGGCCACCGACTCATGGCTCTCGGCTGCTTCCTTCCAGGAAACCACCCGGGTGCTCACCGAGGCGGCCATCGAAGGCAAGTCCGACAAGATGATCGGACTCAAGGAGAACATCATCATCGGCAAGCTCATTCCGGCCGGTACCGGCCTGATGCGGCATCGCGAGCTCCAAACCAGCGCTCCCGATTACCAGCCGATGACTTTCTACTCCTCCGATGGCGAAGAGCAGGCCCCAGCCGAGTGGTTGGCCTCGATCAGCGAGAATGCTGACGAGGCAAGCAACGCCACCATCGGCTGACATCGATTCAGAACACGAGCTAGACCTGGGGCCCCACGAGCAATCGTGGGGCCTCAGCCCTTTCACGCCAAGACAGGACGGGCTGCACCCGCTGCTTTCGGCACTTGCTTCTTTCGGCACTTGGATCCTCGGAGTAGGGTCGATGGCTGACCATGACCGATGAATCCTCCGAGGAGCTGTTCCAACGAAGTCGCGCGATCGCCTTGGAACTCGCTGAGGCTGAAGCGGCCGATGATGCCCCCCGTGTTGCCATGCTCACGGCCGAACGCTTGCGGATCCGAGAGCGGGCCTTGCAGGCGTCGATCGATGTCGACACCGCGGGCGACGAGCTCTTGGCGCTGCGCCATCAGCTTCGCAAGCTCATGAAGAAGAAGCGCTGGGCATGGACCTGGAGAGCGCTGAGGGGCGGATCGGGCTCAGCGGATCGCTGGCATTCTGACCCGCTGCCTGAACCCGACCAGCGACACTACGCCGACGAACGCGAGCGCATCGTCGGCCGAATCTACGAGCTGGAATCGGCGCTGGTCGCTGTTGACGGAATGGGCGACATGCCGCTGCTTGCACCTGAGAACGTCCTGCGGTGGTGGTGACGGCCAGCCCGTTGGTTCGTTCCGTCGACGTCAAGTGACACGCTTCCCCGCCAGGCAAGGTGGATGAAATTGTGGAATGCTCGGCCTGTGACCACCGGCACGCCGCAGGGCGGTGGCAAGTGCAGTGAATTGCACCGCCCCGCCGGGAATCACGCACACCCGACCACCAAACAAAGAAGAACCCAGGGGGAACTATGCAGGTTGAGACCACCATCAACGGTCGAGCGGAATCCGTCGACGTCGAGCCACGAACGTTGCTCGTCCACTACATCCGCGACGCCGTGGGGCTGACGGGGACCAACGTGGGTTGTGACACCTCATCGTGTGGCGCCTGCACCGTGCACATCGACGGTGAGTCGGTGAAGTCGTGCACCATGCTCGCCGTACAAGCGCGAGGCGCTGAGATCACCACCATCGAAGGCATGGCGTCATCTGACGGGACGCTTCACCCGATGCAGGCCGCATTCATGGAATGCCACGGACTGCAATGTGGCTACTGCACGCCAGGAATGGTGATGGCTGCCACTTCCTTGCTGAAAGAGAATCCGAATCCCACCGAAGCCGAGGTGCGCGAGGGTCTCGAAGGAAACCTCTGCCGTTGCACCGGCTACCACAACATCATCAAGTCCGTCCTCACCGCAGCAGGAGGTGCAGCATGACCGCAGTCATGGGCACACCGATGAAACGCAAGGAAGACCCGAAGCTCCTCACCGGCGAAGGAAAGTTCGTCGACGACATCAAGATCCACGGCGAACTCTGGATGGGCATGGTGCGAAGCACGATGGCCCACGCCAACATCCTCAGCGTCGATACCGCTGAAGCAGCCCAGATGCCCGGGGTGTTCGCGGTCTACACCGGTTCCGAACTCCACTCGATGGGTCTCTGGGCCGCCCCGCTGCCCTGCGCCTGGCCGGTCACCGCAGACATGCTCAACCCGCCACACTTCCCCGCCGTAGCCGAAACCGTTCATCACGTCGGCGACATCGTTGCCGTGGTTCTCGCCGACTCCCGTTATCAGGCCGCAGACGCAGCCGAACTGGTTGTGGTCGACTACGAACCGCTTCCGGTCGTCGCCAATCTCGAGGATGCGGTCGCCGGAGTGAAGCTGGCCCACGTTGACCTCGGAACCAACAAGGCGTTTCATTGGCCGCTGGTCCCGGACCCCGATGCGCTCGAGGCAGCCTTTGCCAACGCCGTCCACACCGTGAAGGGCGAGTTCGTCCAGCAGCGCCTCATCCCGGCGGCCATGGAACCGCGCGGCGTCTTGGCCGTTCCGTCGCCTGCCGGTGGCGAGATAACCCTCTACTCGTCGTCGCAGGTGCCGCACATCCTCAAGGTGATGCTGGCGGCGACCACCGGAATCTCCGAGAGCAAGATCCGCATCATTGCTCCCGCTGTCGGTGGCGGGTTCGGGGCCAAGCTCAACGTGAACCCCGACGAGTCCCTCGCCATCACCCTCGCCAACAAGCTCGGGCGACCGGTGCGTTGGACCGAGACACGATCCGAGGCCGCCTTCTCGACTCACCAGGGCAGAGGCCAGAAGCAAACCATCGAAATCGCCTCCGATGCCGATGGCAAGATCCTGGGCGTACGGGTTCACCTCGACGCCGACATGGGCGCCTACATGATGCTCATCACCCCGGGTGTTCCGCTGCTGGGCAGCTTCCTCTACACCGGCGTGTACGACGTTCCGGCGTTCGGGTTCACCTGTGACGGCTACTTCACGAACCTCACCCCAACCGACGCCTATCGCGGCGCCGGTCGCCCCGAGGCCAGCTACGCCATCGAACGAGCGATGGACATGCTCGCTCTCGAGGTCGGCATCGATGCGGTCGAGATCCGCCGTCGCAACTATCTCGGTGGCGGCGATCATTTCGAGAACCTGCAAGTCGCCTCCACACTCGTGTTCGACTCGGGGCACTACACGCCGAACCTCGACGCCGCACTCGCCATGTCGAAGTACGACGAGCTGCGAGTCGAGCAGAAGCGGCGGCGCGACGCCTCGGAGCGAAAGCAACTCGGCATTGGACTCTGCACCTACGTCGAGATCTGTGGTCTGGCCCCGAGCCGGGCGCTCGCCGGGCTCAATTACGGGGCCGGTGGTTGGGAAGCCGGAACGGTCCGTCTCCTTCCGACGGGCAAGGTCGAGGTCGTTTCGGGTTCGACCCCGCATGGCCAGGGTCACGAAACGTCCTGGTCGCAGATCGTTGCTGACAAGCTGGGCGTCGACTTCAACGACGTCACGGTGCTCCATTCGGACACCGCGATCAGCCCACTCGGTCTCGACACGTACGGATCGCGATCGCTTTCGGTTGGCGGTGTCGCCATCGCCATGGCCTGCGACAAGGTGATCGACAAGGCCAAACTCATCGCCGCCCACCAACTCGAGGCCAATCCCGACGATCTCGAATTCGAGAACGGTTCCTTCACTGTGAAGGGGTCGCCCGACAAGTCACTCATGATTCAGGAGATCGCTTTCGGGGCGTTCACCGCCCACAATTTGCCCGACGGGATGGAGCCGAATCTCAACGAGCAGATGATCTTCGATCCGCCCAATTTCGCCTTCCCGTTCGGCACCCATGTTGCCGTTGTCGAAGTCGACGAAGACACGGGTGAAACTCGGTTGATCGACTACATCGCGATCGATGACTGCGGCCACCAGGTCAACCCGCTCATCGTGGAAGGCCAGGTGCACGGGGGCATCGTCCAAGGAGTGGCCCAAGCCCTCTTCGAAGGTGCCGAATACGACGCCGAGGGCAACTGCAAGAACCCATCGTTCCTCGACTATCTCGTGCCGTCTCCGATGGAAATGCCCAACATCCAAACCGGCCACACCACCACACCCAGCACGAGCAACATGCTCGGCGTCAAGGGTGTGGGCGAGGCCGGAACGATCGGCAGCGCGGCCGCAGTGATCAATGCGATCTGTGATGCCCTCAGTCCATACGGGATCACCGACATCGAGATGCCGGCATCGCCCATGCGAGTGTGGAACGCCATCCAGTCCGCTTCCAACAATGGAGCAGCCCAATGATTCCCGCATCGTTCGACTACGTCGAGGTGGAGAGTGCCGAAGCGGCCATCGCTGCGCTCACCGAGCATGGTGACGAAGCGAAATTGATGGCAGGAGGCCACAGCCTCATCCCGTTGATGAAGTTCCGCCTTGCTGCGCCACAGGTGGTGATCGACATCGGCCGCATCAATGATCTGAGTTACGTCAAGGATGCAGGCGATCACATTGCCATCGGGGCGCTCACCCGACACATGATCGTGGAGCGGAGCGACCTGCTGAAGGCGCAGGCCCCGATTCTCGCCCACGTTGCGGGCCAGGTCGGCGACCCGTCGGTTCGTCATCGGGGGACACTCGGTGGTTCGTTGGCTCATGGCGATCCGGCGTCTGATCTCCCGGCTGCGATTCTGGCCCTGGGGGCCACACTCGTTGCCACCGGGCCGAACGGTCAACGGGAAATTGCGGCCACCGATTTCTTCACTGGGTTCCTCGAGACGGCGCTTGCTTCGGACGAGATGCTCACCGAGGTCCGTGTGCCGAAGGTCCCCGATGCGGGGTGGAGCTATCAGAAATTCAACCGTCGGGCCCAGGATTGGGCCATTGTCGGTGTCGCCGCAGTGAGCAATGGCAGCACCAACATCGCCCTGGTCAACATGGGTCACACGCCGTTACGGGCAGCAGCCGTCGAGGAGGCTCTCGCCGGGGGAGCATCGGCCGCCGATGCCGCGGCCATGGCAGCCAACGGGTTGACTCCTCCTGAAGACCTCAACGCCGATGTCGCCTATCGCAGTCACCTGGCCCGGGTTCTGGTTGGTCGGGCCCTCGGCGAGGCAATGGGGTAGCAACGACAGATCGGGTACCACCGTCGTGACGGCGGGCGAACCCATCAATGGAAGATTCCCGTGCGTGATCGGAGTTGGCCCCTGGGTCGACTCCGATTTCGCTTTTTCGTCGGCCTCACCGGTGTGTCGGGCGAGTCTGAGTGGCAGTAGGTTCCCCGGGGTGGATTCTTCGACCGCGCATCTCGCCCCATCTGGTCCTGCTGACGTCGCCGAGGTGCAATCGGCGCTGGCAGCTCACGACTACCTGGCCGACGAGGGACTCGCCACGTCGATCTTCTTGGCCATGACACTCCGGCGGCCCCTGTTCCTCGAAGGTGAGGCAGGTGTCGGGAAGACCGAGGTGGCGAAAGTTCTCAGCCGTTGGACCGGCGGCCAATTCATTCGGCTCCAGTGCTACGAAGGTATCGATTCGGCGCAGGCGGTCTACGAATGGGACTACACCCGGCAACTCCTCCATCTCCGCACCGCCGAGGCCACCGGTGTTGCCGGTGGAACCGCAGCCGAAGATCTCGAAGCTCAGCTCTACAACGAGAGGTTCCTGATTCGGCGACCACTTCTCGAGGCGCTCACACCGGTCGAGGGTCCTCCGCCGGTTCTGTTGATCGACGAAGTCGACCGAGCCGATGACGAATTCGAGGCGTTTCTTCTGGAGGCGCTCTCCGACTACTCGATCACGGTCCCGGAGATCGGCACCATCCGGGCCGAGGTGCCGCCACTCGTCGTTCTCACATCGAACCGAACCCGAGACGTCCACGACGCCCTGAAGCGGCGCTGTCTGTACCACTGGGTCGAGCATCCGAACTTCGAGCGGGAAGTCGCCATCGTGCGGCTCCGTGCGCCCCACGTCGGCGAACCATTGGCCCGACAAGTGGCCGCCCTTGTCGAATCGGTACGTGGATTCGGCTTGTACAAGCCGCCAGGTGTGGCCGAAACGATCGACTGGGCCATGTCATTGGCGGCGCTCGGACGAACCGACCTCGACGAAGACACCGTCATGTCCACGCTCGGCACGGTTCTGAAATACCGGGAGGACCAGCAGCGGGTCACTGAACAGGGAATCCAGGAAATGGTGCAAGCCGCTCTGCTCAGAGGCGGTGGATGAGCCGGTCCGAACTGCCCACCACTGTCCTGCCTACTGATCCAGCCGAGCGGATGGCCGTGGCTTTTGCTCGCGTGCTCCGAGGATTGGGGGTCAGGGTTTCGGTCAGCTCGACCATCAACTTCGCCAACGCCATCGGCAGCCTCGGGATGGACGACCGAATGGCCGTGTTCTGGGCCGGTCGGTCCACACTGATCCAGCGTCCGGAAGACATCGAGCTCTACGACAGTGCGTTCGCCATCTTCTGGCTCCAGCGTCGACCGCAGATGATGAGCGTCGAAGGCGCACCGCCGCCGATCACCCTGGCCCTCGACAGCGACGACGATGATGATGCCGACGGGGGCGACGACGATCAGGAGGAACCCCCCGGAGACATCCAGGCGCTGCGTTTCAGCCGCGTCGAGGTGCTCACCGAGAAGGATTTCTCCCAGTGCACCGAGGCCGAAATCGCCGAGCTCACGCGGCTGATGGCGAATCTGCGGTTCACCACACACACCCGTCGCAGCCGGCGCCAAGTGGCGGCCAAGGGCAGCGGCGATCGCCCGGACCTCCGGCGCACCGTTCAATGGGCGTTACGGCACCAGGGTGAACCCTTTCGCCGGGCCTACACCGAGGCTGCGGATCGACCTCGAAGGCTCGTGCTCCTGCTGGACGTGTCAGGTTCGATGGAGCAGTACGCACGGGCACTCATTCGCTTCCTCCATGCCGCAACGGTCGCCCGTGGTCGGGTCGAGGCCTTCACCATGGGAACCCGGCTCACGCGCATCACTCGACACCTGAGCAGCCGTGATCCCGACGCCGCCCTTCGCCGGGCCACGCCCGAGGTCAAGGACTGGGCCGGCGGCACTCGGCTGGGTGACGGACTGCGGGCCTTCAACGATGAATGGGGTGTTCGCGGGATGGCACGCGGCAGCGTCGTCGTCGTCATGTCCGATGGGTGGGAACGAGGTGACGCCACCGAACTCGGTGAGCAGATGGAACGGCTCCATCGTGTCACCCACGAACTCATTTGGGTGAACCCGCTCAAGGCTTCACCGGGTTACGCCCCGCTTGCGGCCGGAATGGCCGCCGCGCTGCCCCACATCGATCGGTTCATACCGGGTAATTCCTACCGATCGCTCGAACATCTGGCCGCGATCCTCGCCAGCGCTTCGAACGATCGCTGATCCGTGGACGAACGTCGATCCGAGGACGAAAGGGTTCGCCCGTGGTGGGGTCTGGGCGACGTCGGCGTCGGTGTGTTGATCGTTTTTTCGGCCGGCATTCTCGGCGTCGTGCTCGCGATGCCGTTCGTGTCGGATGCCGACCGGGCCGCCAACAGCGACACGGGAACGATGCCCGGGGTCACGATGGTGTTCAGTCTCATCGCCTTTCAGGTGGCCATGGGACTGTGGCCCGCCCATGTCTCTCGGAAGAAGGGCTTCGGGCCTGCCATCGACTTTCGGCTGCAACTGCGAGCCGTCGACCTCGGCATCGGACTGCTGACGGTGGCTGCGGTGTTTCCTCTCACGCTTCTTGCCAGTTGGGTCTCGAGCACACTGGTCGGCCTCGAATTCGGCGCCGACGAGTCGACCAACGTCGACGTACTCACCGAGGTGCAGGGCACAACGCTGTTCTTCGTTCTGGTCGGCGCCGTTCTGGGAGCTCCCTTGGTCGAAGAACTGTTCTTCCGAGGTCTGTGCCTTCGGGTGCTGCAGAAACGTTGGGGCACGGTCGTTGCGATTGCCGGCTCCACCGTGCTGTTCGTGCTTCCCCATTTCACGTGGTCGACATGGCAGGGCACCGTCGTACTGTTTTCATCGATCGGAACCGTTGGTTTGTTGTTCGCCATCGTCACGGTGCGAGTCGGCCGGCTCGGGCCGACGATTGTCGCCCATTCGCTCTTCAATCTGGTCGGCGCGCTGAGCGCGCTCTCCGTGTCCTGACCGCGCTGATGAGCGTTCGCCGGCGAGCGGTCTTGGGGCTGATCGCTCCCTGGCGCTAGCTTCTGGCGATGGAGCGTTACGCAGCATTCACTGGACTCGAGATCGATCGCCCGGAGGAAGGGATTCTGCGAATCATCCTCGACACACCGGGCAAGCTGAATGCTGTCGACGCCTTGAAACACGCCAACCTCGCCGACATCTGGCCCGTCATCGATCGCGACCCATCGACGAAAGTCGTGATCATCCACGGGGCCGGCGGCGCCTACTCCGCCGGCGGCGACATGGAGATGATCAAGCAGATCATTGCCGACCCCGAAGCTCGGGCCGAGACTTTTCGGGAGGCTCGCGACCTCGTCTACAACATGATCAATTGCTCGAAGCCGATCGTTTCGGGGATCGAGCGAGTTGCGGTCGGGGCCGGCCTGGCTTCAGCGCTGATGGCCGACGTGTCGATCGTCGGTAAGTCGGCCAAGCTGATCGACGGCCACACGAAACTGGGTGTAGCTGCTGGTGACCATGCCGCGATCATCTGGCCGCTGTTGTGCGGAATGGCCAAGGCGAAGTACTACCTCCTCACCAACGAGCCGCTGTTGGGGGAGGAGGCCGAGCGGATCGGTCTCGTGTCGATGGCCGTCGAGGATGATCAGGTGATCGACCGGGCGTTCGAAGTGGCACGAACTCTCGCCGCTGGTTCGCAGACGGCGATTCGTTGGACGAAGCTGACGCTGAACAACTGGCTGCGACTGGCCGGGCCGACCTTCGACGCGTCGGTGGCGCTCGAGATGCTGGGATTCGCCGGCACCGATGTGCACGAGGGCGTGGCCGCCGTCACCGAGAAACGACCGCCGAAGTTCGATTGACGGAGCCCGCTACTGTCACGCCGACGAATGCCGATAAATGATCTGATGAGTCGGTCTGCGTCAGTGGTGGCGCGAGGAAGCACGGTGATCAGTGACCCAAGACGAGCTGATCGTTCTGGCCGTTCTCGTGGCGATGATCGCCGGATTCGTGACACGACGGCTTTCGCCCACTGTTGGAGTGGTCGGCGCGCTTCTGGCCCTCTTCCTTGCGAATGTGATCGGGGCCGATCAGGCTCTCGGCGGTTTTTCGAGTTCGGCGCCGGCCACGGTGGCGGCCCTTTATGTCGTCGCCGGGGCCGTCGAGCGGTCCGATGCGCTGCTCCCGCTCACGCGTTCGGTGCTCGGTCATGGCTCGGTCTCGGCCGGAGCGGCGCGTCTTGTCGCCGCGATCGCCGGGCTCTCTGCCTTCGTGGCCAACACACCCGTGGTCGCGATGTTCATCGGCCCGGTCTCGCGTTGGGGTGAGCGTCGCGGCGTGCCCCCGTCTCGGTTTCTGATGCCTCTCTCGTTCGCCGCAATTCTGGGTGGCATGCTCACGCTGATCGGCACTTCCACCAATCTTGTCGCCTCGGGAATCGTCGAAGCATCGGGAATGGAACCGTTCGGGATGCTCGAACCGGCTCGGCTCGGTCTGCCTGTTGCCGGGATCGGTCTACTGATCGTGGCTTTCGCCGGACCCAAGTTGTTGCCCGATCGGGGTCACGTGGACAACGAAGTCGTCGAGCGACCGTTCACGATCTCGCTCCAGGTGAAAGAGCACGGCCCACTCATCGACAAGACGATCACGGCCGCCCGTCTTCGCCAGCTCGGTGCGGTGTTCCTCGTTGCGGTGGAACGACGAGGCGAGCTCACCGCTCCAGTGTCTCCCGAACATCAATTGCGGGGTGGTGACGTGCTCACCTTTGCCGGTCAGATCGAACACGTCGTCGAACTCCAGAAGGTCCCCGGACTCGAACTGGTCGAAGGCAAACAGATCTTGGCCCTTGACGAAAGTGAGCACGCTTGGTTCGAGGCCGTGGTCGGAGCGGGTTCGCCACTGATCGGACTCACCCTCAAACAGTCGGGTTTTCGGAATCGTTATCAGGCCGCAGTGATCGCGCTTCATCGATCCGGGGAGAGTTTGCTCGAGCCCCTCGGCGAGACACGCGTGCAGGTCGGTGATTCGCTGCTCCTCGTGGCCGACGCCGGCTTTCAGGAGCGGTACAAACATCGAGCCGACTTCCTGTTGATCCAGCGACGATCCGAACCGCCGCCGACCGCTTCGGCCCACGCAGCTCGCTCGCTCGTGATTCTCGTCATCGTCTGCTTGCTTGCGCTCACAGGCGTGGTCACGGTTCTCAAAGCGGCAGTGATCGGGGCGGTCGCCACGGTGCTGGTCGGCGCCCTCACCCCTCGCCAGGCTCGCGACAGCGTCGATTTGAATGTCGTGGTCCTGATCGGGGCTGCCATCGGCGTTGGCGGGGCGGCCGAGAGTTCGGGCCTCGCCGCCCGGTTCGCCCAGATCCTGATGGACGGCTTCGGATGGGTCGGTTTGTGGGGCGTGGCCTTCGGCTTGGTGTTGGCGACGCTGGTCCTCACCGAGCTGATCACCAACGCCGGCGCAGTGTCGCTCATGATCCCGATTGCACTGGCGGCGGCAGCAGAGTCGGGCGGCGACGCTCGACTCTTCGCCCTCGGTGTCACCCTGGCCGCGTCGGCGTCCTTCCTCACGCCCGTCGGCTACCAGACCAACACGATGGTCTACGGGCCAGGTCGCTACCGCTTCAAGGACTATCTGCGGCTCGGGCTACCGATCTCGGCCGTGGTTCTGGTCGTCGCCCCCGCCCTCATGGCGACGGGGCGCACCCTCTGGTGATCACCCTCGGCCCGGTGCCTTCGATGACGTTTCGGTCCGCCGCAACTGTTGGCGTACAGGGTTGGTTCTCCCTCCAACGGCCGTAACCTCTTGAACTGGCGTGTTTTACGCCGCACAGAACTCCTGGTGCCGCCTCAGTCTCGGGGCACACGCATCAGGCCCAGCCGGGTTTGGTTCTGCTGAGTACCAGAAATGCCGATCAACATGCGCCGCAGTGCCAGCGCAGAGAACTTGCTCCCCATTGCGTGTCCGCACGTCAGGGGTGCCGTAGTCCCAGAAGCCATCCGCCTCCCGGGCTGCATCAGCAAATGAACACCGCAAACCCAGAACACCGAATATCACTGACAAACACTGAGGTCGTCTGTGCCCACCATGCAACAGCTGGTCCGTAAGGGCCGCACATCCAAGCCGAAGAAGGGCAAGACCCCGGCGCTGATCGGTTCGCCGCAGCGTCGTGGTGTGTGTACCCGCGTCTACACGGCCACGCCGAAGAAGCCGAACTCGGCTCTCCGCAAGGTCGCTCGTGTTCGCCTCACCTCGGGTATCGAGATCACGGCCTACATCCCCGGCGAAGGACACAACCTGCAGGAGCACTCGATCGTGCTCGTGCGCGGTGGTCGTGTGAAGGATCTTCCTGGTGTTCGCTACAAGATCATCCGGGGCACGCTCGACACCGCCGGTGTTCGAGACCGCAAGCAGGCCCGTAGCCGCTACGGCGTGAAGAAGGACAGCTGATATGCCTCGTAAGGGTGCAGCACCCCGCCGCGAACTCGTTCCTGATCCCGTCCACGGATCCGTTCTGGTCACCCAGATCGTCAACAAGATCCTGCTCGATGGCAAGAAGACCACCGCAGAGAAGATCGTCTACAGCGCACTCGAGATCGTCGCTGAAAAGACCGGCGGCGATCCCGTCGCCACCCTCAAGCGGGCCATCGACAACGTGAAACCCCAACTCGAGGTGCGCAGTCGCCGCGTTGGTGGTGCCACCTACCAGGTCCCCGTCGAGGTTCGTCCTCGCCGCTCCACCACACTGGCCGTTCGCTGGCTCGTCGGTTACTCGAGGCAACGCCGCGAGCGCACCATGGCCGAACGTCTGGCCAACGAAATCCTCGACGCAAGCAACAGCATCGGCGCATCCGCCAAGCGGCGTGAAGATCTCCACAAGATGGCCGAATCCAACAAGGCCTTCGCTCACTACCGCTGGTAGCTGGCGTCCGTCCGACCGAATCCGAATACGAGCCAAGAGGCACCCCCATGGCGACCAGGCCAACACCACTCGATCGTTACCGCAATATCGGCATCATGGCTCACATCGATGCCGGCAAAACCACCACCACCGAGCGCATCCTCTACTACACCGGTAAGAACTACAAGATCGGTGAAGTTCACGATGGCGGCGCCACGATGGACTGGATGGAGCAGGAGCAGGAGCGTGGCATCACGATCACCTCTGCTGCCACAACCTGTTTCTGGGCTGATCACCGAATCAACATCATCGACACTCCCGGTCACGGCGACTGCACCGTCGAGGTCGAGCGTTCCTTGCGCGTGCTCGACGGCGCCGTTGCGGTATTCGACGGTGTTGCGGGTGTGGAACCACAGACCGAAACGGTGTGGCGTCAAGCCGATCGTTATCGCGTGCCTCGTATGTGCTTCGTCAACAAGCTCGACCGCACCGGTGCCGACTTCTTCTTCTGTCTCGACACGATCAAAGAGCGGCTCACCCAGAACGTTGCCGTCATCCAGCTGCCCATCGGTATCGAGATGGACTTCTTGGGCGTGGTCGATCTGGTCAAGATGAAGGCCTTGGTCTGGCCACCGACGACCGACGAGAAAGATCTCGGCGCCACATACGAAGAGGTCGACATCCCGGCCGAGTACCAGGATCAGGCCGACGAGTATCGGGCACTTCTGGTCGAGGCCGTTGCATCCACCGATGATGCGCTCATGGAGAAGTACCTCGAAGACGAAGAGATCGGTGAAGCCGAACTCAAAGCTGCTCTGCGCGCCGCCACGATCACCAACAAGCTTGTTCCGATCTTGTGCGGCACGGCTTTCAAGAACAAAGGCGTTCAGCCCCTGCTCGATGCCGTCATCGCCTACTTGCCCTCTCCGGTCGACCTTCCTCCCGTGGAAGGAACGCACTACAAGACCGGTGAACCCGAACTGCGCAAGCCCAATGACGACGAACCCTTCGCTGCCTTGGCCTTCAAGGTCATGTCGTCTCCGGGCGCCGGTGGCGGACGGCTCACGTATTTCCGTGTTTACTCCGGCACCGTGGAAAAGGGTGGCCAGCTCCTCAACACCCGCACCGGGAACAAGGAGCGGATGGGCCGCCTCCTCGAGATGCACGCCGCGAAGCAGGAAGATCGCGACATCGCAATGACGGGCGACATCGTCGCCGCCATTGGCATGAAAGACGTCCGAACGGGCGACACCCTCACCGATGACAAGAAGCCGATCGTCCTCGAGTCGCTCGAGTTCCCCGATCCCGTGATTCACGTGGCCGTGGAGCCCAAGACCAAGGCCGACCAGGACAAGATGGCAAAGGCCCTACAGAGCCTGGCCGAAGAAGATCCGACCTTCAGCGTTCGTACCGATGAGGAAACCGGACAGACGATCATCGCCGGTATGGGCGAGTTGCACCTCGAGGTGCTCGTCGACCGCATGCTTCGTGAATTCAAGGTGGATGCCACGGTTGGCAAGCCTCAGGTGGCCTACCGCGAAACGATCTCGGCCACCGTCGAGAAGGACTCCTACACGCACAAGAAGCAGACCGGTGGTTCGGGCCAGTACGCCGAGATCACCATCATGATGGAGCCGTCCGGCCCCGGTGGTGGTTACGAATTCGTCGACAAGGTCACGGGTGGACGCATCCCGAAGGAATACATCCCTTCAGTCGATGCGGGTATCCGAGACGCCATGACCACCGGTGTTCTCGCCGGTTTCCAAACTGTCGATGTCCGAGTCACCTTGCTCGACGGTAAGTACCACGACGTCGACTCGTCGGAAATGGCCTTCAAGATCGCTGGCAACATGGCGTTCAAGCAGGTGGCTCGCAAAGCGAAGCCAATGCTGCTCGAACCCATCATGGCCGTCGAAGTGGTGACGCCCGAGGATTACATGGGCGATGTCATTGGTGACCTCAACTCACGGCGAGGCAAGGTCGGCCAAATGGAAGCACGGGGCCAGAACCAAGTGGTCACGGCCCAGGTTCCACTCTCGGAGATGTTCGGTTACTCAACCGATCTGCGCTCCAAGACCCAGGGACGTGCGACCTACACCATGCAATTCCATAGCTACCAGCAAACTCCGAACAGCGTGCAAGAAGAAATCGTCACGCGACTCCGGGGCGAGTAACAACCAAACGAAACCGGCAACTACTCGTTCCGGAAACTGAAAGAAGACGCAGAAATGGCAAAGTCAAAGTTTGAGCGTAATAAGCCGCATGTGAATGTTGGGACGATGGGTCATATTGACCATGGGAAGACGACGTTGACGGCGGCGATCACGAAGGTGTTGTCGGATCGTGTT
>JBBKXQ010000006.1:0-11791 GCA_037969565.1 Acidimicrobiales bacterium | reverse complement strand
CTGTGGGGGCGGGGGCTGCGGTGGTCGGGGTCGTTTCCTCGACTGTGGGCGGAATGGTGATTTCCGTTGGCGGCACCGTGACGGGCGGCGTCGTGGTGGGCGGCGTCGTGGTGGGGACGACGACTGTCGTGGTTGTGGTGGTGGGAAGCGAGGTGGTGCTGGAAGCCGTGGTGTTGGTTTGCAGGGTGATGCGCTCGGCGGTGCCTGTGGCTCCATCGAGCTGGTACGCCAAAATCACGGCCAGGTTGGCCGCCAGAACGGCCCCAAGGGCCACCAGAAAACCGATCTTCCGAGTCACGCGCCGGACCCTGCTCCACTCGCCATACCAAACTCCTCCACGAGCATTGTGGCGTGCCCGAGCACCTATGCGATAGCCCCCCGGGAGAAATTGCTCCGGGCCGTACGGCCCATCGGCCGTCGTTTGTCGCTCCGTTACGGTGATGCACGCCGTTACGGTGATGCACGATGGCTGAGCCGGAACGCACGACCGCCGGTCCGCGAGCTCCGCTGGCGGTGAACCGCTCGCTCACGATCCCCGCCGGGGAGTTGGTCTGGCGCTTCGGTCCGTCGGGCGGACCTGGTGGCCAGCACGCGAATACGTCCAACACCCGAGTCGAGTTGGTTTTCGAGATTGCCGAATCCGACGTCCTCGACGAGCGGCAACGTCGACTGTTCACCGAAACCTTCGGTCCTCGCCTGCGCATCGTGGTTGATGAGCATCGTTCCCAACTCCGAAACCGCGCCCTGGCGGCGGAGCGCCTCATCGAACGCCTGAACGAGGCGCTGAAGCCCAGAGTTCGACGCCGGGCGACGAAGCCGAGCCGCGGGTCGAAAGAGCGCCGACTGAAGGCCAAACGCGAGCAGAGCAGCAAGAAGGCCGGCAGACAGCGACCGGCCGAGGATTGACGACCGACGATCGAGTGGTGAACCCGTAGATCTCGGTCGGAGCCAAAAGAATTGCTGACGGCAGACACGAATGTGGCGCTCCGCCTCGACGGGGGGCCACCGGTGCGGAAAGATCTGCCAATGAGCAACGACGATGTTGATGACTCCCCAGCCGTGGTGAACGCGTGGGGGATGGTGGATCGGGCCAAGCAGGAGATCGACAATCTCACACCCGAGCAACTGGCCCTCGAACAGAACTCCGATGAGGACGTCGTTGTTGTCGACATTCGCGACTTCCGAGAGCTGTATCAAAAGGGCAAGATTCCAGGCGCCGTTCATGCTCCTCGCGGCATGCTCGAGTTCTGGATCGATCCGGCGAGCGAGTACTACCGCAGCGTCTTCTCACCAGAGAAGCGCTACCTCCTGTATTGCGCCGGCGGCGGTCGCTCGGCGCTTGCAGCCAAAACCATGAAAGACATGGGATACAAGAATGTCGGGCATCTCGAGCCGGGCTTTGCCGGCTGGGAGGCTGACGGCCGAGCAATCGAAGACGTGACCGAGGGTTCGAAGTGGGTGCCGTCCGGATCGTGAACCGGTGTCAAGAGCGAGGGTGACGCGTCGGCCGGGCTCAGACGCTAATCCGGCAGCGCGACACCGGCGACAAGAAGGGCCGAGCGGGCCACATCGATCGTGACGGGACCTGGTCCGAGTGATTCGCCATCGGCCCACAGGGTTTCGTCGAGTTCCAGGACCAGCTCGGAGCCAGTGAACGTTCGTACGGCCCGGTGTCGTACGTGGCGCCCGGGAAACACAGTCGGCAACATCCGCAGCAAGGCCAGTCGGGAAATCTCGTCGACCACGGTCAGATCGAGCAACCCATCGGTCGGGTCGGCCTTCGGGCAGATGCGCATCCCGCCGCCGAAGTGACGAGTGTTTCCAACGGCGAAGAAGGTGCACGAGCTGTGTTCCTTGTTTCCGTCGACCGTGAACTGAAGGGGGAAGGGCTGGAGACGGCGGGCCTCGAGGAGGGTGGCGACGGTGTATTTCTGTTGGCCTCGAGGAAACGGCAGGTCGTTGGCGGTCTGGTTCACGCGGCCGCTGAATCCAGCCGTCACGACCGACGCCGCGAATCTGACGGTGCCATCGAACCAACGCAGCCGCAACAGGTCCACCGGAGTGGGGGGCTCCAGCGCAGTCCGAACGGCGGCCTCGATCGAGCGGGGCAGCCCCAACGAGCGAGCGAAGTCGTTCCCGGTTCCGCTCGAGACGATGCCGAGAACCGGCGTTGGCGATGGTGAATTCGGCTCGACCCGGGCCAGTGCCGCAAGCGTGTGATGGACGATGCCGTCACCACCGACAACAACCAGCCGCTCCATGGCGGAAAGGTGCTGCAGCAGGGCGGGCCCGACTTCGGCCCCACTGTCGGCTTCCACCACGATCGGCGTGCGGCCGAGTTCGCGGAGCTGGGCTTCAACTCGTTCGCCGACCTTGCCGCCGCGCCGAGAGGCGGCGTTGACCAGCAGGTGAACGGGAGAATCGGCCACGGCTGAGGACAGTACTGCGTGGATCAGTGCGTGGGATCAGTGCGGAGGACCGGTGGGGCCGGTGGGGCCGGTTGGTCAGGGGCGATCGGCGGTGAGGAGTTGGGCCGTGCCCAGGGTGATCTGCCGTCGGGCCGGGTTCGTCAAGCCGGCGTCACGCATCATTTGCAGCATCTCGTCGGGAGGCGGGAGATAGGCCACCGAGCGGGGAAGATACCCATACGCCGACTTGTCGGAGAGGAGGCCGCCGACGAATGGGACGACCTTGTTGAAGTGCAGGTCGAATCCTCGACGCAAGATGGGATTCTCCGGGGCCGTAACGTCGACGAGAGCGATTCGGCCGCCCGGCTTCACCACCCGAACGAGCTCCTCGAAGAAAGGCGGCAGCGACAGCAGATTGCGAAGTGCGTAACCGCACACGGCAGCGTCGACAGACGCGTCCTTCATCGGAAGGGCCAGCAGGTCGCCTTGCACGAACGAACCGGCTCCCGGGGCCGCGGCCATCATCCCGTAGCTGAGGTCGACGCCAATGGGATGGTGACCTCGCTTCTGCAAGGCCCACATGAAATCGCCGGTGCCGCAGGCGAGATCGAGCACCGTCGAGGAAGGTTTGAGCCAGAGGGACTCGAGTGTCTGTCGGCGGATCCTCACATCGAGCCGGAAGGTCATCAACCGATTGACCATGTCGTAGCGGGGCGCGATCGTGTCGAACATGTTCTGAACCGCTGCCCGCTTCTCTTCCCCTTCAGGCAGGCGGTCGCTGGGCATCGCTGACGGGGACTTGTTCACGCCGTCAGGGTAGAGGGCGAGCCTGATTCCACCGAGATCAGCCGAGAACGGGTTCGGCCCCAGCCCAGGTCTGTCGGGCGTCCTCGATCGATCCGGCCCGGTGGAGCAACACGAAACCGATCATGTTGCCAACGCTGGCAATCAAGAACGCGCCTCGATAATCGAGGAGATCTCGCAGTGCGCCGAGAAGAAGCGGGCCACCGGCAACTCCGATGGTTCCGAAGAGTTGGCTAAAGGAGTAGATGCGGGAGTATTCGCGTACACCGAACGTTTCGGCGAGCAGAAGGGGCTGCAACATCAAGAGGTTGCCGACGCTGAGCCCGAGGATCGCGACGCCGAGAATGAGGACCGGAGTCGTGGTGCTAAGGGCGATGATCACCAGCGCTACACCCTGAACGATGATCAAGAAGCCGGTGAGTCGTTTGGTCGAGATCCTGGCAACGATGATGCCTCCGATGAGTCGACCCACGATGCTCGAGAACGCCATGGTCGAGAGCGCGGTGGCCGCCGTTGCGGAGTTGATTCGCTCGTCGGCCAAGTTGAACAACTGCGCAATCGCTCCCACTTGCGCCATGAATACCAGGGCGTAGGTGGCGGCGAGGTACCGGAAAAATCGGGTGGATATCGCCTGGGCAAACGATGCTCCGGGGAGCGCTCGCGCTGCGTCACCGGCGACTCCGGTCGTTGTCGGAACGCCGTCGGGTTCGAGCCCCAGATCGGCCGGATCGGAGCGGATGAGCAGGAGGGAAATCGGTATGACACCGAGGATCCAGGCGAGACCCATCCACGGCCCGGCGCCGGCAAGAGTGCGGTCGTCGATGAACGAGGCAGCAAACGGGGTGATCGCGATACCTCCGACGGAAAGACCGGTGGTGGCGATGGAAAGGGCGACCGAGCGACGGACATGGAACCAGCGGGCGACGACGGTCGTGCCTGGCACCAAACCGGCCAGAGCAAAACCGACGCCGAACAGGGCGAAGAAGAGATAGAGATCGAACACCGAGTTGACCCAACGCAGGCCCGTCAGCGCGACGCCACCGACGATGCCTCCGGCGACGTAGAACCATCGCAAGTCGATCTCTTGCATCCGCCGAGCCACGAGGAAGCTCGCGATTCCGCTGATGCCGAAGAAGAGGCCGGTTGCGCCGGAAACGGCGGTGACGGATGTATCGAGCTCGTCCTTGGCCGCTTTGAGGATGACCGAAGCGTTGTAGAAGCCCAGACCCGCCGTGACCAGAAGGACCACGAAGACGCCGGCGACCACGAACCAGCCGCGAAAGACTCCTCCGGCTGCGGGAGTTGCCCGTGGTGACGAGGTCGGAGCGGAGGTGGCGATCGGCGAACCCTACGGCCCCGTGCAGGGCGCAACAAAGCGAGCGCACTTCACTCTGTGGTCGCCGCACCGATGGATGGCAATGGTTCGGCTGGGTCTCGCTCTCCCCCTTTTCGTTGTCATCTCGATATTCGGGTTGGTCGGTGCGTCGTCATCGGCCGCCGAGGCGGCGGGGGTTCACCCCTGTTCTGATTCGGCCGTCGTGCGTGGCGGGGCCGAATACCAGATCGACTACACCCACCAAGCATCACTGGTTCGGCTCTACTGCGCGGCGTTCTTCCGAGAACCGGACGAGGCGGGATTCGCCTATTGGGATGCGCAGTGGAGTTCGTTCGTCAACGTGCAGGAGCAAGCGAAATACTTCGTGTCCTCCGATGAATTCGCCGACCGTTTCGGGCCCGAGCTGACGGCCCGTGAGTTCCTGGCCGTGTTGTATGACCATGTCTTCCTCCGAGAGCCCGACAGCGCCGGTCTCGAATATTGGGAAGATCTGATGACCAACGATGTCCCGCTCACGCAGGGCCGGATGTTGGAGCTGTTCGCCGAATCAGCCGAGATGATCGAACAGGTTCCCTTACCGACCGATCGACCCAGACTCGAGCGGGCGTTCATCGTGCGGGACAATCCGTGGGGAGGCGGGATCATGCTGGGTATCGACAAGGTGCCCCACCGAACCGTTCCACCGCTCACTCGGCTCTCGGGCAGCGGCGTCTTCATCAACAGCACGATCTACCCTCACTGGAACGCCATGGTTTCCGCAGCACGGGCGGCCGGTTACACGATCCGGGTTGGACCCGGTGGTGGGTACCGCTCCTACGACGCACAGGTGAGCGCTCGGATCCGAAACGGCTGCCCGGACATCTACATTTCCGATTCGGACACGTGTCGGATTCCGACCTCTCGACCGGGTGAGTCGAACCACCAGAGTGGGCTGGCCGTGGACCTCGATCTCGGCGGGTCGACGCGAGGTTCACTCACATGGCTACGAGCCAATGCCCACCAATACGGCTTCTACGCCTTTTTCTCCGAGCAACAGCCCTGGGGCGAGATGACCGGGCCGGAGCGAACCCGCAGCCTGGTCGAGCCCTGGCATTGGAGCCACAACGGCCGTTGAATGAACGCCTAGGGTTTCCTATTCCGCGTCAACGAAGCCGGAGTAGATCGACCGCAGGTCGGCTTTTCGAATCTTGCCGACCGGGCTTCTCGGGAGTCTGTCGATCACGATAACTCGGGCCGGTGTCTTGAATTCTGCAAGTCGGTCGCGACCGAAATCCACCAGTTCTTCCTCCGACGCGTCGTCCTCGCCTGGACGGAGGACAACGAAGGCGACGATCTGCTCGGCCCCGTGGCCATCGAGGATTCCGAGCACGGCGACGTCGTCGACGCAAACATGTTCGAGGAAAACTCGTTCGATCTCCGCCGTTGACACATTCTCGACCGATGGCTTCAGGAGGTCGGCCCGCCTTCCGACGAAGCGATAGCCACCTAGACCGTCTCGGGACATTCTGTCGCCGGTGCGGAACCAAATCTCCGAATCCCGATGATCGGAGCGAGCGTCGTCACCGAGGTAGCCCTTTGCCAGCGAGTACCCAGGGACACCTCGAACCTCTAACTCACCGATTTCTCCGCGGTTTACATCACGCCCGGTCGCATCAACGAGGCGCACGGTCGACCAAATCGTCGCAACGCCGACGGATCCGTTGTCGGAGGGCGCACCGACCCGGTCGGCAATGGTAGGTGCGAGTGTCTCGGTCAGTCCATAAACCTGGAGCAATTCGGCCCCGAAACGTCGGCCGAATGCCGAACGATCAGATTCGGATATCGATTGCGCAAAAATCAGGTTCGGGAGGCAGGTATCGATGGATTCGTCGGGAGCGTCTCTGAGAATTCGACGAACCTGCGTTGAGAACAAACTTGCGAGGGTGGCCCCGGACCGCTGCAACAGCTGGCCGTAGTCGGCGAGTTGGGGGTCTTCGACGATCGCTACTGATGCACCGCTCATCAGCGCCGACATGAGCGAATAGCCGAGAGCATTCATATGGAAGAACGGAAGCGTGATGAGCCACCGGTCGTCCGAGCGCACCCGGAGCAGACTCGAGACGCAGTCACCGGCGATGCACAAGTTGGCGTTCGTGATGCGGCTGCCTTTTGGCCAGCCGGTCGTGCCGGATGTGTATAGCACCGTGACCACATCCGAACTGCTGGACCACGATCGCGTCGGCTCAGCTTCGAAGCCACCCAAAGCACTCTCGAAATCCACGGTTCCTGGTACAGCTCCGCCGACGGCAAAGACCTGTCGGAGATCGGGCGCCATCTCTGCTGCTGCCAACACGGTCTCTGCCGACTCGGAGGTCGTGACGCTGACGACGCACCCCGACTGCGATGCGATGAATGCCATGTCGTCGATCGTGGCCGAGGGGTTTGTTGGAATGCTGACGGCACCGATCTCGGCACAGGCGAACAGCGCGACGACGTAGTGCCATGTATTGGCCAGGTTCAGGTTGACGGTCTGACCCTTCAGGACCCCGTGTCCACGAAGCATCGATGCCGCTCGACCCGCGAGCAAATTGACTTCTGCGTAGGTGAACTCTGCAGCAACCCCAGCTTCGGAGAGGGTCACGATGAACACATCAGAACCGCGCGTTTGGGCCAACCAGCGGAGTCGATCTCGAATCCGGTTGTCATCTCCGGGCATCAACGGGGCTCCTTGGGCCGGTCAGGGCGGTCGAGGTTTCGCCGAGATCTTAGGTCTCACTCCTCGTGAGGTATGAATCGCCGAAGTAGTTGATCTCCCGCTTGATCTCTTCGCTGGCGCCAGCGATGTCTCCTGCGAGTGCTGTATCCACCAAGGCCTGATGGCCGGCCACGAACCGTTCCCGGTCGATTTGAGGCAGAGTTGCCATTCGGTAGCGCGCATCCTGGTCACGAATCACGGTGGCAAAGCGTCGTAGGCGCTCCGACGGGCAGGCACCCGTCAGAGCTTCGTAGAAATCCCTGTATTCCTTTTCGATCTCGCGCTCGGATCGGATCTCGACATTCCAGGCTCGGAGCAACAGTTCCGAATGCTTCGTCACATTCGTGCGCCACGCGGAATCGGCTACCTCGATCGTTCTCGCCACGGCAACTGGCTCCAGAAGCAATCGCAGTTCGGTCAACTCCCTGCAGTCGACAGGCGACAGGCCGGTGACTCGAGCCCCTTTCTGAGGCAGAAATTCCACCAGACCTTCGCCCGCGAACCGATGCAGCGCTTCCCGTAACGGCGTCGGGCTGACGGAGAACCGCTCGGACAATTGGGCGGTGAGCAGCCGTTGACCCGGAACCAGATCACCATTCAGAATGGCTGCCCGCAGCTCCCCCTCGACCCATTCGATTCGACTAAGTGGCCCGCTGACCGCCATTGATCACTCCAGAATGGTCGGGGTCAGCAGGATAGAGGTGGCAGGCCACTTCCGATGAGCCGATAGCGACGGTTTGTGGGACGACTTCCCGACACTTGTCCATCGCCTCGGGGCACCGTGGATGAAAGACGCACCCGGCAGGCGGCTTTGAGGCACTCGGCAGATCACCGACGAGTACAACTCGCGATGGTCGATTGCGGCTTCGCACTTGCGGCACGGCGGACAGGAGCGCTCTGGTGTAGGGATGGCGGGGCTCTTCGTAGATCTCGGCGGCCTCACCCGATTCGACGATTCGACCGAGATACATCACCGCAATCCGATCGCTGAGGTGGCGGACGACTGAAAGATCGTGGGAGATGAAGAGGTAGCTGAGGCTCAGGCGATCCTGAAGTTCCTCGAGAGTCATGAGGATCGATGCCTGCGTTGACACGTCCAGTGCGGAAACGGCCTCATCGCAGATGAGCAGCTTGGGTCGCAGAGCGAGGGCTCGGGCAATTGCGATCCGCTGTCGTTGACCCCCAGAAAACTCGTATGGGTAGCGCCGCAGATGATGCGAGCCGAGCCCCACCAGTTCCAGAAGTTCGACGGCCGCCGCCTCGCGCTCGGACGTGGAGAGCTTGCCCTGGCTCCGGAGGCCCTCGGTCACGATGTTCGAGACGACCCACGAGGGGTCAAGGGACGAGAACGGATCTTGGAACACCATCTGGACGTTCTTGCGAGCCTTTTGCAATTGCTTGCCAGTCAGCGCGGAGAAATCAGTTCCGTCAATCCGGATCTCGCCCGTGTCGGCTTCGATGAGCCGGGCGATCAATCTTCCGGTTGTGGACTTTCCCGATCCTGATTCGCCGACGAGCCCCAATGTCTCCGACTGGGCAACCCGCAGCGACACGTCCTTGACGGCTGCCACTCTCTCGGTGGCCCTACCCAGCAAATCACGCCGGACCGTGAAGGTCTTCGAGATGCCCGTTGCTTCGAGTGTCGGCCCCATCAGTCGATCCCATGCAGGTCGAGTTGTCCGGACCGTACACACCGCACACCGCGGTCGAGCCCGACTTCCGACGAAGGAATCGGGTGCTGGTCGCAAGTACCGGGAACGCTGTATCTGCAACGCGGGTGGAAGAAGCATCCACTCGGCATCTGATGTGGTGGTGGGACGGTGCCGGGTATCGGTCGGAGCGTCTCGCCGACATGCTCGGCCGGCAAACACTCGAGCAGCCCTTGCGTATACGGGTGCTCTGGCCGGGCGAACAGCTGCCTGGTGGGAGCCCATTCGACGGCTTGGCCGGCATACATGACAACGACGCGATCGCAGACCTCGGATACAACTCCGAGATCGTGGGTGACGAAGACGACCGCCATCCCCAAGTCTTGTTGCAGCTCACGAAGGAGATCCAAGACCTGTGCCTGAATGGTCACATCGAGTGCGGTGGTCGGTTCGTCAGCGATCAGCAGCGACGGTTCGCATGCCAGTGCGATTGCGATCATCACCCGTTGGCGCATTCCACCCGAGAACATGTGCGGATAGTCGTTGACTCTGTTCCGAGCACCTGGGATGCCAACGAGGCTGAGGACCTCGACGGCGCGATCCCACGCCTCTCGCTTCGAAAAACCGAGATGATGCCTCACGGTCGATGCAATCTGTTCACCGACCTTGAAAGCCGGATCGAGGCTCGTCATCGGTTCCTGGAAGATCATCGAGATCTGGTTCCCGCGCACGGCACGCATGTCGTTCTCGCGGAGATCGAGAAGGTTTGCACCGTTGAAGAGAATGCGGCCGCGCGTGATCCTTCCTGGAGGATTGGGAATGAGTCCCATGATCGCCAGCGAGGTGACCGATTTTCCGCATCCTGACTCACCGACGAGGCCGACCACCTCGCCGCTGTTCACCGTGAGATCGAGTCCTCGAACAACTGGCAGCATGCCACTCTCGGTTGCGAAGCTGATCTCTAGATCCTCGATTGCGAGCAACGGTTCGTTGGCGCTCATTCCGCATTCCTCGTCTCTTTGCCGAGCGAATCCCGGACGCCATCTCCGATGATGTTGAAGGACAACACGGTGAGCAGGATCGCAACCCCAGGTACGACGACCAGGTGCGGACTGCCTTCGAAGAATCGCGTGGAACGGCCGAGCATCGAGCCCCACGAGGCATCGGGTGGCTGCACACCGAGTCCGAGAAAACTGATACTTGCCTCGAACAGGATTGCGAAACCCATGGACAGCGAAATCTGTACCACGAGCGGTGACAAGATGTTCGGGAGTACATGTCCGAGAATGATCCGGCCCGTCCCTGTACCCAGGCTTCTCGCTGCTTCGACGTAGGTCTCCTCGCGAACCGAGAGGGCAGCTGCCCGCGTTATCCGAAACAGTCGCGGGGCATAGACGACTCCGATCGCGATCATGGCGCTGGTGAGGTTCGGTTCGAGAATACCGACGATCGCCAGGGCCAACAGAAGCGCAGGGATTGCCATGATTGCGTCAGCGACTCGGCTCGCAAGCGTGTCGAACCAGCCACGCACGTAACCTGCAACCAGCCCGACCGGAACTCCTAGTAGCACGCCGATCGCTGTTGCCTGTATCGCCGCAATGAGCGAGACCCTCGATGCGAACAGCATGCGCGACAGCACATCCCGACCGAGATCGTCGGTGCCCAGTGGGTGAGAGGCGCTGACGTTCTGAAGTCGGTCACTCAGCGATTGTGCATCTTGGTCGTACGGGGCAAGCAACGGAGCAGCTACCGCACAAATTGCTACGAGCAGGAGAAATCCGCAGGCCACCAGGGCGCCACGTTCCTGCTTGAACCGTCGAAGGAATCGTCGAAAGGGTGACTCTCCGGTCGCTGCCCTGATGCCTTCGCTAGACGCCACGGCGGTCATTCGGCTCGAACCTTCGGGTTGAGATAGCCGTAGGAGATGTCAACGATCAGGTTCGCCGCAACGACCATGAGCGTCACCATCAATACGACGCCCTGGATCATTGGAACGTCACGCTTGAAGACCGAATCAATAGCCAGCTGGCCAACGCCCTGCATCGAGAAGATTTGCTCCACGATCGTCGAGAGTCCGAAGATGCGGGCGACCTGAAGCCCAGCGACGGTCACCACGGGAGTGAGTGCGTTCTTCAAGCCGTGCTTTCCGATCACCGTCCTCCGCGGCAGGCCCTTTGCCCGATGCGTCCGGATGAAATCCTGGTCGAGCACGTCGACCATGCCAGCGCGCATCTGTCGGCCCAACTCGGCCGAACCCGCCAACGCGAGCGTCAGCGACGGCAGGACCATGCGATGTGCCCAGCCGGTGAAACTTTCGGAGAGGGGGACGTACCCACCGGAAGGGAACCATCCGAGTCGCAGACCGAAGAACGTTGCGAGCAGAAGTCCGAGCCAAAAGTTCGGCACCGCGATGCCCACGGAGGTCCCGACCGTCAGGAATCGATCGACATACCGACCCCGGTTGATCGCGGCGAACACCCCCGCGGGGATTCCGATCAGGATCGAAAGCGCGAACGACAAACCGACAAGCGAGAGCGTCACTGGCAGCCGGTCGAATATTGCGTCCTTCACCTTGTAGCTGGTGAACAGCGACGTGCCGAGATCACCTCGAAGTACCCCCGAGGCCCAGCGACCGTATCGGACCGGTATGGGATCGTTCAGTCCGAGATCTTCACGAACGGCCTCGATCTGTTCCGGCGTCGCAGTCTCCCCGGCAATGGCAATCGCAGGATCGCCGGGAATGAGCAGCAACAAACCCCAAATCACGATCGAGACAATGAACAGGAGCGGCACCAACGCCAGCAAGCGACGGATTATCAATCGAAACACGTCTCTCCTTGGACGGTCGGCAGGCGTCGGG
>JBBKXQ010000005.1:0-7998 GCA_037969565.1 Acidimicrobiales bacterium | reverse complement strand
AAGCCGAGGAGCAGGGGCACCACGATGGCCAGCGCTCCGGGGATGATCATCTCCGGGTGGGTGGGGCCGTGGTCGATCGGGTGGATCCCCCAATCGGCGAGTAGATCGAGCACACGGGCGGCGGAACCTGCACCGTCGGCGGTGACGATGACCCGCCCACCATCGTTGAGAAGTTGTTGGATGTGCGCCGCCAGCGCCTCGCCCGGCTCGGGCCAACTGGAGGCCGGCAGCACCGCAACATGGGGCCCTTCGGGCACCGACATGGCTGTGATCACGGGCGCGTCGGTGGTGGCGAGTAGCCGATCGAAAGAGAGATGGAGCCGGGGGAACTCGTCTTCACCGGACTTCGTGCTGTCGGCGACAGCGCCCCAGGTCCGAGCCAGAGTTGTGGCCAGATCGGCCTCCTCAGCCAGGAGATCGGCGCCACGATCGCGCATGCGTCGGGGTTCGACGAGCACCACCAGGGCGTCCCGTTGCAGGAGATCGGGGAGCACTCGCTCGTCGTCGGAAAGCCAGGGCAACCAGCTCTCCATCCCGTCGAAGATCTCGCCGTCGGCCAACCGTTGCCACTGTTCGCGACCCCAGGGAGCCTCGCCGATCAGTTGTTCGGCTCGAGCCCGAACGTCGTCGGTGACCAGCAGCTCCCGGCAGGGAAAGATCTCTGTTTCGGCGATGTCGATGGTCGACCGTTGATCGTTGACGGTGAATTCGGTCAGTCGATCGACTTCGTCGCCCCAGAGGTCGATCCTGATCGGGGCGTCGGCGGTAGAAGGATAGACATCGACGATCGACCCCCGGATTGCGACTTCGCCTCGATGTTCCACCTGAGGCTCGCGGCGGTATCCCATGGCAACGAGATCGGCCACCAGGCGTTGAGGATCGAGCTGGTCACCACTGCCGACCACGATCGGTTCGACTTCGTCGACGTGAGGGCCGAGTCGTTGCACGAGGGCTCGGACAGGAGCCACGATGACACGCGGGCTCTGTTCGGGATCCCGCAGATACCAGAGCGTGCGCATCCGCTGGCCCATGGCCTCGATCGACGGACTCACCCGCTCGAAAGGCAACGTCTCCCAGGCCGGGAACGTGAGGACGTCGTCGGCACCGAGGTAGAGACGCAGGTCGTTGGCGATTCGGTCGGCATCGCCCGTTGTGGGGACCGCAACGAGGACGGGTTTGCGACTCGAACCCTCCACGAGGGCCGCAATCGTGATGGCCCGGGCCGGCTCGGCAACAGCCAAGACCGTGGTTGCCCTACCGATCACTCGGGTGATTGATTCGTCCTCGGCAACAAGGCGCGGCAAGCGCTGGAAACTCACCGAGTCAGGCTAGGCGGTCAGGGTGTGAGGAGATGCCTCGGACGAACAGCAATACGGGTGACGATTGCCGCCATCGAGATACCGAGGATGATGCCGAGTCCGTTGGCCGTGAGGTCGGTGAGCGAAAGGGATCGTGTGGACGAGAGGAAGGGTTGGGCCACCTCGATCGCGGCCGACATGGCAAACAGTCCGAGGCCCAGAAGGACCGAGGAGAATCGGCGCCGAACCATGATGTGACCGAGAAGGCCAGCGGCAGCCCACGACATGAAGTGGCTCATCGTGTCCCACTCGAAGGGCAGATCGCCTCGGTCGACGAAGTCGGTTCCGAATCGGATTTCCAGGGCATGGGCCTGATCCCGAGTCGTTGCGAGGAGACCATGGATCAGATCGGGCGCTCGGTCGGCCATCGACAGAACCCCGACGACCATCATGAAGCCAACGAAAACGACCCAGCGCGTTGGTGATGATTGAACCGATCGACGACGCATCACGACACGGTAACCAAGGTCAGACGGTGGATGCTGCTCAGGACCGTCGATTGATGGTGCTCATCGTGGCGTCGAGACCCTCGACGAGAAGCTGTTCGATGGCATCGGCGGCTCGGGCAATCGAAATGTCGAGATCCACCCGTTCGGCCTTGCCGGGCCGACGCAAGACGAAGTCGCGCCCGGCCTGGGATGACGGCGGTCGGCCGATTCCGATACGGAGACGCAGATAGTCGGTGGTTCCGAGGTGCTGGGTGATCGAGCGAAGGCCGTTGTGGCCGGCCAAACCGCCACCCTGTTTGAGCTTGAGACGACCGACGTCGAGGTCGAGTTCGTCGTGCACCACGATCACTTGTTCGGCATCGTCGATGCCGAACCGGCGGGCCAGGAGCCGCACCGATTCGCCCGAGTTGTTCATGAACGTCTGCGGAAAGGCAACCGCCACTCGCTTCGAGCCGATGCGCAACTCGGCCGCCAGAGCCCGTTCCTTGCCCCGGCTCAGCTTCTCGTTGTGGCGTTGAGCCAGCAACATGACCGTGTCAGCCCCGACGTTGTGTCGGGTCGACTCGAATTCGGACCCGGGGTTACCGAGTCCGATGACCAAAAGGTCTGCCGGCGTACCTCGACGACGAGCCTCTCCCGGTTTCCGGGAAAGCAGCGACACGAGGTTTTGTTACTCCTGGGATTCGCTGGATCCGCCATCGCCGTCGGCGCTGGCTTCACCGTCTTCGCCGTCGGCAGCCACGATGGGCTCGCCGTCTTCATCGAGAAGTTCGTCTTCGTCGAGATCACTCTTCAAGCCGCGAGGCACGACGGTGGCGGCGACCGTGATACCGGGATCGATCAGCGACTCGACGCCGGTGGGAAGATCGAGGTCGGCAACGGAAATCCGGTGATCCAGATCCATGTGAGAGACGTCCACTTCGATCTGGTGCGGAATGTGCATCGGACCGACGAGAACCTTGAGCTCGTGGCGCTTCTGCTCGATGATGCCGCCGTTGTCGAGAACCTTGACGGCCCGACCGGTGAGCACGATCGGGATCGTGAGCTTCACCTTCGTGCCGTCGGTGACTCGCATGAAGTCGGCGTGTCGGACGGTGCGCCGGATCGGGTCTCGCTGGATGTCACGCACGATGACCTGGTTTTCCACGCCATCGATGTTGAGGGTGAACACGGTGTTGAGTCCGGCCGGGCCCTTCAGCGCATCGCGGAGCTCGTTGTAGGTGACCTGCACGGGCTGCGGGGTGATGCCCTCGCCGTAGATGACGCCTGGAAGTTGGCCCTCAGCCCGCATACGGCGGGAAGGACGGGTGCCGAGATCTCGGCCGGCGGTGGCATTGACAACAGTCATGAAACGATCCTCTGGAACGAGCGCGAAACGGGGCGCAATCAGCTGCTGGATGCTAGCGGGCTCACTGCTGATTCTGACCGTCGAAGATCTCGCTCACCGACGAGTCCTCGAACACGGCCTTGATGGCGTGTGCAATCAGCGGTGCCACCGAGAGCACTTCGAGCTTGTCGAACTGCTTCTCGGGGGGCATCGGAAGCGTGTTCGTGACGATCACCCGCTCGAGGACCGAGTTCTTGAGCCGGTCGATGGCGGGGCCACTGAACACGCCGTGTGTCGCTGCCGCCATCACCGACTTGGCCCCTCGCTCGATCAGTAGTTCGGCGGCCTGACAGATGGTGCCGGCGGTGTCGATCATGTCGTCGATGAGCACGCAGTCGCGTCCCTCGACGTCACCAACGACGTCTTTGGCTTCGACCGAGTTCTTCACGCCCTGCAAATGACGCTTGTGCACGATGGCCAGATCGGCATGCAGCTGCTGTGCGTACCGCTCGGCAACCTTCACCCGGCCGGCGTCAGGCGAGACGACCACGAGATTGTCGCTCGCCGATTTCAGGCGCTCGATGAGCACCGGCATGGCCACCAGGTGGTCGAACGGTCCGTTGAAGAACCCCTGGATCTGCCCGCTGTGGAGGTCGACCGCCACCAACCGTGACGTGCCGGCAGCGGAGAAGAGATCCGCCACCAAGCGAGCCGTGATGGGTTCGCGTCCTTCGGACTTGCGATCTTGGCGGGCGTATCCGTAGAACGGGATGACCGCCGTGATCCGCTTGGCCGAGGCCCGACGAGCGGCGTCGACCATGATCAGATGTTCCATCATCGCGTCGTTCAGCGAGCGACCGTCGAGGTTGCCGTGACTCTGGATGATGAAAACATCCGACCCGCGGATCGACTCGGCGAATCGACAGTGCGTCTCACCGTTGGCGAACTGGCTCAGATGGGCTTCGGTGATGGCCGTGCCGAGATGGGCCGCCACCTCCTCCGACAACTCGACATTGTGGCGCCCCGCGAACAGGTGCAACTTCTTGGTGGTTACCGCTTCCATGTGAACGAATTTGGTTGTGACAGCTTCCATTTGAACGAATCCCCGAGCCCGCCAGCCCATTGGTGATCACTGTGATCGTCGACTGACAAACGTATGTTTCTGACAAACGTATCCACCGGTGTGACGGACGACTCAACCGTCGGTTCGAGCAGCATAGAAGGGACCCGTGACCGTCCCGTCGGGAAGCTCGGCCCCGGGTTCGATGACCGCAAATGGGCCGACTCGACATCCGTCGCCGATTCGAGCCCCCCGAGCCATTGTCTTCTCGACGATCGAGTTACGGCCGACCACGCATCGGTCGATTCGTGAGTCGGGACCGATCTCACAGCCGTCGCCGATCACGGTGGTGCCTTGCAACATGGTTCCTGGAAAGAGCGTGACATCAACGCCGAGCTGGACGGTGGAGTCGACGTAGGTTCGCTCGGGATCGATCATCGTGACCCCTCGATCGAGCCAACGGGCATTCGTGCGCCGTCGCAGTTCGGCTTCGGCGTCGGAAAGCTGACGCCGGTTGTTCACCGGCTGGAGCCAGCCTGGATCGCCGTCGATCCTCGCGCTGGCGACACGGTGACCGGAGTCGGCCAACACCTCGAGGACACCGTCGAGATGATGGCGACCGTCTCGATAGCTGGGATTCGTCCGGCGGGCGGCAGGAGCGAGTAGCCCTCGACGGACGCAGAGAACGCCCAGTGCGATCTCGTTGACACCTCGTTCATCACCGACGAGGTCGCCGGCGGCGCCGATTCCGCTGATGTTGCCTCGACTGTCACGGAGAATTCGATCGTGTCCGCTCGGGCTGTCGACAACGGCCGACAGCATCGTGCACGCGGCATCGATCCGACGGTGCTCGAAGAGGAGCGTGGCCAGCGTCTCGGTGTCGAGAAGTGGAATGTCGGCCGGGACGATGATCAGATCGCCCTCGTCGTCGAAGTCATCGAAACCGGTGAGACCAACGAGCGCGGCGTCGGCCGTGCCGTGGTCGTGCCGCTGCTCGACGAACCGGATCGGAAAACCCGGTGGATCTTCCATGATCCGCTTGCTGACCCAATCACCACTCGGGCCGGTGACGACCACGCTCGGGCCGACGTCGACGCTCGCAAGTGCTTCCAGCACATAGGAGAGCATGGGCTTCCCACACAACAGGTGGATCGATTTGGGCCGCTCCGACCTCATCGGAGCTCCGGACGCAGTGGCAACAACCAAAGCGGACAACGGACGATCTGGCATGGTCCCCTCGCGTTCTGCTCGACGATGTGGACTGGCTCCCAGGGTTGGGATCGAACCAACGACGACCGGATTCAAAGTCCGGCGTTCTGCCAACTGAACTACCTGGGATTGACCCGCAGAAGACTATCCCAGGCGACCGCCCGTTCGGTGCGTGCCCAACGCTTCCTCGGGGCGACATCTCGATGGAGGGATCGAGCGGTGTCGGGGTCGGGAAACCGAGCGGTGTCGAGGCCGGAGAGGGCGGTGGATGGTTCGGGAAAGGTGGTGCATGGTTCGATTTGTTCGAGTTCCTCGACCACGGTGCCCCTCGGAGCGTTGCACGCTCGAGCCCAACCGCTAGCCTCTGCCCCCTCATGGGATCGCTCATCAAAAAGCGCCGCAAGCGCATGCGTAAGAAGAAGCACCGCAAGCTCTTGAAGCGGACGCGCATTCAGCGCCGCAACAAGAAGAAGTAGCAGCTTCTCCAACAATCTGATCGGACGCTGACCCCAGCGTTCGCGTGGAACACAGGCCATCCTCGTCCCCGTCCACCGGGTCGGCGAGGGTGGTTTCCTACGTTTTCGGACCGAGCCAGTCGGCCGGGGTGGCGTCGACGATGACCCGCCCGGGTCCAGGGTGTGACCCCGGCACGAACCAGGTCGACCCGCTGCCGGCCAAGGTCGGCCGAATGCCGGTGGCCGACCACAGTTCGTCGCGGATGCCCTCCAACTCCGGAGCCACTACCAGGGCAGCCGGCTCCAGATCGTTCTCGCTGTGGGCGTGGCGAGGCCCGCCGAGCTCGTCCCAAGCTCGATACACCGCCGGGGTGGAGCACGGGACAGGCGGCGAGACCAGCGTGAGCGTCTGCGGCGCGAATGGGAGCGGTTCGACCACTGCACCGATGCCGGCGACGCGGGCCCGACCGCCCACCAGGCAGAACGCAACGTCGGCCCCGAGGCCGGCCGCAGCCTCGAGGTCGTCGAAACCGGCCCATCGCAAGATGGCCCCGGCATCCGAGGAGCCACCGCCGAGTCCGGCTCGGGAGGGAATGCGTTTGGTCAATTTCACGGCCGCCGTTCGACCGGCCAGGGCCAGCGCTCGGTTCACCAGATTCGATGGACCCACCGGTATGTCGTCGGTACCTCCGATCACCTCGAGCCCGACACCGGTGTCGTCGATCTCGAGGGTGTCGTGGAGGTCGAGGGTGATCATCTCGGCATCGATGAGGTGAAAGCCATCGGCCCGAGTCCCGACGATGCGGAGACGAACCGTGAGTTTGGCGGGGGCAACCACCAGCAGCGCCGAGATCGGCGATACCGACATCAGAGACGAGCACCCATCGACTCGGCCAGCCGTCCCCACGCAACCACGTCGAGCTGCTCAGCTCGATCGGTTGGGGCGACGCCCGCGGCCGCGATCTGTTCCTCGCTGAGCATGCTGGACAGCGAGCGGCGGAGCATCTTTCTCCGTTGCCCGAATCCGGCCCGGACGAGCGCTGCCACCCGATCGAATGGGGCAGCCACGGGCAACACCTCATGCCGGTCGATTCTCACGAGCACGCTGTCGACCTTGGGTTGGGGAAGGAACACTTGGGGCGGGACCGAGCCGACAATACGAGCGTTCCCCCAGAACGCGATCAGCACGGAAGGAATGCCATACGTTTTGGATCCTGGTCCGGCGACGAAACGCTCACCAACCTCTTTCTGCACCATCACCAGCCAGGTTCGGAGCCGGGGCTGGGCCGCCAGCAGCTCCAGTACGAGTGGAGCGGAGACGTTGTAGGGAAGGTTGGCGACCACCGACCACGGTCGGTCGCTGTCGCCGTCGCTGCCATGAGCGTCGAGTGTTGCCGTCCAGTCGAGTGTGAGTGCGTCATCATTCACGATGGTGACGTCGTGGCCCGCAACGACCTCGGTCAGCGGTTCGATCAGATAACGATCGAGTTCGACGGCAACCACCTTGGCCCCGGTTTCAGCCAGTGCGATCGTGAGAGAGCCGAGGCCGGGCCCGATTTCGATGACCTGGGTGTCGGCCTTCACTCCCGACAATCGCACGATCTTGTCAATCGTTCCTGGGTCGCACAGGAAATTCTGTCCGAGCGCCCGACTGGGTTCGAGGCCATGCCGTTGGAGGAGTTCACTGACATCAGTTCGCGTGAGCCGTTTGGTAGTCAGGGTGCGAGTCTGGCAGTCAGGACAGGCCAGCGCCGCACGTCGGCCAAGGACCCCATCCTCGGGCCAGCCAAAGCGCCAAGGCCATCGCGTCCTGATCGCCGTTCGACGCCTCGTTCGGTCGAACGCCGACCAGATCGGTTCGGCCCGTTCGTCGGGCGACGCCGTCCCATGTTGCTTGACCGAATTGGTAGGCCCCTCGATACAGACCGTTCGAACTCACCGCTCCGTAGTTGCCGCTCGACTCACACTCGCGCAGCGCGGCCCATTGCTCGGCCGTGGGTTGCGAGGGTGAAGCTTCGGGTGCGGTGGTCGGGGCCGGAGGTGCAGTGGTCGGGGCTGCCGTGGCCGGAGGTGCAGTGGTTGGGGCTGCCGTGGCCGGCGGTGCGGTGATGGGTGGTGCACTGGTGGGTGGCGCGGTGGC
>JBBKXQ010000004.1:0-21209 GCA_037969565.1 Acidimicrobiales bacterium | reverse complement strand
CGAACCAACCCGACTGGGTGTTTTTCCTGCCTGCGCTGGCCGAAACAGGCCCTGCTGCCGAGCAGCGAGTCTGCCCGCCACTCATCAACGGGCGGCCGGTGCCGAAGCTGGGGCGTGGTTCATTCTGCGACACGGACAACCGGGAGTCTGACGACCGGGAACTCCATCCCGACCCGCACGCTGCCGTTCGTGGCCGCTGCGCTCACTGGCACGCCCGCCCGGCCCGTTGTGTCGGGTGGTGTGAACGTGCGCTTTCAATTGCAGGACGTCGGCACCGAAACGACGCAGCAGCTGCTGGGCGACCCGATGCTCGATCCGCCGATGCAGTTCGGCCGAGTTGTCGTCGGCTCGATCGCCACATTCGTACTGGTGTTGGCGGTCGGCCTCGCCGTGCTCACCACAGCTCCCCGCTTGTTCGGGTATGGATCGGTCGTGGTCGCGTCGGGATCGATGGAACCGGCCATCAGAGTGGCGGATGTGGTGGTGATTGCTCCGGATGACGGCATCGACCTTTCTGTCGGAGCCGTCATCAACTTCGACTACGGCAGCACCACGCGTTTACACCGAATCTCCGAAGTCACGGCCACTGGCTATCGGACCTCGGGAGATGCCAACCGATCCATCGACTCCGATTTGGTGACGCCGGAACAGATCCGCGGTGTCGGCATCGTCGTCGTTCCCTTCGTCGGCCTGCCCGCTCGCTGGGTCCACGACGGTCGTTGGCTTCCGCTGGCCGCTCTGCTGACAGGCTTGGTCGCCGTCGTGTACTTCGGTCGTTCCAGTTGGATGACCGAGTCGTCAGCCCGGTCACACTCATGAGGTTGGCGAGAGCAAGGTCGCGAGAGACGGAAAGCGCCTCCGATTCGGTGACCATTGTGGCCCACGCCGATTCGGCCCTCCGAGCAGTGCGCGTGGTCATGGGCCTCCTGGCCTGCTTCGTCATCGGTGCCTATCGGCCGTTGACGGGCCCACCGTCCTGGATTTCGCTGAGCGCCATCTTGCTGGCGATCGTGGGCTCGGTCTTGCTGTTGAATCTGTTGTCGAAGAAGGTCGCCGCCGGGCCAATCTGGACGTGGCTCACCCAATGTCTCGATGTTGCGGCAATCGTCGGCTTGGCTATCGCCCTCGATGGCCCACTGGGGCAGCAGTCATGGGTCTTGCTCGTGATTCCCGTGGTCAGTGCTGCCGTACGACATGGATCGATGGCTTCGGTTCTCTCATGGGTCGGAACGTGCCTCGGATACCTCGCAGCTGCGCTCACCGGTGTGATCGAATCTGTCGATGATGCGACCCTGCTGGTGAGAATTCCGGGAACGCTTCTCGCCGTGGCCATCTCGGTTGGTCTTCTGGCCCAGTGGATGCGCGAAGGCTGGGAGATCCAAAATGGCCTGACCTTGGCGGTGGCCAGGAGGGAGCACCGCTTGGCGGTGATCGAACAGACGAGTCATGTACTGAAGAATCTTTCGACCCACGATGCGCTCGTGCTCTGCGCCAATCAGGCGCTGGCCCTCGGATTCCAAGCGGCCACCGTCGAATACCAGTCCGGGGCGAAGCCCTTTGCCGTCGGCGAACATGGGATCGTGGCGCGAGTACCGAGATCGGCAGATGCTTCAGCCGATGGACCGGTGGTCACGTTGTGGGTCGAACGAGAGCAGGCTCGGGTTCATAGTGTTGCGATCAGCGAACCTCACAGCCAGTCCGTGGTCACGGGTTGGTCTGAGCTTCCGATCGACGAAGATCACGCCCGCTCGTTGGCGGCGCTCGTGGCCCAGACGTCGGCCGCGATCGAAACGGCAACGTTGCTGCGCCAGCTTCGGCATACGGCGTCCCACGATGCGCTCACCGGTTTGGCGAACCGGCGCACGCTGGACCGCGAGTTGCAGCGAGAGGCCCGAATCCCGGGCCGGGTGGCGGTCGCCTTCGTCGACCTCGACGACTTCAAGGCGATCAACGATCAGTTCGGTCACGAGGTCGGCGATCAAGCGCTGACGTGGATCGCTCGCCGACTGGAATCAGCGGCCGGGCCGACTGGTCTCGTGGCCCGCTACGGCGGGGACGAATTCGTGGTCATGCTCCCTGACGCTGGCAACGACAGGGCCCACGAGCTTGCTCACTCGATCCTTACGGCCTCATCCGACCCGATCATGGTTGGATCTTCTCGAGTCGTGATCGGCGTCAGTGTCGGCATCAGTGCGGCAACGACCCCGGCGTCGCCGGCCGATCTCATTCGTGCTGCCGATCAAGCGTTGTACCGAGCCAAAGCCGCAGGCAAGGGAACCGCGGTCGTCGCCGATCTCGACGCCCGAGAAGATCCAGTGGCGCTGATCCAGGCCCGCTGACAATCCCGGACGATTCAGGTCCGCACGGCCAGCTCGGACACAGCGGCGTGGGCCATCTCCGAGCCACCGTTGGTCGTAGGCGCGGGATCGATCCTCCCAGATGGAATCGTCGGGACCAGTGGGCGGCTGCCCGGTGTGGGCACCGAAGGCTTGGTCCCTTCGACTTGCTCGGGGGCCCCGGCATAGGTGTTGACGTATTTCTGTCCCGAGAGCCGAGCGATCTCGAACATGACGGCGTCGGTCAACAGTCGTAGCACTCTCGGATCGGTCGGGTCACCGAAGTCTTCAGCCCGCATCGGCTCGCCGAAACGGATCGTGGCGGGCTTGTGGATCTTCATCGTGACGGAGTCGGGAGGCTGGATTTCGAGAGTGCCAACATGGCCCACCGGAATGATCGGTGCATCACAGCGCGCTGCGAGCCGGGCGGCTCCTGTTCGACCCTTGTGGAGATTGCCGCTGCGAGATCGCGTGCCTTCGGGATAGATCATGAAGAGATGGCCGCCTTCGAGAACACTTGCCGCCGTGTCGAGCGCAGCTTGCGCCGCGTCGCCACCACTGCGATCGACCGGGATCATTCCCAACGCCGGAAAGAGGTGCTTCGTTTTCCAGCTGTCCATGTATTCGCCCTTCCCGATCGCCCAGACACGGCGGGGGAGGACGGCAGGAACGAAGACCGAGTCGCAGAAGGAGAGGTGGTTGGGCGCAATGATTCCTGGACCCTCCAGGGGAATGTTCTCGATTCCCTCGACGGTGACGTCCCAAAGTCGGTCGACCAGCTTGCGAATTGCTCCGAACCCGTACTTGCTGATCCGGTCAGCACCCGGCAATTCAGGGGCCGCTTCGAATCGGAATGTTGGTTGTTCGGTCATCAGCGGAGTTCCCGCCTGATGAGCTTTCCAGTGGGGGCCACGGGAAGTTCGTCGACGAAGCGGTATTCGGTCGGACACTTGTAGCGACTGAGCCTCGCCCTCACGAAGGCGTCGAGTTCCTCGGCCGTGGCGTCGCCCGACACGTGCGCAACGACCGTTTCACCGGTCTCTCCGTGGGGAGCGCCGACGACGACGGCACCGCGAACGGCCGGATGTTCCATGAGGATCGTCTCGACCTCGGAGGGGTAGACGTTGAATCCTGAGACGATGACGATGTCTTTGATGCGATCGACGAGGTGGAGATAACCGGCGTCATCGAACACGCCGATGTCGCCAGTCCAGAACCATCCGTCATCGGTGAGAACTGCAGCCGTGGCCTCCGGTGCATCGAGGTATCCCTTGAACACGCCTGGACTGCGAACGACGATTTCGCCCGTGTCACCCTGCTCGACGGGTGTTCCATCGGGGTCGACGATTACGACGTCGACTCCTTCGAGACGGCGTCCTACCGAACCCGGTTTCACCTCGACGCCGCGGCTCCAGGTGACGATGGGTGACGTTTCGGTGAGGCCGTAACCCTCACCGATCTCCACCCCGAAACGATCACGAATCGCATCGAAGATGTCGCGGGGGAGCGCGGCCGCGCCCGATGCCGCATTCCTGATCGACGACAAGGCGTTGTCGGGAGCGTCGGCCACCGCCCACCGCTGCCACATCGGTGGCGCCCCCGACACGAATGTGATCTGCCAACGGTGAATCAGCTCGAGACTGAAATGAGCGTCGAATCGGCGTTGGAGAACGATCGTGGCGCCGACCCGGAGCGACGTGAGAAGAACGACGTTGAGTCCGAAGATGTGCGAGAAAGGAAGGACCCCCAGGGAAAGATCGGCAGCGCTCAGGCCCACGATTGGTTCATCGATGATCGAATCTTGGATCCAGGCGAGGTTGTGATGGCTGAGCATCGCCACCTTGGCGTCGCTCGAGACGCCACTGGTCAACATCAAGAACGCGAGGTCGTCATCGTCGCGGTGTGCAATCGGTGGCACGGGGCCATCTCCGCTGGCACTCGTCGACCGATCGATCGTCGTCAGATCAACGAAGGGCGCTCCGAGTTCGGCCTGGTGTGGGGCCAACCAGTCGCCGGCGTCACCGACGGCGATCACATCAGGACTCACCGCCTTCAGCTTCCGCACCAGTTCGGGCATCGGGCTCGTCCCCTGGATCGGCACCGCAACTGCTCCGAGACCGAGGGTCGCCAGCGCTCCGACGACGAAGGCCGGCTCGTTCCCGGCGATGATCGCAACCCGAGAATCGGGACCAATGCCTTCTTGATGCAGTCGAGTGCGGGCCGAGGCAACCCGATCCCGCAACTCGCCGTAGCTGATCTTGTCGTCGCCGTCGATCAACGCGATCGAATTTGCGTCGTGGAGTTCGATGATGGATGCGAGGTTCACTGGCGGCTCAGTGTGACGAATGGCATGACAAGAGCATGCCACAGGTAATCGGCCCGCAAAATAGGGCCCTCGATCAGGCTGCGCTCACGCGGAGGTCGCCGAGTGTTCCGATCGCATCGAGCGCCGACACGATCAGGTGGAGGTAGTCGGCCGCGCCCGAGCTGGCGGTCCATTGTCGAGTGGCAATTCGAATCGCCGACATGGTGGCGCCGGCGATGATCTCGGGCCGGGGGTCGACCATGGGATCGACGCCGAGTTGTTCGGCCGCAGCTGCGATGATCTCGCGTTCCCATTGGGCCTGCACCGTTGCTCGGCTGTAGGCGGAGACCGAAGGATGGGCCGCGGCCAGGCGTCCTTGGAGTAGTCGCCGGTCGCGATTTCGGTTGAAATTGTCGGCCAACGACAACATGGCGGCCCGGACCGAGGTGAGCACGGGTTCGCCCTCGGGGCGAGCAGCCAAACCGGCCCTCAGCTCCAAACGGAGTTCGTCCATGTCGCCGTAGAGCAGCGATTCCTTCGTGGGGAAGTGGCGGAAGAGTGTGCGCTGCGAGACGTCGGCGAGTTCGGCGATGTCGTTGGTGGTGGCCCCGTCAAAGCCCCGTTCGGCAAACAACGTGGCCCCGGCTTCCATGAGATCAACTCGGGTCCTCGACTTCTTCCTGGACCTGCGTCCCTCGAGAAGTTCGGTGGTGGAGTCCTGCGACATCCGGCAACTGTAGAAGATCCCCGGGCAAAAGTCAGTGATTGACTTATGTCAGTCGCTGACATAACCTGGGTTGCATGGCCCAACACGCAGCTGTTTTCGATCTCGATCGAACCCTGATCTCCGGTTCATCGTCCACCATCATCCAGCATCACCTCGCGGCCGCAGGCATCACCTCGGCCCGTGACATTCCATTCGCCGACACCATCATGCGCCTCTATGAACAGTTCGGCGAGAACTGGCTGATGATGCAGCCGGCAAAGTACGCGGGAAGGGCATCGGCCGGTTGGAGCGTGGATGCGGTTCAGCGAGCCTGCCAAGACGCAGCAGCCGAGATCGCCGCCGGGCTGCAACCGTTCGCCCGGGGCCTGATCGACGAGCATCGGGCCGCCGGTGCGGTTCTGGTACTCGCCACCACCTCGCCCGAGCCTTTCGTGCGACCCATCGCCGAGGCCCTCGGGTTCGACGAGGTGGTCTGCACCCGTTGGAAGAACGCAGATGGCGAGTTCACCGGCGAGCTCGACGGCCCCTTCGTCTGGGGCCGGGCGAAGGCCGATGCCGTCGTTGCCTGGGCCAACGCAAACGCGGTCCGACTCGATCGAAGCTACGCATACAGCGACAGCTACTTCGATGCGCCGCTCCTCGACGCCGTCGGACATCCGGTTGCAGTCAACCCCGATGCGCAGCTGTTGGCCACGGCCGTGGTGAAGGGCTGGCCGATTCGCCATCTCGACAAGTCCGAGGGCGTGGTCAAGATCGCCGGCCGTGAGATCCAGGACTGGGCCCGCCCATTGATGCGTCCGGAACTGATCGCTCCCTATGCCCGCATCGAATTCAGCGGCATCGAAAACATTCCGAGCGATGGTCCGGCGCTGGTCGTGTTCAACCACCGCTCCTATTTCGATCCGACGGTGATGGGTCTCGCCGTTGCGAAGGCTGGCCGGTCGGTGCGAGGTCTCGGCAAGAAGGAGGTCTTCGACGTCCCCGTGGTCGGTCGACTGATGAAAGCGCTCGGCGGAGTGAGGGTCGAGCGGGCCTCCGGTTCTGACGAGCCGCTGGAAATGGCGGCCAAGGCGTTACGGGGTGGCGAGATCGTCATGATGGCGCCGCAGGGCACCATCCCCCGGGGTCCGGCGTTCTTCGACCCCGAGCTGAAGGGTCGTTGGGGTGCGGCCAAGCTGGCGGCGATGAGCGGAGCGCCAGTGATCCCGATCGGGCTCTGGGGCACCGAGCTGGTCTGGCCCCGGAGTGCCAAACTTCCTCGCATGACCCTCTCCGATCGACCGCTCGTGTCGGCCAACGTCGGCACACCGATCGATCTCGGCCGCGAGGATCCCGACGCCGACACGAAACAAATCATGCAGGCGCTGGTCGATCTTCTTCCCCCAGCGGCACACGAACACCGCACACCCTCTCCCGAGGAACTCGCTCGGACCTTCCCGTCGGGCTACACCGGAGACCCGAACGCAGAAACCGATCGTCGTCCCGGCACCGATTCGTGAGTGAGGAGCAACCAATGGCTGCACGAGAACGCGAAGTTGAATTGTCCGACCGCATGTCCGAGCACGAAGCGCTCATGTGGAACATCGAGAAAGACCCGTGGCTCAATCCAAACGGCGCGAGTCTCACCATCCTCGACCAGCCGGTCGACCTGGAGCTCTTCCGACGCCACATTCGTCATGGCATGTCGAAGATGCCCCGCCTCTATCAGCGTGTAGTTCCCGGTCTCGGGCGTTTGTCCACTCCGGCATGGGTGGTCGACACCGAATTCGACTTCGACTACCACGTGCGAGAAATCGAACTGCCCGGTGCAGGCACCGAACGACAGCTTCTCGATCTCGTCACGGCCCTCTACGAGGAACCCCTCGATCGGACCAGGCCGCTCTGGCGCTTCGTGTCGATCCGGGGGGTCGAAGGGGGTCGCGGTGCGGTGTGGTCCTTGACCCACCACGCGATCGCCGACGGCATCGGCCAGCTCAGAATGGCCGAGCTCTATCAGCAGACGAGCCGTGACGAAGAGCCACCGGCCGAGGTCGACTTGGCCCAGCTCCTCGCTCGGGCCGTCAGTGAAACCGGAGCGAAGGAATCGGGAGGAGATTTGGCCACGAGCCTCATGTCCACCACGACGCGCACGGTCGGACACCTCATTCGCCGGCAGGCCGGAATCGGTCGGCGGGTCATGGGCGAGATGATGCTGTGGCCGGGCGACATCGACCGGGCGACGACCAAAGTCGGCGACATCGCCAACACGGCCCGATCGACAACCAGCATCCTGTCCGGATCGAACAACGAGATTCCGGGCGGCTCGCCGCTGTGGCAGAACCGTTCACGGCACCGTCACCTCGAGTATGTGCAAGTCCCGCTCGATGGATTGAAGCAAGCGGCCAAGATGTTGGGGGGCAGCATCAACGATGCCTTCATGATCGGTCTCACCGAGGGTGCAGTTCGCTATCACGCCGAACGCGACACGGTGGTGGATGCGTTCAACACCAGCTTCGTTCTGAGCACTCGTACCGACAGCAAGATGGGTGGCAACTCCTTCACACCGGTGCTCGTTCAGGTGCCGGGACATCCGGGCTCGTTCGAAACGCGAATGTCCGAGATTCGAACCGCAATCGCTGATGCTCGAGAGAAGTCCGAGCGGGGCGGTGGCATCAGCGGGCTGTCGGGTGTGATCAACTTGTTGCCGACGTCGGTGGTCACCCGCACCGCCAGGAGTCAGGCAGGACGGATCGACTTCGCAACGTCGAATCTCCGGGGTGCACCATTTCCCCTGTTCTGTGCCGGTGCGAAAGTGCTGGCCACGGTCTGTATGGGTCCCGTCGCCGGCACCGCAGCCAACGCCACAGGGCTGTCGTACGACGGCAACTTCGACATCGGACTCTTCCTCGATCCGGTGGCGATCGACGACCCCGAGGCGTACCGGCGATGTGTCGAGCGCTCATTCGCCGATCTGGTGGATCTGGGTCGAGACACCACGGCCGTTCGCCCGTCGAAGCCCCAGGATTCGGCGTCAGCCACTCCGCACGGGGCCGACGACGACGAGGTCATGGTGGTGGCCGAGGTGGGTGACAAGGAAGTGATTGTCGAACACGTCGAACACGTTGCCGCAAACGACGCAAGCCGACCGGCCGCTCCTGCTGCTGCGACCGCTGCTCCTGCCTCGAATGCCTCGAATGCCTCAGCCGAGCGACCGAGCGCGAAGAAGGCGGCCCCGCAAAAGAAAAGAGCGGTTGCTGCTCCGGTCAAGAAGAAGGCCGTAGCCAAGAAGGCCACGGCCAAGAAGGCCACGGCGAAGAAGGCCACGGCCAAGAAGGCCACGGCGAAGAAGGCTCCCGCCAAGAGAGCCACGGCGAAGAAGGCCACGACCAAGAAAGCCACGGGCGGAGGCCGCAAACGATGACCGGCGAGGGTGGGTCGGCTTCGGTGTTCGGTGCCATTCGCCGAGCCGGACTGCTCGATCCCACGGCCGTCGCCGCCCTCACCACCGCAGCCGCTCTCTGGGGCCCGACCACGGCCGCTCCTTATGCCGCGGCTGCTGTTCGCCATCCCAACCGCACGGCCGTCATCGACGACTATGGATCGATCACCTACCGTCAACTCGATTGGCGGACCACTCGTTTGGCCGGCGGGTTGCGGGCGGTGGGAGTCAAACGAGGTGATGCCCTCGGTCTGCTCTGTCGCAACCATCGGGCCTTCGTCGAATGCACGATTGCTGCCGCCAAGCTCGGGGCCCGCACAGTCTTCCTCAACACGGGGCTGCCGGCATCCCAGCTGAGCGAGGTCATTGCTCGGGAAGCGATCGGCGTCGTGATTGCCGACGCCGACCTCGCTGATCCCCTGATCATTCCCGGCACCACTCGAGTGCTGATTGCGGCCCCGGAGGCCGATGCCCGTTGGTCCTTCCCCGACATCCCGCGGTGGCGACCTCTCGTACAGCTCCCTCGTCCACTCGGCGGGGCCGAACCCGTGGTGCTCACCTCGGGAACCACCGGGGCACCCAAGGGAACCCGGCGCTCGGTTCGACCCGGCGCCTCGATCGCCGCTCTCGGGTTCGTCGAAGCAATCCCCTACGAGCGGGGTGACGTTTTCGTCTTGCCGGCGCCGCTCTTTCACGCGTGGGGATTGAGTCAGATGGTGCTTGCGGCCACCCTCGCCGGCACGATCATTCTTCATCGGGCCTTCGATCCCGACCAGGTCGCGGACGACATCGAGGTCCACGGGGCAACCGTTCTCGCTGCTGTCCCGGTGATGTTGCATCGAATGCTCGAGTCGGCAGGTTGTGACTCCTCTGACCTCTCGAGCCTTCGTGTGGTCGCCACGAGCGGATCGGCCCTTCCGGGCGATCTGGCCCTCCGCTGGATGAACCGCCACGGCGACACGCTCTACAACCTCTACGGTTCCACCGAGGTGGGCCAGGTGAGCGTGGCTGCTCCCGCCGATCTTCGCTCGGCACCCGGAACGGCCGGTCATGCTTTGCGCGGAATTCGGCTGCGGATCGTCGACGACGAGCATGCGCCCGTCGGACACAATGTGGTTGGTCAAATCGTCATCGAGAGCGCCATGCACTTCGATGGCTACACCGATGGCGGCAACAAGGCGATCCTCGACGGCTTCATGGTCATCGGTGATCAGGGGTATCTGGACGACGAGGGTTGCCTCTTCGTCTCGGGCCGGCACGACGACATGATCATCAGCGGCGGAGAGAATCTGTTCCCGTCCAACATCGAACGAAGCCTGCTGGCCCATCCCGCGGTTCTCGAAGCGGTGGTCGTTGGTCCCCCCGACCGCGATCTGGGCCAGAGAGTCCGGGCCGTCATCGTCTGCGAGTCCGCGACCAAAACAGATTTTGCAACGCTGACGAAGTCGATCAAAGATCATCTCCGCCACGATCTTGCAGGCTTCGAAGTCCCTCGTGAGTTCGTCTACGTTGCCGACCTACCTCGCAACGAAGCCGGCAAGGTGCTGCGACGCCAGCTCATCGGGTCCATCCAATCCATTCCAAACAAACGACGAGATCCAAAGCCGACGCGATCGGCGAAGCAAAAGGCCAAGGCATGAAGCAACTTTCCGGTCTCGACGTGAGTTTTCTCAACCTCGAGACGAGCACATCATTCGGTCATGTGAGCAGCCTCTCGATCTACGGTCGGCCCGACGATCCCGACTTCGACCCGTACGAGGCGTTCCGGGCCCAGCTCGAATCGAAGCTCTGCAACCTCGAACCGTTTCGTCGCCGATTGGTCGAGGTCCCGTTCGGGCTCGACCGCCCCTACTGGATCAACGACCCCGACTTCGACATCGACTTTCACCTTCGCCACATCGCAGTACCGGGCGACGGCGACGAATATCAGGTCGGCGAACTGGTCGGTCGCCTCGTCGGACGCCCGATGGACCGGTCTCGTCCGCTCTGGGAGGTGTATGTCATCGACGGGCTCCCCGACGGGGACTTCGGAGTGCTGACCAAGGTGCACCATGCCACGATCGATGGTGCGGCCGGGGCCGAGATGCTCGTGATGATCCTCGACCCGTCGGACCCCGAGCCCGACACCTGGCGACCGGAGCAACCCCCGACCAGTCGCGAGTTACTCACGCGAACTGCGGTCGAGCTCGCCCGTTCGCCGGCGAAGGCCCTGCGGCTCCAAATCAAGATGCTCACCGAGGCCGGCCGAATCACCCGTTCTCGTGGCTTCGACGACCTTGCCGATCAACTCCGGAAGAGTCTGCCGGGACCAGCGGGAGCGATCGCCAAGAAGTTCCTCGGTGACGAGCGTCCGACCGAGGTCGACCGGCCACCGCTTCTACCCGCGTTCGGTGGTCCGAGAACTCCGTTCAATGCATCGATCACCGCCCACCGCCGATTTGCGTATCGCAGCGCTTCGCTTGTTCACATCAAGCAGATCAAACAGGCCAGCGGCGCCACCGTCAATGATGTGGTCATGGCCATCTGTGCTGGCGCTCTTCGTCGCTATCTCGAAGATCATGAGGTCCTGCCCGACGAGAACCTCATCGCCATGGTGCCGGTTTCGATTCGGACGGGCGAGGAAACCGACAAGTGGTCGAATCGGGTGTCGGCGATATTCGCCGAGCTGCCCACTTCGAGCGGCGACCCGGTCGATCGAATCGCCAAGGTGCATGAAGCCATGGTCGTCGGCAAAGGCCAGTTCGACCTCGTGCCGGCGGACATGCTGCTGGAAATGAGCGAGCTTGCTCCACCTGCGCTCTCGATTCGTGCGGCCCGGATCGCGGCCCGCACAAGGATCGCCGATTGGACCAACCCGCCGGCCAATCTCGTCGTCTCGAATGTTCCCGGGCCCCGAACGCCCCTCACGCTCGGCGGCGTCGCTCCGTTGAAGCACTACTACCCCGTGTCCACCGTCGTCGATGGCCAGGGACTCAACATCACCGTCCAGAGTTACGTCGACGTCTTGGACTTCGGCCTGGTTGCCTGTCGCGAACTCGTTCCCGACCTCTGGACGATTGCCGATTACTGCCTCGAGGAGATTCAGATCATGGCCGATGCGCTCGGGGTGGAGTTGGCCGATGAGTAGACGCCGGCGGCAGGACAAACGGGATGAACGGATCGGCTCGCCGATCGTCGCCAATCCCACCACTGTGGCCGCTCCCCGATCTCTCTACACCGCACTCGAGGCTCGAGCGGCGGTCGAGTATTCGATGTGGTCTGCCCTTCGACCAGCGCTCGAGAATCTCGAACGGGGCGACGGACACGCCGTTCTCGTGCTCCCTGGTTTCACCGCCGGTGACCGTTCCACCCTGCAACTGCGGGCTCTGCTCCGACGGCTCGGCTATCGAACCTACGGATGGAAACTCGGCGCCAACCTGGGCCCCACATCCCACATCGTGCAGGGGCTCGATCAGCGCTTCCGGGAGATCGTGCGGAAGGAGAAGCACCCGGTCAGCATCGTGGGCTGGAGTCTCGGAGGGATCTTCGCCCGCCAGCTGGCCCGTGATCATCCCGGACACGTTCGGCAGGTCATCACATTGGGCAGCCCGATTCGCATGGCCCCCGGCGATCCGAGTGCAGCCAGCAATGTCTGGAATTCGTTGAAGCCCATTCATGACGCGAAAGCGTCGGAGACGATGGCCGGCAGGGAGTGGCCACCTCTCCCGGTGCCGACCACGTCGATCTACACCCGCACCGACGGAATTGTGAATTGGCGAACCTGCCTCGAGTCCAAAGGTCCGATGAGCGAGAACGTCGAGGTCTTCGGCAGTCATTGCGGACTCGGGTTCAACCCCTCGGTGGCCCTCGTCGTTGCTGATCGACTGAAGCAACCCGTTGGCGAGTGGCGCCGTTTCCGTTCGCCGCTCTGGGCTCGCGCCTTTTATCCTCACGCCGCCAATTGGAAACCGAAGGATGACGAGTTCGCGGCCTGACCGCCACGCCGACATCGGGAACCGGGATGCGATTTCTGCCATCCTGTACCAAACTGCCCTCGGTCCATCGTTGGACCCGGTGGTTCGAAGTCGTGCAGTGCCGAACCAGTGCAGTGCCAAACCAGTGCAGTGCCAAACCAGTGCGGTGAAACGGGGTTGTCGAGAATGGTTCCTGAATGAAGGTCACGGTGCTCGGGTCGGGATCGTGGGGTACGACGGTTGGCTCGCTGGCCGCCCGTCGTAACGAGAGCGTTGTGTGGGCCCGTCGGGCCGAGATATCCGACGAGATCAACGATCAACACACGAATGTCGGATATCTGGACGGATTCTCGCTGCACCCGAGGCTCGAGGCCCTCACCGATCTCGAGCAGGCTTGTCGTCGAGCCGAGGTGCTGGTTGTTGGTGTGCCATCACACGGGTTCAGGGCGGTCTTGCTCGAAGCCAAGCCGTTCGTCCAGCCAGGAATCCCGATCGTCAGCATCAGCAAAGGCCTCGAAGCCGGGTCGAACCTGCGGATGACCCAGATCATCAACGAACTGTTTCCCGGCCATCCGGCGGCTGCTCTCACCGGCCCCAACCTGGCCAAGGAGATCATGGCTGGCTGTGCGGCGGCCAGCGTCATCGCGGCCGAAGACCAGAGCGTCGGCGAGGGACTGCAAGCGGTGTTCCGGCAGCCGCTGTTCCGGGTCTACCGGAATCATGACGTGATCGGTTGTGAACTCGGAGGGGCACTCAAGAACGTGGTGGCCTTGGCCACCGGGATCGCCCAGGGCTTGAGCGTGGGCGACAACACACGCTCGCTGGTGATCACTCGGGGGTTGGCCGAACTCACCCGACTCGGCGTGGCGCTCGGCGGTGAGGCCCCGACGTTCGCCGGCTTGGCCGGCATGGGAGACCTCATCGCCACGTGTATCAGCCCGCAAAGCCGGAATCGGTATGTCGGCGAGCAATTGGGCCGGGGCCGCTCACTCGACGAAATCACCAGCGAGATGTCGAGTGTGGCCGAAGGCGTGAAGGTGGCACCCGTTGTGGCCAAGATTGCCGCCGACCACGGGATCGAGATGCCGGTCTGTGGCGAAGTGCACAAGGTGCTGATCGGAGAGATTCAGGCAACCGATGCCTACCGGGGACTGCTGCGGACACCGGGTGGGCACGAGTCGGATCCGACGGGTCCGGCCTGAAAATTCAGCTCGCGGGCACCGGTGTTTCCGGGATGGTGGCGAATTCGTCCACGTACGACTGGCCGGTGAGAGCGGCGATCGAGGCCATCACGGCATCGGCGATTTCCCGTTTCACCGCACCGGTGGGTGCCTGACCGGCCCAGGGGCCGAGGTCGATCGGGGAGCCGAATCGAAGCTGGACTTTGCCCCGCCGGGGAATCCTGGCGCCGGGGGGTTGCACGCCGTCGGTGCCGATGACACCGACTGGAACAATCGGGGCACCGGTGTGTAGCGCGAGATGGGCAACGCCGGGGCGGCCCCGATGTAATCCGCCACTTCGACTTCTCGTGCCTTCGGGGAAGAGGCCGACGATCTCGCCGTTGGCGAGCCTCGACTCGGCATGGTGCATGCTCTCGGCGAGTCCCTTTCCGGAACGATCAACGGGGATCATTCCCGAGGCGGGGAACAGCCAGCGGGTCCACCGAGAGTTGAGATACTCCGCCTTGCCGAGAAAGGACACTCGCCGGGGCAGGCTGAACATCAGCAGCGGCGAATCGAGGAAGGACAGGTGATTCGCGGCCAGGATGACCGGACCATCGCTGGGCACGTTGTTTGCGTTGACCAACTCGACGTCGAGCCAGAATCTGCGCAGCGGCCAGGTGGCTCGCCTTGTTGCCCAATAGTGATTACCGACTCGATCGAATGAATCCATTGTGTCGTCTCCTTGGCCGCCATGCCCGTTTATCGCACCGTAGAACGCTCAGGTTTCCAGCGTGTGTCGGGATGGTGAATGCCCGAGGTGCGATGGGGGAAAGTCTTCCCCGTCCTCGCCTTACCACCGTAGGGTGATTGTATGACCGACGCTACCGATTTGACCAGAGCCGGATTTCGTGTTCTGAACTCGGTGGTGAAACCGATCGTCGGGGCCGGAGCCGGCAATCCCCTCCCGCTTGGGATGGGTGCGCTGATCCTCGAAACCGTCGGCCGGAAGTCAGGATTGCCTCGAGAGGTGCCGCTGCTGGCGAATCGAGTGGGAGACAATCTCGTGGTCACGACGGTGCGCGGCAACTCGCGCTGGCTCAGCAACATCGAGGCCAACCCCAAGGTTGCGGTTCGGCTCTTCGGCGAACGCCGCGCAGGCACCGCCTGCGTCCGTCGCGGGCCGCTCAACATCGTCACCATCACCCTCGACTGAGCCTCACCACGTCCCGACCGAGCCGCACCACGTCCGATTTGGCACCGAGATCGTGGCGAAAATCGCCACGATCTCGGTGCCAAATCGGGCAGTTGTCGGCGGTTACCAGTATTCCTCGAAGTGGATCGTGCCTTTTTGGGTTCGGCGGTCGACCGTGAAGCCTCGCTCCACCAACAATCCGACAACCCCGACCGTTTCGGGGAAGAGCTCGACCCCGTCCTTCTCCTCGGGTAAGCCGATCATCGCCGGATTGCCGCACAGAAAAACGTGGGTTGTCGCCGGTTCGAGCGAAATGCCGAGGTCTTCGAGCGTCCCGTCCTGCAGCACGTCCTGGATGTAGCGCTTCGGAACGTCGGACTCCCGTGTGGGTAGGGGCAGGTAGTGATAATTCGGGTAGCGAGCCGCCAGTTGCTCGTGTTGCTGGCGGTAGCCGAGGTCGGCCCATTGCCGGACCGAGATCGCAGCCACGATCGGGCCGGTGTGACCCTTGCTGAGCATCTGCACCGCCATCGCATTGTGGGGCGCCTCGCCTGTTCCCGTCGACAAGAACAGCAGGGTGTCGTGGGGATTGGTCACCGACGTCGTGGTATATCGGCCGGCCACCTTCGGTCCGAGGTAGATCCGGTCGCCGGGCCGCTTCAGCGCCAGGCGGGGTGTCAACCCCGGCACGTTCTCGGGTGTTGGTGGCACCAACACGATGTAGAACTCGAGTTCGTCGGCCCCGGTGTCGTCGGTGAGGTAGCCGTGCTCGTCGAACATCCGACTCGAGATCGAGTAGGAACGACGAATCAGCTTCTCCCACTTGTCGTCGAGACCTGGATCTTCGGCGTCATCGATTCTGTCTTCCCAGTAGCCCAGACCGAGCGACGCGTACTGCCCGGGTATGTAGGAAACATCACCGTTGTCGGGCTTGATCCGTAGCACCCAGAGATCGGAATGGCTCGGTTCGAAATGGGTGATGACGGCGTTGTAGTGCTCGGCCCGTAGCTCCTCGATGTCGCCCGCATGGCGGCGGCGGCGATCGGCTGGCGCCGGCTGCTCCACGGGAGGTAGATCGGGAAAGCATGACGCCGAGAGCTGGTTCCACACATCCCAACCGGGTGCGAACTGGAGTGCGGCTCCGGTCTCGCCATCGGGCCGCTCGCGTTCCTGACCGAAGAACCAGACAGCCCCACTCTCCCTCGCGGCATCGGTGAGTCCAACGGCCTCGGGGCCGAGGGCCGACCGACTCGTGGCGAACACAACGTGGTCGAACTGGAGATCGGGTGTTCGTCGGTCGTCGAAGAAGGCCATCGGATAGCCGTCGATCTCGCCGATCTGGTCGGGTACCGATCGGTACAGGAGGGTGGCCCTGCGCTCGCGTTCGAGTCGACGGAGTTCGGCGTCGCCGGCGGGGGAGAGGAGCTCGGGCCGGATCCCGCCACCAGCGAGAACCACGCGGCTGCCGGCGGCGGCGAGTGCGCCGGTGAACTCGACTGCGTGGTCGGACGCTCCCACCACCAACACATCGAGTCCGTTCACCGAATCGGGCAGCTTGTTGATGTGGACGCGACCCTGACCCTCCGGCGTGGTCATTGCCACTGGTATCGGCGCATCGGCCGTGGTGCTAGCGGTGCGTTTGGCGATCAAGCACGCCTTGGTGCGGTAGGTCTGCTTTCCGGAGGTGACGAGGAGGTTCGGGCCGTCGGTGTCGATCGAATGCACTGGCTCGCCGTAGCCGATGTCGAGCAGGCGGTCGGTCACGAGCTCGGGAAAGGCGACCTCGGAGCCATCGGTGAGAACCCGCACGAGTTCGAGGCCGGCTCGTTGCGCATCGACGGCAACAGAAAGCCCGCCACCTGTGGCACCGACAACAATCAAGTCGTAGGTGGTCGTGGTGTCAGTCATGGTCTTCCGATCGTCGAGGATGGCGCTTCGAACACAGAACTTAGATCGGTGCTCAAGCCACAGCGAGTACGGCAATCGCAATGAGACCGATGGCGATGCGGTACCAACCGAAAACCTCGAAGCCTCGATCGTTCAGCCACGCCACCATCCAACGCACGGCCGCCACGGCAGAGACGAACGCCACGATCAAGCCGATCGTGGGTGTGAGGTAACCGAAGGTGTCGATCATCTCTGGGCCATCCTTGAGACCGGCGTATGCGGTGGCGGCGGTGAGCGTGATCAGGCCGAGCAGAAAGCTGAATTCGACCGCGGCCCGCAGCGAGAGCCCGACCAGCACGCCGGCGATGATGGTGACGAGCGATCGACTGGTGCCCGGCCAGACCGCAAGGGTTTGCATCACGCCGATCAATGCGGCTTGTTTCACGGTGATCTCGGCCAGCTCGTGACCGGCCCGCTCGAAGAAGCCGGATCGATTGAGGACGACGATCACGACGCCTCCAACCAACCAGGCCAGTGCGATCGGGCCGGCGCTGAAGAAACGGTCCCGCACGAATCCGAAGACGGACACGGCGATGATCGCCGTCGGGATGAACGCCGCGAGCACCGCCACGAGTACTCGTCTTCCTTCCTCGTTCCGGCCGACGAGCCCTTCCATCATCTGGAGGATTCGGTCCTTGTAGACAACGAGGACGGCCAGGATGGCGCCGGCTTGGATGCAGATTGCGTAGGTCTCGAGCGCTCGGTCAGACGCTTCGGTGCCCCCGAGCCCGAGCAGTTCGTTGGCGACGAGCAGGTGGCCTGTGGAGCTGACAGGGAGATATTCGGTGATGCCTTCAACCAGGCCGAGCACCACGGCGGCAAACACCGAGAGACTGATCTGGCTGAGCTCCGCTGCCTGTTGGGCCAGCGCCGGCACCGTCCCGACTGCCAGCAGACCGACCGCGAGGATGAAGGTCGTCGGAACCAAAAATCTTCGCCTGGAAGAAAGCACCGGAGGAGCCTACGGGGCGAGATCTGAACTCTTGGGGAGTCAGATGACTTCGGCGTAACGTGGGCCCGAACAGGGGAGAAAATGTGGACGCTGAACGTACACCGGGCGGAGCAATCTTGATGGACGGCATACGTCTGCGAGACGAGATCATTGCCGACCTTCGAGCCACGATCGACGCCGCCGGCAATCCTGAGGTTTGTTTGGCAACGGTTCTGGTCGGTGACGACAAGCCGAGTCAGATCTATGTGCGCTCGAAGAACCAGAAGGCGGTGGAGGCCGGGATGAGCTCGCGCCACATCGGACTTCCGGCCGACATCAGTCAGGCCGACCTGGAATCGGAGGTTCGAGCACTGGTCGAAGACCCATCCGTACACGGGATCCTCGTTCAGCTGCCACTGCCCCCTGGTCTCGATCCGGAACCGGTGCTCGATCTGCTTCCGCCGGAGAAAGACGTCGACGGGCTCACCGAGCGCTCGATGGGCCGCCTCGTCCGGGGCAAGCCGGGCCACGTTCCCTGCACGCCGCTGGGTGTCATGCGTCTCATGCAGCGTTACGGAGTCGAAACGTCCGGCAAGAGGGCCGTGGTGATCGGTCGGTCGACGCTAGTTGGTCTACCGCAGGTACTGCTACTCGGACGCAAGGGCGCCGATGCAACTGTCACGTTGGCCCATTCCCGCACCGCTGATCTCGTTGCCGTCTGCCGCGAGGCCGACATCATTGTTGCTGCCGCTGGCATGGCTCGACTGATCACGGCCGACCATGTGAAACCGGGTGCCGCCGTGCTCGACGTGGGTGTGTCGCGAACCGAGTCGGGAATCGTTGGCGACGTCGACTTCGATTCGGTCCAGGAAGTAGCCGGAGCCATCACCCCGATGCCTCGCGGGACCGGCCCGATGACGATCGGCTGTCTGATGCAGAACACCTACGCCGCGTACCGAATGCTCCAGGAGCCGTGACTCGACGTCGGGTTTAGCGGGTCAGGTTCTAGGAACTCAAACCGGGATCGTCGTCGTCAACGACGTGGCGCCGGAGGGTACGAGTTCGGGCGGATCGATGTTCGTGATCTTGAACACCACTGCGTTGCCGACCTGGGATGCTTTCACGCCCGAGAGCGTCACCGAGCAGAGGTTGTTCGACTCGATCACGCACGACGTCGGAGTTCCGAGAGCAGTGACGCCGTCGGCCTTGTACCACTGTCCCGTCACCTCGGCCCCGCCTTGCACGGTCGCCGTCGCCGTGTCTTTGATCGTGAATGACTGAGTCACGTTTGTATTGCTTCCGTTGCCAGTGACACTTGGGGCGCTGAAGGTGATTTCGACCTGAATGGCGGCGGCCGGTGGCGTGCCACTCGAGCCGGCGGTGCCGGCGTTGCCGTTGTTGCCCGTGATGGTGTAGCCGGCGCCGACGACGGGTGTGCCGATGCGCTGGCCCCCTTCACTGACGTTGCTGCCCTGCTGTTCTTGGAGGTTGTCGAGAACCGTGACCAGCGGCACCACGAGGAATCCGACGAGCAACGCGTACTCGAGGACCGTGGCTCCGCGTTGGAGGCTGCGAAGGGAGGATTTCTTGGACATCATCGGGTCAACCTCATGAATTTGACGGAACCATATTTGTTGGGAGCGTCCTCGTCCCCGAGTTCTCCGGGGAGGGCGATGCCGGGGATGTTGAACGATGCGACGGCGAGCACTTCGTCGCCGAAGTTGGGGAACACGTTGTCGAATCCGGCGTCGAAGTAGTAACGGTTGTTTCCCGATTTGCCGAACAGTCGATGGAGGTAGATCGGTTTGAAGCTGAGGATGTTCACGTTCGAGAAGCCGCTCGGATAGCTGGCGATCTGCGGTACGTATCCGAAACGAGCGGCGTACTGGATGTCGTAGCGCTCCTCGGCCTCGATCGCACTGTTGCGAGTGAAGATCGGGCTACACGCACCGGTGCAACCGACGGGTGAATCGTAAGCCGCGGCTCCGCCATCGATGAGGGCACCGAAATCGTCCCAGTTGAGGCCCTGGATGTGCACCAGACACCGTTCCATGAGTTTGATCAACCGGTCTTGCTGGTTGCTGGCGTTGAGGTGCGTCGTGACAAAGTTGGGGCTGCCATCGGGCAGCGGTCCAGGCATCGAGGGCATGCCCTTGCCGGCGGCGAACACCGCTGGTTGGCAGGAGTTGGGGATGTTGGTGAGGCCGGATGGGATGAATTCCCACAGGGGCACGTCCTCCAGGGAGACGCCATTGATCGTTGCGTTGCTGGCCGACATGTAGGGGTAGGGGCCGATACGTCGGAGCCGAGACTGAAATCCGTCGGGGTAGAGATAGACACCGTCGCCGATGAGTGCGTCATAGGCGGCCTTCTTCTTGTTGTTGCCGGTGTCGGTGCCCATGGCGTTGGGGGCCGGCGTCGTGCCACAGGAAACGGTGTCGACGACTTGGGTGGCCCCGTGAGGAAGCTGGTTCCAGCGGGAGAGTCCGTGGTCGATCCCTTGAGCAAGATTGATCTCGAACAGTTCGGCCGTGTTGGCGCCGCAGGACTGGGTGGTACCCATGGCGGCGTTGCCCCACAACCCGAACTTGACCGGCCCGTAGTTTCCGCTCGTTCCGCCACGGCAACTGGCGAGCCCGGTGACCGCACCGAACTGGAGGCAGCCGTACTCGCTGGCCGAGCTGGCCAGAGCGTAGGGAAGGATGTTGGCCGAGATCGGAGCGTCACCCGCTTGAGCGAACGCCGAATGCTCGAAGGAAGTGATGCCACCGAGTCCTCCGAACACGGTGTCGGTCTCTTGCGTCGGAACCCGCAACCAGAGTTCGGTGTACGACCGGTTGTGGGCGATGCAATTGAAGTTGGTGTAGCGCGCCCAGACACCGGTCGTCGGCAGGGCCTCGGTGGTTCCGCAGCTGTTGAGGTCCGCGAGCACGAAGGTGTTGGCACCCAGATTGGAGTTGAGCGAGTCGAGGATGTTCTGGGCCATGACATTCGGCCGGTATCGCTCAGGAATGGCGCCCAGCACGGCCACGTCGACCGCGTTCTGATCCTGGCGTCGTTCGGTCATGAGCAGGCCGAGGTCGACGGCGACGGCGGAGAACAGGAGCAGGATCACCAATGTGATGGCGGAGAGAACCAATACCGCGCCCCGCTCCTGGGGTCGATCCTGACGGGCCGGATTCTGGTCGGTGGTCTGGTCGGTGGTGTGTTCGGAGCGACTCACGGGCACGCCATCCC
>JBBKXQ010000003.1:0-20442 GCA_037969565.1 Acidimicrobiales bacterium | reverse complement strand
GCCGATTGGGGGATCCACCCGATCGATCACGGCCCTACCCACCCGGAGATGTTCAGCCCCGGAGCGCACTTGGTCATCGCCGCGGTCGAGCGAGGCTTCATCCTGCCGTCGGTGGGCTTGGCGGTATTGCCCGAAGCCGAACTCACCGGCCGGCGCCGGTCGCACCGCAAAGCGAAAACCCGCAAGCGGCAGAGCGAAGGTTTCTTCGACGATCTTTCGCCCGGTGATTTCGTCGTGCACCACCAACACGGCGTGGGGCGCTTCGGTGGAATGGTCAAACGTGCCATCGGTGGCCACGAGCGTGACTACCTGATGCTCGACTACCGGGGTGACGACAAGCTCTACGTCCCCTCCGATCAGATCGATCTGATCCGTCGATATTCGGGCGGCGAGTCGCCGTCGCTCAACCGTTTGGGTGGGGCCGATTTCGCCAAGTCGAAAGCGAAAGTTCGCTCGGCGGTTGCCGAGATCGCCCAAGAGTTGGTCGTGCTCTATCAAACTCGCTTGGCCACCGAAGGGCACGCCTTCGGCGAAGACACGCCGTGGCAGACCGAGCTCGGTGGCTCGTTCCCCTACGAGCTCACGCCCGACCAGGCGGTCACCATCGCCGATGTCAAGGACGACATGGAGCAGTCGGTCCCCATGGACCGGTTGGTGGTCGGAGATGTCGGCTTCGGGAAAACCGAGATCGCCGTTCAGGCTGCGTTCAAGGCGGTACAAGGGGGCAAGCAGGTGGCGGTGCTCGTTCCCACCACCTTGCTCGCTCAGCAGCACTACCAAACGTTCAGCGATCGATACGCGCCCTATCCGATCCGGGTCGAGGTGCTCAGTCGGTTCCTCACGCCCAAGCAGGCTCGAGCCGTCGTGCAGGCCTGCGAAGCGGGCGAAGTCGACGTGCTCATCGGGACCCACCGCATCTTGTCCGAAGATGTCGTGTTCCCGAAACTGGGGCTGCTCATCGTCGACGAAGAGCAACGCTTCGGCGTGTCGCACAAGGAACAGATCAAGCGCTTCAAAGCTGAGGTCGACGTCCTCACGCTCACCGCCACGCCGATCCCTCGAACGCTCGAGATGAGTCTCACCGGAATTCGCGACCTCTCCCAACTCCAAACGCCACCGGCAGATCGCCAGCCGATCCTCACGTATGTGGGCGAGTTCGACGACCGGGCGGTCACCGAGGCCATTCGTCGAGAACTGCTTCGTGAGGGGCAGGTGTTCTACGTCCACAACCGGGTGCAGAGCATCGAGAAGGTGGCCAACGACATTCGCAATCTCGTGCCCGAAGCCCGAGTGGCGATCGCCCATGGACAGATGGATGAGGGCACGCTCGAAAAGGTCGTTCTCGATTTCTGGGAGGGTCAGTACGACGTCCTCGTCTGCACCACGATCATCGAGTCGGGCATCGACATGCCGACGGTCAACACGCTGGTCGTCGATCGGGCCGAGCTGCTCGGTCTCGGCCAACTCCATCAGCTCCGGGGCCGGGTGGGTCGCTCGGGTCAGCGGGCCTACGCCTACCTCTTCACCCGGCCTGATGCGGCTCTCTCGGAAGAGGCCTATGAGCGGTTGAAGACGATCGGCGAGGCCACTGCGCTCGGTTCAGGGTTCAAGATCGCCATGCGAGATCTCGAGATTCGGGGCGCCGGCAACCTGCTCGGCATCGGACAGTCGGGCCACATTTCGTCGGTCGGGTACGACCTCTACTGCCAGATGGTCACCGAAGCGGTGGCCGAACTCAACGGAACCAAGATCGATGATCCCGTCGAGATCAAGATCGATCTTCCCGCCGATGCCCATCTTCCCGCCGAATACGTTGCCACCGAGGCAGCGAGGCTCGAGGCCTATCGTCGGCTCGCCGCCGTCAAGACCCTCGACGAGGTGGAAGACATCAGCGCCGAGTGGCAGGACCGGTACGGCCCCATCCCCGATGTGGCCGCTCGACTGCTCGAAGTGGCCAAGCTCCGAGCCGAGTGCTCCCGCGTCGGAATCCGCGATGTGATCACTGTGAAGGGACCGGGATTCGGCGGACCCGACTGGGTCGCCAGGATCGGACCCGTCGAGTTGAGGGTGAGCCAGGAGATGAGACTCGAGCGCCTCTTCCCCGGCAGCATCTGGAAACCCAATGAATACGGCGACGAGGGTGGCCAGGTGCAGGTTGGCATCAAGAAGCGGCAAACCCTGGCCGAGGCCATCCGACTGTTCATCGCCACGATCTGGCCTCCCGAATGATGGCGAGAATTCTCCACTCGTTCCGGCTCGACTAGTTTCGGGAGTCGCGCAACCTCGAGGAGATGACGGTGAACGAACAAGCGGTGACCCTCGACGGAGCCCCGATCGACTGGCCCCGTGCGGTCGCTGACCTGCAACGCCTCCTCCGACTGCGAACCACACCCATCGGCATGTCGATGTTCGAAACCGTGGCCCAGATGGAGGCCGTCGAGCGGATACGTCGGCCCGACTCGATCCACACCACCGATCAGATCGTGGCCATGGCGGCCCGGCTGAACTGGACCGTCGGTATCACGAATGAGGATCTCGTCGGGGCCCAGTGCGGAGCCGTCATCGGGCTCCATCCGCAGGACGAAGAGTGGTTGTCGGGCAAACACATGGCCGGGGTCTGGTTCGAGACGATCGAAGATTCGTCGGATCATCAACATGCCATGCACACCGTGCCCTTCGGCAAGTACGAGGCGATGGCCGTTGCCCCGCTCGCCACCGGCCGACTCGACCCGCCCGACATCTGTCTGATCTACGCAACACCGGCCCAGATGATCATTCTGATCAATGGCCTCCAGTGGTCGGGGTACAAGAACCTCGAATGGGGCTGCGTCGGCGAGTCGGCTTGCGCCGATTCGTGGGGGCGGGCACTGACGTTGCGCGAACCGAGCGTGTCCATCCCGTGTTTCGCCGAGCGTCGGTATGGGGGTGTGCAAGACGACGAACTGCTGATGGCCACGCCACCGGAATTTCTGCCGAAGATGATCGCCGGGATGGAAGCCCTGTCGAAGAACGGGCTCCGTTATCCGATTCCCAGCTATGGCGTGCAACAGGACGCACGGGCTGGACTCGGCGTTTCCTACGGCCGCTGACCGGGGGCAGTATCTGTTTCAGTTGGTCTGCGAGAGTGCCTGCCCGAGGTCGAACACCCCGGGGTTCTCGGCACCGAGCACGGCGTCGAAACGTTGTTGCAACGCGGCCACCATCGTCGGGTCTGTGAACACCCACAGGTTCTCGGCGAGGATCGCGTCGTGCACCAGGTTGGCCACCTGATCGGGGGCCATCCCGGAGGCCAGCTGTTCGCGAATGAATGCATCGCGGGCCTCTGTCTCCGCCTCGGCCTCTTCCGAAGGTTCCCCGAGCGCTGACGGTGCCGCCCATTCCGGTCGGTTCCGGGTGCTGTCGGCAATCTTGGTGTCTACCCACCCCGGGCAGAGGCAGGAAACGCCAACCGTGGAGCCCATACCTCGGAGGTTCTGGAACAGGCCTTCGCTGAGGCCGACAACGGCCCACTTCGACGCCGAGTAGGCACTGTGGCCCGGGAAGTGGCCGGCCATCGAAGCAGTGTTGACGATGTGACCGTCGCCGTGTTCGAGTAGATGTGGGAGGAAGACATGATGGCCATGGACCACTCCCCAGAAGTTGACGTCCATCACCCACTTCCAATCGGCGAGATCGAGGGCGCTGCCCGTTGGGGTTCCGAGCGATGCCCCCGCCACTCCTGCGTTGTTGCAAACGACGTTGACCTGGCCGAATGCGGCGATGGCGGCGGCCGACAAGGCGGCAACCGATTCCACCTTCGTGACGTCGGTGACGACTCCGATGGCGTCGCTCCCACTGGCCCGGAGCGCTGCCACGGCCTCATCGAGGACGGGCGCTTCGATATCGGCGTGCTCCACCTTCATGCCGGCGGCTGCGAAACGCGCGGCCATGGCTCGACCGATCCCGCTGGCCGCTCCGGTGATGACTGCCGTCTTGCCGTTCAGATCCTGCATGGTGCTCATTCCCTCGGGGCTGGTGAACGTCGATGACCGTACCGAGGTCACGACCGCCACTCAAATGCTTGGTTGGTCTCGAGGTTCTGTCGAGATCGGTCCGTCCCAAACCTCAGTGGTCGAGCCGGCGAATCTCCGCGCCGGTGCTGTAGATGATCGATCCGTCGGAAAGCGTCGCTGCGTCGAGCAGGCAGTCGGTCGCCACCGTTTCGACGAACTGCGCTCCGGTCGGGCCGACGTCGTACCGCTGGAGCTCTCGCAAGTTGTAGAGGCAGATGTAGAGGCTGTCGCCTCTGGCAGCCATGCCGGTCGGGGCGGAGTCCGAGGGCATGACAAGCACCGTGTCGGGATCGATACCGAGGTCGCCACGAGCAAGTCGCTCCTCGCCGTCGCTCGGATGGTTGTCGGCCACCCACAACGCACCGTCGGCAGCGACATCGAAAGCGAACGGGTTGTTCCACGGCCCGGACAGGATCACCGGTTCCTGTTGTTCGGGGGCGAGGTCCGGGTCCAGAGCGATGAGCTTCCCAGTGACGGACTCCGGATCGCTCTGGTTTGCCCGGTCATTGAGCAGCCCGACAGCGAGGATCAGAGAACCGTCGCGATCGAGCAAGCGACCGCCGTTCCCGCCTTGCACCGATTTCGGGCCCACCCATATTCGTCGTTCACCTTCGCCGGAGATCTCGGCCACGACGATGAAGAACTCGGGGTCGGTGTAGGCAACGAAGACCCGGCCTGCAGCATCGGTCGTGATGCCGAGGAGACCTCGTTGGCCAACCGTACTGACGTCGATCCTGGCGATCTGGAGCCCATCTGAATCGTGCACCGTGCCCTCGATGTCGGCCCAGAGGAAATCGCCGTCCGGAAGGGGAGCGAGGGCAACGGCCTGGGCAACGAGAACGACCTCGTTGCCGGGATCTGGTGATGGGTTCTCGAGGAGCCGTCCGGCGATGAAAAGGGCAATGGCACCGCCGGCGGCGGCGAGCACCAGGGTGATGATCATCCCGCCAGCTGAGTCAGGAATGAGTCTGGAGCGGGGCACGGCGGACAGTGTGGTTCGTGGATGACGCTGCGATGCATCAACAGTGGCCGACGTGAGTTGCAACGGCCAGACCAACGTGGTGAGGCCGATCTGAGCAACCCTGCGATTTGGCACCGAAATACGGGAGCGGAGCGACCGATTTCGGTGCCAAATGGGAGAATCGGGCGCCAAATGGGGTGGCCCGTGGATGGCAGCTACCGTGTCTCGCCGTGGTTCCTGTGCGTTCGAACGAGATCCGAGCCGTGGTGTTCGACATGGGTGGCGTGTTGGTCGAACTCGGCCCCCTCACATCGCTGCTCGGGGATGATCCGCTCCCGCCCGATCAGTTCTGGGCGAGCTGGCTGGCCAGCCCCACGGTGCGCGATTTCGAGATGGGGGGCTGCACGGTCGAAGAATTCGGTGAGCGCCTCGTTGTCGAACTCGGATTGTCGACCAGCGGAGCGTCGCTCGTCGAGCGCTTTGGTTCGTGGCCTCTTGGGCTGTTCCCCGGCGCCAGACAATTGATTGACGACCTTCGCTCGTCGGCCGACCCTCATCGAGGCCTGGAAATTGCCGTGCTGAGCAACACCAACGCGCTGCATTGGGACAACCAACCCGAGCATCACGTGGTGAAAAGCCTCTTCACCCGTCGCTACCTCAGCTTCGAGATCGGTTTGGCCAAGCCGGATCGTGCGATCTTCGAACACGTTCTCGAGGACCTCGCGGTCAAACCCGGTCAGGTCGTGTTTCTCGATGACAATCAGATCAATGTCGATGGGGCGCGAGCCGTCGGAATCGACGCCGTGCTCGCCCGCGGTGTCGGCGAAGCCCGAACCGCGCTGGCCGAGCGCAATCTGTTGGATGGATCCGCCTGACGCAAACGGGGAGGCCGCTCAGGCGCTCCAACCGCCGTCGTAACCGACGCATTGACCGGTTTGGAACCGAGAACGGCCATCGATGAAAACGGAACAGAACTCGGCGAACTCATCCATGGTGCCCAGCCGACCCATCGGTACCTGAGCCTCGATCTTCGCTCGGATCTCGGGATCATCGGCCCCGGTGGCGGCCCGAAATCCGTCGAAGTCCATGAAGTTGGTGCCAACGGCGTTGACCTGGACCCCAGCCGGGGCAACCTCGGCCGCCACGTTCTTCACCAGCATGTTGGCGGCGGCCCGGGTGGCCGAATACAGCGGCGCTCCCGGAGTGACCCGCAGTCCGGAAGCACTCGTGATGGCCAGGACCTGTCCGGAACCCGTTGCCACCATCGGAGGCAGGAACACACGGAGCGCCCGGTAGACCGCCTCGAGGTTGCCCCGGACGACCTTCTCGAGGTCCTCGGCGCTGCTGTTCAAGAAGCGGCCCACCACGATCTGTCCGCTGAAGAACACGGCCGAGTCGACCCGACCATAGGCGTCCATGGCCATGTCGAGAAGTCTGGGTGCCGCCGTCGGTTCGGCGAGGTCGGCCACCCCATCCACCACCCAACTCTTGGCCCCAAGGGCCTCGACCTCGTCGACCAGTCCGTCGGCTGGGTCGCCGAGGACGAGGTCATAGCCGCAGGACGCGAGCCTGCGAGCCAGGAACGGTCCGACATAGAAGCTGGCATTGCAGACGATGGCGACCGGCCGTTCGCTCATTTCAACCCTCCAGGATCGTGACGGTGCCCAGATTGCCATCAACCTCGACGAGCGCGCCATCTGGAATCGACTTCGTGGCGTCGACGGCGGAAACCACACACGGAATCCCCAGTTCGCGGCTCACGATCACGGCGTGACTCATCGTGGCTCCGACATCGACCACCACCGCTTCGGCGGCGAGGAAGAGTGGCGTCCACGACGGATCGGTGATCGGAGCGATCAACACGTCGCCGGGGCCCAGGGCGCCAGGGTCGCCGGCGTCGAGGATCACCCGGGCTCGACCACGAGCCACACCCGAGCAGCCGGCGATTCCCTGGATGACATCTCCCGGTTGCGATGCGGCAACCCCGGCATCGCGGCTGGCCCACTCCCTGAGTGGCGGAACCTCGCCACTGAAGATGAAGGGAGGAATGAGTGCCGATAGTTCGGCGTGGGTTGCCTTGCGTTCGGCGATGAGCCCGGCCTGGGATTCCGGGTCCGAAAGGAACTGGCGAAACTCGTCGATGGTCAACATGCAGGAGTCGGAGCGATCGGTGGGTCCTCCTCGTTGGGCGGCCCGACTGGCCAGGACGGCTTGGGCCTTGCGGGCCTCATGGATCGCCCGAATGATCGTTGTCTTCGATCGTTCGCGTCCCTGCGACAGCAACGTTGTCGCTCTGAGGGCCTTGTCGAACAGTCGCTTGTCGACTGGGTTGAGTGCCTCCCGAACCTCACGGATCGCCGTCTCCCGCTCGGCTGCGAGCCGGCTCGCTTGCCGGGACGGATCGTGGGACTCATCGACGGCTCGCATCCGGTCGATCGCCGTCAAGGCGAGTTGGGGTCGCAGTTCCCAAGGATCAGACCCGAGGTCCCATTCGTTGGGTCCACGACTTCCGAACTCACCGATGAACAGCTGGAATTGCTCGAGCCACGAGGCGGCCGCCGGTTCGCTGGTCAAACGGTCGAGCAGACCAGTGATGCCGGCATCGAAGGTGCGGCGAACGGCGTCATCGGCCTGTGCCGCCACGGCCAATTTCCACATTGCGGCCGATGGCGCAGCCGACTCGACCTGCCCTATCCCGCCGAGAAGCGAGACGAGTTGATGGCCCTTGTCGACCTTCAGGCAGAGGTCGAGAAGCAGACCCGACACGAGGGCCGTGGAGAACGTCCCTTCGATGTGTCGGCCGAAGAGGTCTCGGAACAAGGGTCGGAATTCGATCATGGCGTTCAGGAGTTCGGCGTCGGAGGCCTCGGATCCCGGGAAACGGGCGGCCCATGCGGCCACGGTGCGTTTGTCGTCATCGAGTTCGGGCATCGCCTTGGTCATGAGCAGCCCGAGTACCTTCTTGCCCAGTCGAAGGGTGGCTTTCAGGTTTTTGTCTCCGTCTCGCGGTTCGTAAGCGGGGGCATCGGACTCGCCGAAGAACTGGGAGTCGATGGCGGCAACGGTGCCGCCCGGAGCACGTACGCCGACCATCCGGACGTAACTGGCGTTGATGTAGCCGTACCCGCCGAAAACACCGAGAATGACTTTCGCTTCGTCCCGAGGAAAGTCATCCTTGGTGACGAGCCCGAAACGTTCGTAGGCGTCGCGCCAACCGTCCTCCGCCGCCTGGCCGTAGATGTCCCAGGTGAGCGCCAAGACGACTTCGGGGAACACCTCGCCGATGTTGCCCCTCGTGTAGAGCGGCCATTTCTTGCTCGGCGCATTGTCCATCACCCAGAGTGCATTGCTGGTCATCAGTGTCTCCCGATCGATCGATGACGAGAAGGTAGTCGAGCGACGGATGCTCGCTACTTTCGCTCCGGCGATGAGGCTCGCTGCCCCGAGGACGATCGGAGTGGGCGCTACGTTGGTCCTCGTGGTTGTCTCAGACGAGGGCGAGAAACAGACGGCGGACGAGGGCCGTCTCGCCGACCTCAGTCTGCTGAGAGAACGGGCCCCGATCCTGCGGTTCGACGAACGCGAACTGTTCTTCCCAACGGCGGTGGACGGTTATGTGGAGGCTGCGTCGCTACATCTCGGCGAGACCACGCTGGTGCCCGAAGGCGAGGTGGCGCTTTCCGATCTCGATCATCGGCTCGGTCCCGATGTGCATCTCCGCTTCATCTCCGACCTCGATCGCCGGAGTGTCGTCAAAGACGATCTGAAACGGCTGGCCCGGAGGCTGCTCACTCCTCGCCTCGGTCGGGTCGGAATCTTCGGCCGCATCCTCGATGCGTTGTTCCTCCTCACCGGGTTGGTCCGTCCCTTGACCCCGAGGCGGACGACGCCGGCGGCCGCCCTCAAGAGTGAGCGATTGGACCTTCACACCGCGCCGGTGGTGTATGGCCGCGTCATCCGCGATGGGGAATGGACCGTGCTCCATTACGCCTACTTCTACCTCATGAACGATTGGCGCAGCGGCTACCGCGGGCTCAACGATCACGAAGCGGATTGGGAGCAAGCCTGGCTGTTCTGCGATCCCGAAACCCTGCAACCGGCGTGGGTGGTGGCTTCGAGCCACGATCACATCGGAGCCGATCTCCGCCGAGCATGGTCTGATCCCGAGCTGATGAAGAGCGGGGGTCGGCCAATGCTCTTCCCAGGAGCGGGCTCACACGCCCTTTATTTCCGACCCGGTGATTACGTCACCCGGCTCGACGTTCCCGCCCTCCGCTGGTTGCTGCGTCTACAGAGCTGGTCGCGTCGGGCCCTCCGAATTCGCGATGAAGCAACCGAGCGCGGACTCGGCCCCGCCTTCGGTGCACCGTTCGTCGACTCGGCAACCGCTGATGGTCGTGAGATCCGCCAGTGGGATGTGCGAGAACTCGACGAGAACGTCCCGTGGGTCGGTTCCTATCGAGGGCTGTGGGGTCTCGACACGGGAGATCCGGCCGGTGGTGAACGTGGCCCGTCGGGTCCGAAGTTCAACCGGCGGGGTGAGGTCCGTGTCGCCTGGGCCGACCCGACGGGATTTGCCGGGTTGCACGGCACACCACCGGTCTCGGCAATCGACAAGCGGGTCAGCGTGGCCAAACTCCAGCAGGCCATCGACGACATCGATGCGGACATTCGTCGTATCGCCAACCTGCTGCCGCTCGCCCAACTCACGCCGAATCCCGAGATGGCCGACGAATCCGTTCGTCTGACCGGGCTTCTCCGCCAGCGATCCGAACTGGTCGACCTCCACCGACTCGTCGCAGCGGGCCGAATCGGCGAACCGCTACAACCTCGGGCCCACCTCAAGCATCCGGCTACCGCGCTCCCGCCACCCCGAGATGCTGGGTTCGTGTTGGCCGGATGGGCCGCCTCGAGTATTCCGCTGATGCTGATTGCCGTCGCGGCCGTGATCCTGTTCGAACGTCTCGCGTTCGCCTGGTTGCCGATCGTGGTCGGTGCGATGGCCACCATCGGTGAGCAGCTGGCCCGCCGTCACTTCCAGGCCGTTCTTCGATTGCTCGCGCTTTACATCCTGGTGGCCGCGTTCTTCCTCTTCGTCATCGGGGGAGCGATCACGGTGAGCCGTTACGCACTCGGTGTGCTGTTCGCCGTTGCCGGCGCGGTTTTGCTGATCGCGAACCTCGGCGAGCTCCGAGCCGTGCAGTACTACCGCTCCCGAAGTGCCGAGATGGGCCAGGGTGAGAAGCCAGAAGAGCAGTATCTCGAGCCACCGGTGCCGGTGGCCGAGCCCCTGTCGGCCCAAGACGAGGCCACGCTCGACACTGAGTTGAGCACCAAGGATTGACTGAGTGTCGGGGCTGTCTCCGCGAGCGAGTCTTCCCCCGGTCAGACGATTGTGGGCAACCGCCGGAGGGTGAGCAGAAGTGGCAGCCCGATCAAGGCCATGGTCGACATGATCACGAAGATCACGACCTGCGGCCCGGCCCGGTCAACGAGCAGCCCGGTTGCACCAGGCACCGTGATGGCGCCGAGGTTGGTTGCCAGTAATTGCCATCCGGCCATGCGATTCGCGTTGTCGAATCCGACTCGACTGCTCGTTGTTGCGAAGAGCGATGGCACGACCGGACCGATCAGGAGTCCACCGACGACGAGGGGGGCGACGGCGAATCGAGGGGGCAACAGCACCAGCGACATCAGGGAGAGAGTCGACAGGCCGACGAGTGAATGCATCCCGACTCGGGCGACGAATTCCGCAACCGATCGATGGGTCAGTAGGAGCCGACCGGTCGTCGTTCCGGCCCAGAACCCGGCAACCGCGATTGCCGCAGCCCCGTCGGATGACCCTCGCCCTTCGGTCAGGTAGGTGAAGGTCCAGATTCCGGTGGTGACCTCGATGGCGACAAAGGTGGTGAAGAGCGCCAATGACAGCGCGACCGCACGAACCGGCAGATCCGTCGAACTGACCGTGGTCGAGCCCTTGGGTTCGCCACTGTGGGGCCAGGCCGAGCGGGCCCGGAGTCCCAAACCGAGAGCCAACGTGGCCACAATCGTGGCGACGACGATCGAGCTTCGCCAGCCCGGCATGATCGCAACGATGAGTGGGCCAATGGTTGCCCCCAGGCCATACGAACCATGAATCAGCCCGGCCGTTCCGACCTGACCACGCCTCGTGATGAAGATCGCTCCGATGGAATCCAAGAGGCCCGACGTCATGCCGACTCCGGCGACCGCAGCGAGAAACAGGGGCCAGGTTGCCGCCACCGACAACGCCAGCGACGAAACTCCGAGCAACGCCAGTGTGGACACAAAGGCCCGACCCATACCGAGGCGACGCACGAACGGACGCCCGGACATCGCCGTCGACATTCGAGCCAGCCCGTAAGCCAACGACACCCAGCCGAGGGCACCCACGGAGAGGTCGAAGTCACTGCGGACATCGGTCCAGATGACGCCCAGCATCGATGCCGGCACCGCAAAGGAGAGAAAGACGAGCGCGGCGGCAGAGACGGTCAGCCGATCATCGGACAGGGTCACGTCGAGCACCCTGGATGGAGACGCGCGGGCCTCAACGAACGATTGCCGGGATCTCGTCGAGGTGTTGGACGATGTGGGTGATGGGCGGCGAAGCAGGCGCTTCCGCCAGGGCCGGGTTGTACCAGCAAGAAGACAAGCCGTAGTTGTGGGCGGCGGCCATGTCGGACGTGAGGCTGTCCCCGACGAGAAGGACCGTTGCCCGGTCGGGTTGTCCGAGTTCGGCGAACGCAGCATCGAGGAACTGGGGGTCGGGCTTGGCTGCGCCGACCTCGCTGGAGACGATGACCACGTCGAAATAGTGTTCGAGGTCGAAATTGGGAAGCCTGGCCCGCATGACCTCGCTGTAGCCGTTCGAGACCAACCCGAGCGTGTGAGTCGATTGCAACTCCTCGAGTAGGGCCCGGGCACCGGGGAGCAGCCCCCCACTGCGTCCCAACCAATGCAGATACCCCGATGCCATTCGAGACGGATCGGCGTCGAGACCGGTGGCTTCGACCAGCCGAGCGAACCGTTCGTCGTTCAACGTGTCGAGTGTGAGATCGCCTTGTTCGAGTCGGGCCCATAGCGGCCGCTCGACGGCCCTGAAGTGGTCCAGGTATTCGGCGGCATTGTCGTAGCCCTCGGCGGCGAGCACTTCCCGAAAGGCCACCAATTTGGAGGCCTCGAAATCAAAGAGTGTGTGGTCGAAATCGAAGAGGACGATCGGGTAGGAGAGGGGCACCGGTCCAGTCAATCGGCGGGATGACAGCTACCGGCGATCATTGGCAAATGGGAATCGGGAGCGAACCTCGGCAACTCGATCGGGATCGACCTCGCCGAGGATGATGGCGGGGTCGATCGATGCCAGGGCAAGGGTCTCTCCCGCTGGATCGATCAGCGTGGATCCACCGGAATGGGCGAGGCCGTTGCCGTCGTCTCCCACCCGATTCGAGGCCAGCACGTAGGCCTGATTCTCGATTGCTCGGGCCCGAAGAAGCGTGTCCCAATGCAACCGTCGCGCTGCCGGCCAGTTGGCCACCAGCACGAACAGGTCGGTTTGTGACGCCGTGGCCCAGAACTCGTCGGCGAATCGCAGGTCGTAGCAAATGAAGAAGGTGCAGCGGACCCCGTCGATGTCGAGTGTGAGGAAATCTCGTCCGGCCGAGTAGTGCTGATCTTCTCCGCTGTAGGAGAACGGATGAATCTTGGCGTACTGACCCCGGATCCCGGTGGGGGAGGCCACGGTGAGGAGGTTGACCGGTCGTTCATGGTCGGGATGAATGGTGGGGATGGATCCGACGATCGTCACGTTGTGCTCGGCCGCCTGATCGAGAAGGAACGACACGCTGCGGCCGTCGACCGGTTCGGCAGTGATGTCGGTGTTCATCGAGAAGCCGGTGGAGAACATCTCGGTCACCGCGATGAGGTCAGCTCCCGCGGCCGCCGCCTCGGCGATCATCGGACCGACCGTCTTGAACGTTGCTTCCGGTTGCTCCCATTCGATGGTGTGTTGAATCGCAGCAACTCGCATGGGGTCTCCTTCTCTCGGTCGGATGTGGGTCGGATGTGGATCGGGGTCAACCGAAGGCGGTGATCAGACGGTCGCCGGCGTCGATGAGCATGGCATCGTTCTTGGCGAAGCAGAAGCGAATGAGGTTCGCCCCGTCTCGCCGATCTTGGTAGAACACGGCGCTCGGCACGGCAACAACGCCGGCCGCTTCGGGGAGGGCCAGGCAGAAGGCGATGCCGTCGGCGTCGGCATCCGAACCCGTGATCGGGCGGATGTCGGCCGTGATGAAGTAGGTGCCCTCGGGTGGATGCAAGGCGAATCCAGCCTCGCTGAGTTTGGCGCACAGCAGGTCTCGTTTGGCCCGCATCGACTCGGTGAAACCGTCGTAATAGTCGTCGCCCAAACGGAGGCCGACGGCGATCGCTGGTTGGAAGGGCGCGCCGTTCACGAACGTGAGGAATTGTTTGGCAGTGCGGATGGCCGCGATCAGGGCCGATGGGCCGCTGGCCCAGCCGATCTTCCAGCCCGTGAAACTGAACGTCTTCCCGCCCGATGACACCGTGACGGTTCGGTCGGCCATTCCTGGAAACGTGCACAACGGGAGGTGCTGACCACGGAACACCAGGTGTTCGTAGACCTCGTCGGTGAGGGCGATCACGTCGTGTTCGACGCACAATTCGGCGATCAGGGTGAGTTCGTCCGTCGTGAACACCTTGCCGGTTGGGTTGTGAGGCGAGTTCAGGAGAACCAGCCGGGTCCGGGGTGAGAACGCTCGCCGCAGCTCGTCCTCGTCGAATCCGAAGGTTCCATCGCTTTGCGGGCGAAGCACCACCGGCCGGATCCGGCCGCCGGCCATTGCGATGCCTGCAGCGTAAGAGTCATACGTCGGATCGAACACGACCACGTCGTCACCATTTTCGACGAAGGCCAGCATGGCGGCAGCGAGCGCCTCTGTGGCACCCGCGGTGACCAGTACCTCGGAGTCGGGATCGACGTCGACGTTCCAGAACCGCTTCTGATGTTCGGCGATCGCGTGACGGAGTTCGGCGACGCCGGGAAGCGGTGGGTACTGATTCTGGCCGGCGCGAATGGCGGCGATGGCAGCATCGGAAACCTCTGAGGGTCCATCGCTGTCGGGAAATCCCTGACCGAGGTTCAGGGCCCCAGTATGTGCTGCCAGAGCGGACATCTCGGTGAAGATGGTGGTCCCGAAGCCCTGGAGTCGGCTGGCGAGATGAGGGATTCGAGCCATTGTCGAACCCTACTGCTGAGTTGGAACACCGACCCGTTGGTGGGTCGTCGGGTGGGTGGAGTTACATGCCGTGTTGCAGTACTCGGTCGGTGTGGGTCTATGGTCTGTTTCGTCAACCAGCAATGGGGCTGGGCCAACCTGCGGGACCGGTTCGGCACTGCCCCGAGAGGGGCGGATTCGATTTCGCCCAACGAGCACAGGGGGCCCCGATTTCATGACAGACACCGCTGATCGGGTCGAGGCAACGTTCCTCGACCACGTTGTCATTCGATTCGCCGGCGATTCCGGCGATGGCATGCAACTGACCGGTGACCGATTCACCTCGGCCAGCGCCATGGCTGGCAACGACCTCGCCACCCTGCCCGAATTCCCGGCCGAGATTCGTGCCCCTCAAGGGACGCTCGCCGGCGTCTCGGCCTTCCAGGTGCACATCTCCGACCACGACATCCACACGCCAGGGGATCAGCCCGATGTGCTCGTGGCGATGAACCCGGCCGCGCTGATGAGCCAACTCGGCCGCTTGAAATCGGGCGGAACGATCATTCTCAACATCGATGCTTTCGATGAACGCAATCTCGAGAAGTGCGGTTACGAGGCGGATCCCCGCAGCAACGGCACGCTCGACGACTACATCGTCCACGAGGTCAAGATGACCACGCTGACACTGGGCGCAACCGCCGACCTCGGTGTGAAGAAGCGGGATGCCGAACGGTCGAAGAACTTCTTCGCTCTCGGACTCATCAGCTGGATGTACTCCCGCCCGATGGAGCCAACCCTCGATTGGATCGAGGCGAAGTTCGGCAAGGTCGAGGCTGTTGCCGCCGCCAACGTCGCCGCCTTCAAGGCCGGGCATGCCTACGGCGAGACCACCGAGATGTTCGGCAATCGATACCAGGTGGCGGCCGCTCCGCAGAAACCTGGCACTTACACCAACATCACGGGCAACACCGCTACGTCGTGGGGCATGATCGCCGCCGGTCAGCTCGCGAAGCTGCCGGTCTTCCTGGGCAGCTACCCGATCACGCCCGCATCCGACATTCTCCATGAGTTGTCCCGGCACAAGAACTTCGGGGTCCGGACCTTCCAGGCCGAAGACGAGATCGCCGCCGCCGGCGCCACACTCGGCGCGGCCTTCGGTGGCCACCTCGCCTACACCACCACGTCCGGTCCGGGTGTGGCGCTGAAGGGCGAGACCATCGGACTCGCCACCTCGATGGAATTGCCGATGGTCATCATCGATGTGCAGCGTGGCGGGCCGTCCACCGGCCTGCCGACGAAAACCGAGGCCAGCGATCTCTTCCTGGCGCTCTACGGACGACACGGTGAATCGCCGATTCCTGTGGTGGCTGCCTACAGCCCATCCCACTGTTTCTTCATGGCCATCGAGGCCTCCCGGATCGCCCTGAAATACCGCACGCCGGTCATCCTGCTCACTGATGGCTACCTCGCCAACGGAGCCGAGCCGTGGCTGCTGCCCGACGTCGACTCGTTGCCCGACATCAGCGTGGAGTTCACTACTGAACCCAACGGCGTAGAGGCCGATGGTTCACCGGCCTTCTTCCCCTACCTGCGAGACGAGCAGACGATGGCCAGGCCGTGGGCGATTCCGGGCACGCCCGGCCTCGAGCACCGCATCGGCGGGCTCGAGAAAGCCAATGTCACCGGCGATGTGTCCTACGACGCCGCCAACCACTCGTTGATGACCGATCTCCGTCAGGCAAAGGTGAACGGCATCGCCAACGACATCCCGCTCGCAGAGTTCGCCGGATCCGGCATGTCCGACACCCTCATCGTCGGGTGGGGGTCCACCCACGGATCCATCACCGCCGGAGCTGAACTCCTTCGGGCCGAGGGTGTCGAGGTCGACCATCTCCACCTCACCCATCTGGCCCCGATGGCGCCCAACGTGAGTGACGTCGTGAAGAACTACAAACACGTCGTCGTTCCCGAACTGAACAAGGGACAGCTCGTGCAGGTTTTGCGGGGTCTCTACCTCGTCGACGCGAAGTCGGTCAGCAAGATGGAGGGTCTGCCCTTCACCGGTCGCGAGATCGCCGATGCCGTGCAAAGGATTCGAACGGCCGAAGGAGGCCAGGCATGACCGACGTGACGCTCGATCCAACTCAGCGGGGTTATTGGACATCGGATCAAGACGTTCGCTGGTGTCCCGGTTGCGGCGACTACGGAATTCTCGCCGCCATGCAGTTTCTCCACACTGAACTCGGCGTGAAGCGGGAAAACAGTGTGTTCATTTCGGGTATCGGCTGCGCCGCCCGGTTCCCGTATTACTTGAACACCTACGGGATGCACACGATCCACGGTCGTGCTCCGGCCATCGCCACCGGTCTGGCTGTGGCCCGACCCGATCTCGACATCTGGGTCGTTGGTGGCGACGGCGACATGCTCTCCATCGGGGGCAATCACCTCATCCACTCCTTGCGGCGCAACGTCAACCTCAAGATCCTCCTGTTCAACAACCAGATCTACGGACTCACCAAAGGTCAATACTCACCCACCAGCGAGGTGGGCAAGGTCACGAAGAGCACGCCGCAGGGTTCGATCGACAACCCGTTCAACACCGTGGCGATCGCCGCCGGCGCCGGCGCCAGCTTCATCGCCCGCACCCATGATCTCGATCGCCAGCACATGATCAAGACCTTCCGTGAAGCGCATGCTCACAAGGGTTCGGCGTTCGTGGAGATCTATCAGAACTGCAATGTGTTCAACGACGGGGCCTACGACGCCATCAACAAGCGGTCGGTTCGCGACGAGATGATGATCGATCTGGTGGACGGCGAACCCATCTTGTTCGGTGCAGAGAAACAACGAGGTGTCGTGATCGAGGGAGGCAGCGCCCGCATCGTCGAGGTCGCCGATGTCGGTCTCGATGCGATCTTGGTCCACAACGCCTCTCATCCCGACCCTTCGGTTGCGTTCGCTCTGGGCCACCTGGCCAACGATCGCAATTCGCCCACGCCGTTCGGCACCTTCCGTTCGGTCGACCGCCTCGAATACGCCGAAGAGGTCAACAAGCAGCTGATTGCCGCCAATGAAGCTCGGGGCCCGGGCGATCTGGCCGCACTCCTCGCATCCGGCGCCACCTGGCAGGTCGACTGAGGTTCGTCCCCAGGCGTCGGGGCCGTTTTTTGGTGCTGCTCAGGATCGCGCAACCGCCACCTCTACGCTGTGCGGCCGTGACTTCATCATTCTCATCTCGTGCCCGTGTCTTGGCGATGCTGGGCGCCGTCCTTCTTCTGGCCGCATCGTGCGGCCTCACGCGAGGGTCCGACGACGCCGTGGCCGCCACGGTCACCCTTCCCAGCGGGGGCACCGTCGACATCGGTCGCGATCAACTCGACGAGCTCTACCAACCACTGGCCGACGATGTCGGTTTCGTGGCCGGCGCCTATGGCGGTGAGCTTCCCGCTGGACTCCGGGGTCAGATGCTCACTGATCTCGTCGTCGATTCGGTGCTTGCCGACATTCTCAGCAACAAGAGCATCGAGATCGATGAAGCCTCCACTGACGAGGGTCGTGGATTGTTGGTCAACGCCGTCGCGTCGATCTTCCCCGACGAGGAAGATCCTGTGGCCACCGCCGAGGCTCGGTTCGACTCACTGCCGTATCTCTCTTTCCTCGCCGGTCTCCAGGCCAAGCAGATCGCACTCGGTAAGGGCCTGGCCGCAGTGGCCCCGGCGGGAGAGACCGCTGAGGTTCCCTGCTCGAGCCACATCCTTGTCGCAACCGAGGAAGAGGCGCTGGCCGTCGTTGCCGAACTCGAGGCCGGAGCCGACTTTGCTCAACTGGCGACCGAGCGCTCCAGCGATACGTCGGGCGCCGGCGGCGGCGCTCTCGGCTGCACCGACCCCGAGGGCTTCGTTCCCGAATTCCGTGACGCCATCGTTGGCGCACCGATCGGCACCATCATCGGCCCCGTCCAGACCCAGTTCGGTTTCCACGTGATCACGGTCACCGGCGTCGAGGAACAAACCGTTGGCGCTCCGGCCGCCCAGGAGCTCGCCATTTCCGAGATCGTCTCGTCCTTGTCGCAAATCTCGGTCGATGTCGATCCAACGATCGGTGAGTGGGATGCGGCCTCCAACAGCGTCATCGACGCCGTCGACGGCTGATCGATCGTGACCCCAACCGTCACCATTTGTGGTCTCGGTCCCGGTGGCGAAGGTCTGGTCACTGAACAAACTCGAGCGGCGATCGAGCATCATGATTCGTCGGCCATGTTCGTTCGAACGCGCCGTCATCCAACGGCGGCGCTTGTTGGTGGGGCGCAGTCGTTCGACGACGTATACGACTCGGGTGAAACGCTTGACGACGTCTACCGAACGATCGCCGACGTCGTTGCCCGAGCCGCGGTCGAACACGGTGCTGCCCTCTATTGCGTTCCCGGATCGCCACTGATTCTGGAACGAGCGGTGCGGCACCTCCGGGCGGCCACGGGGGTCGAGGTTCAACTGCTCCCCGCGGTTTCGTTCCTCGACGCCACGTGGGCGGCGCTTGGCATCGATCCCGTCGAGGAGGCGGTGAGGCTGATCGATGGTCACACCTTTGCTCGCGATGCCGCCGGTCAGACCGGGCCTCTGCTCGTTGCCCATGCTCATGCCCCCTGGGTTCTGTCCGACATCAAGTTGGCCATCGATGCCGGAGTCGAGCAGACCGTGCTGGTGCTGCAGCGCCTCGGAACCCCGGATGAGAAGATCACCGAAGTGTCGTGGCCCGATCTCGACCGATCCTTCGAACCTGACCACCTCACCTCGCTGTATCTCCCTGAAGTGGCGGCTCCGGTTGCCCGGGAACTCCAACAGTCAACCGAGTTGATGCATCGGCTGCGTCGAGAATGCCCATGGGATCAAGAGCAGACACACGCCACCCTCGGCCGCTATCTGATCGAAGAGGCCTACGAGGTGATCGAGGCGATCGACGAGATCGAAGCCGGAGTGGATGGGGCCCATGCCCATCTCGAGGAAGAACTCGGCGACCTCTGGTTCCAGATTCTCTTCCATTCCGAACTGGCTTCGGAAATCGGCGAGTTCACCATCGCCGACGTGGCCCGCACGGCGCACGACAAGCTCGTCAGCCGGCATCCACATGTCTTCGGTGATGTCGTCGCCGCCGATGCATCGGCCGTGGCCTCGAACTGGGAGGCGATCAAGAAGGTCGAGAAGGGCCGGAATTCGGTGATGGATGGGATTCCCAAGGCTCTACCGGCGCTCATCTACGCCGAGAAGGTCCTCAAGAAGGGATCCCGCAGTGGCGCCCCCGACGAGTCGGCCGCCCTGGCCGAACGACTGGCTGCGGGTTTGTCGGGATCGGCATCGGAGGGTGAGGTCGGTGAGCTGCTGCTGGCAGCCGTCGGACGTTCGCGCGAACTCGGGATCGATGCCGAAGGTGCACTGCGGGCGGCGGCTGACCGAGCCCGAACCCGCTTCGACGACATGGAGACTCGCGGTCGATTTGACCGCTGGATCCTGGGCTGACCGGTTCTGGGCTGACCGGTTCTGGGTTGTCGTGTCGCCGCATCCGACTTGTCAGGTCGGTGCGGTGTCTCGCTGCCAATCCTCGAGTCGGTTGGGGACGGTGTCGGCCCAGTGTTGGTTGTCGGGTTTTCGGATCCGAAGGGTTCGGTCGGGTAGGAGTTTGATGGACCATTTTCCTTCGTGGACGGCGTGATGATGCCGGTTGCAGAGGGGCACAAGATTGTTCAGGTCGCTCAGACCGCCTTGATCCCACTCGTGAATGTGGTGGGCTTGGCACCAACTCACCGGCCGGTCGCAGTCTTTCCATCCGCAACTGGAGTAGATGGCTTTGAGGGCTGCCCATTGGCCATCGGTCGCGGTGCGGGCACTTCGCCCCACATCGATCGGAACACCCCGCTTGTCGATCACGACTTTGCGGATGACGGCGTCGCAGCAGAACCGGTCGATGGTTTCGGGTGGGAGTTCGGCCCCATCAGTCGTTTCCCGAACCGAGTTCTCGTGCGGGCCGTGGAGGGCCGTCTCGGCGTCGACCACGAGGGTGATGTGAGCCCGGCCCTGACGACCGTTGCCGTGACCGACCAACTCCAGGAGCGCTTCGAGGGTCAACGCGGAGTTCTTCTTCACCGGGGTGCCGTCGTCGCTTGCTCTGTTGGCCAGGGCGG
>JBBKXQ010000002.1:0-19070 GCA_037969565.1 Acidimicrobiales bacterium | reverse complement strand
CGAAGCCAAGGCCCGCTCGGTGCGTCGGGCTTCAGCGGTTGCCTGCCGTAGTCCAGCCTCGTCGAGACAGGACACATCAACACTGCCAAGTTGCTGGCTCACTCTCTGCAATGTGCTGGTTGCATTCGACATTCGACGTACTTCCCCAGGCCACAAAGGGCCTGTCAGATCTCAGCCAAGAAACAAGGCCGGATCGGTTGAGTTAGGGGGAAGTCGGTACTTCGAGCGGACGAACCGTGAGACTCACACTAGCGAACACCAGTTCGATTGTCCAGCAATATCTGCAAGGATTCTCATGTGATGGAACGGCGGTGATCGCTTGTTCACAACACTACTCAGACGCTGTGACATTCAAGATCTCGACGGTCGTGTCAGGGACGCTTGGGCCCCGTTTGGGCCCGACATGTCTCCTCGTCGACCTGGCCGTGCTGACGGCGTACGCCGCGGCGGTCGGGAACGAACGGGATCGGTTGCTGAGCAGCCGTGGTCACGTTCGACGCCTGGCGAGCGGAGACGCAGGGGAGGGTGGCCGGGCTGTTGCTGCAATGCCCGATCGCGGACCATGTGTCAGCAGGGGATCAGCCGGGCAACAGCCAGCCAACAGTGGTCGGCCTCATGGTGTTGTCGCCGGGCAAATTTGGGGCCCGTACAAACAGGAAAGCGAAGGAGGAACGACCATGAGGAGCTCCAGATTTCTGAGCTCGAGGAGAGCGTTGCCAATCGTGACGGCAGCAGTCGTGACGCTTGCAGGGCTGGGGATCGTTTCCCCTGCCAGCGCTGAAACGCCAGCACTCGGCGTCGTCTCGACGAATCAACAGACGAGCACGCCGCTTGGCGACGAAGCACCGGCGAACTTCACGATCGCCAACGTGAAAGTAGGTGCCAATGTGCGGCAGGGCCCTGGGCTTGATCAGAAGATCCTCGGCACCGCCGCACTCGGGTCGACCGTTCAGTCGACCGGGAAACGAACCAAGACCGGCGCCCTCGAGTGGAAGGAAGTGAAGTTCGGCACCGGAACGGGGTGGATTGCTTCCACAAAACTGAAGGCAGCCGGAGTAACACCACCGGCACCAGCAGCACCAGCAGCACCGGTGGTGACCAACCTGGCCGATGAAGCTCCGGGCAAGTACACCGTCAGCGGGCTACCCGCCTCGAGCCAACTCAACGTGCGCCAAAATCCTGGGGTGGGTCAAACCATCCTCGGCGGCCTCCCCGAAGGAACCACCGTGGAATCCACGGGCAAGCACGCCAACGTTGGTACCCGGGAGTGGAAGCAGGTGAAGTTCAAGAACAGCACCGGCTGGGTCTCCACCCGCTACCTGGCAAAGGCGAGCTGAGTTTCCTAGCCCGTGAGTTTCCCTGAACCCAAACGGCGCCTGAGGTGCGCCAAGAGTCTGGCCCCCAATCGATGGGGGCCACCTCGCGTTTTGGTTCGTGGGCGTTCTGGTTCGTGGGCGTTCTGGTTCGTGGGCGTTCGGCTGAAAGACAAGCCAACCGCGGTCAGCGGAGAACGATGCCTGGTGTACCAGTTGACGTGTGCCCGATCAGCGCTGCCGTGTGACCGGAGGCGGCGAGTTCGGCGAGGACCGCCTCGGTTTGGCTTGGAGGAACGCCGAAGACGAGACCACCCGAGGTTTGAGCATCGGCCAGGAGTTGTTGCTCGACGCTTCCGAAAGTTGCAACATCGACGAAGTCAAGGGCCCAGGCGAGATTGCGGAGACTCCCACCAGGCATGATTCCGTTGTCAGCGAACTGATGGGCACCGGGCAGGAGCGGAACCCACTCGACATGGACTTCGGCAACGACACCCGATTCGATCGCCATACGTCCGAGATGACCGAGCAGACCGAACCCGGTGACGTCGGTGCATCCGGTTGCTCCGGCCGCGGATGCAACCCGGGAGGCAACATCGTTCAGGCGGGTCATCGAGGCGATCACGGCCGCGGCTTGCTCGTCGGTGGCAAGACCGGCCTTGATCGCGGTGGTGAGTACACCGACACCGAGCGGCTTGGTGAGGATCAGATCCTGGCCGGGGAGGAGTCCAGCGTTGGTGAGGATCTTGTCGGGATGCACCTCGCCGGTGACGGCCATGCCGTACTTGGGTTCGGGATCATCGATCGTGTGGCCACCAACGATGGCGAAACCAGCAGCCGTCGCAATGTCTTGGCCGCCGGCGAGCACCTCGCCGAGTAGATCGGTGGAGAGCGCTTCGGTGTTCCAGCCAACGAGGTTCAGCGCAAAGAGGGGTCGTCCACCCATGGCGTAGACATCGGAAACGCTGTTGGCCGCAGCCACTCGACCCCACGTGCGCGCATCATCGACGACTGGCGTGATGAAGTCGGCCGTGGAGATCAATGCTCGATCGTCGTCGAGCCGCCAAACGGCGGCGTCATCGCCTGTCGAGGTGCCAACGAGGAGTTCGGGCGGCTGCTGGTTTTCGAGATGGCGCACCACGTGCGCCAATTCGCCAGGGGCGAGTTTGCAGCCTCAACCAGCTCCGTGACTGAACTGGGTCAGCCGCGTCGGATGCGGAGTCGCAGGCTTCGGTTCGTTACTCATGATTCGCCCCCTTTCTCGGTTCGGGCAGCGTAGCGATCGGGCCGGCACAGAGGCGGGTTGCCAAGTGTCACAACCGAGCATCCCCCACCATTGCTCGGTTCTCTGCTCATCTGACCCTTCCTATTCCCTTCAAACAAGTTCTGTAGCAAGAGCGGGAGAAGTAATCATGGCAACCAAAGCAGAAATGATTCAGGCCGTAGCGACACGCTCCGGCGCCGACAAGAAGACCACCGAGGAAGTTCTCGGAGCGTTCTTCGACCACGCCGCCGAGCAGGTCAAGTCCGGCGAGAAGATCGCATGGCCCGGCTTCGGCACGTTCTCGATGAGCGAGCGCGGACCTCGCACCGGTCGTAACCCACAAACCGGCGAGAGCATCAAGATCAAGAAGAGCCGTTCCGTGAAGCTCTCCACCTCCGCCCCATTGAAGGCATGGCTCCTCACGGCCAAGAAGGGCCGCTGAGCTTCGGCTTCGCTTCTCAGCGAACGCCCCGGAGCCACTGGCCCCGGGGCGTTCGCATTTTTCAGTGCTGATCGCCCGGCTCCGATGGGCGGAGAACCGCATCCCACGGAGACTCCGACGGAGCGGCCGGGCGAGAGGCGGGGCGTTCGGGCCGACGGGCCTCGACCGATCGATCCACCGTGGTGGCGCAACTCCGGCAGTGGGCAGCCCACGGCAGCGCCTCCAGCCGAGCCGATTCGATCTCGGCCCCGCACTCATCGCAACGGCCATGAGAGCCGTCGTCGATCTTGGCGAGGGCTCGCTGCACGTCACGATGTTGCTTCGTGAGCTTCTCGTGGATCGCCAACTGGTTCAACCGATCGACGGCGAGGCTCGTGCCCTCGCCGATTCGTTTCCCGAAGGCGATACCTGCGGTTTCCTGTTGTGTGGCCTCGATGGCGGCGAGCTGATTCTCGAGCAGCCCCAGCTGAGCAATGAGCGGTTCCCTGAGAATCGACTCCGAAGCCACCACTGCCTCAGAGAGAAGCGAGAAGTTTGTTGAGGGTAGGACTCGGTCGCATCGCCGCTTCCGCCCGCGCCTTGCTCGGGGCGTAGTAACCACCGATGTCGACGGGCGAACCCTGCACCGCATTCAGCTCGGAAACGATCTTGTCCTCGTTGTCCGTGAGCGCATCGGCGAGTGCCGAGAATCTTTTGGCCAGTGCAGGATCAACGGTCTGCGAAGCGAGTTCGCGGGCCCAGTAGAGCGCCAGGTAGAAATGACTGCCGCGATTGTCGAGCTCGCCCGACTTGCGAGACGGCGACTTGCCGTTGTCGAGCAGCAACCCGGTGGCGGTGTCGAGCGCGTCGGCCAGTGTTTGCGCCCCGGCATTGCCGGTGGTTTGGGCGAGGTGCTCGAGCGACACGGCCAAGGCGAGGAATTCACCCAGTGAGTCCCAGCGAAGGTGGTTCTCCTTCTCGAATTGCTGAACATGTTTGGGAGCAGAACCCCCGGCACCCGTCTCGAACAATCCTCCTCCATCCATCAGAGGAACGATCGAAAGCATCTTGGCACTGGTGCCGAGTTCGAGGATCGGAAAGAGATCAGTGAGGTAATCGCGAAGCACATTGCCCGTGACCGAGATCGTGTCTTCTCCCGCTTTCACCCGCTCGAGCGTGAAACGGGTTGCCTCCTCGAGCGGCATGATCTCGATCTGGAGGCCCGCCGTGTCGTGATCGGCCAGATACGTGCGGACCTTGGCGATGACCTGCGCATCGTGGGCTCGAGTTTCGTCGAGCCAGAACACAGCCGGGGCACCGGTGGCGCGAGCCCGGGAGACCGCGAGCTTCACCCAGTCCTGAATCGGCGCATCCTTGACCTGACAGGCCCGCCAAATATCGCCGGCCTCGACCGTGTGTTCAATCACGACGTTGCCGTCGGACGAAACGACTCGCACCGTGCCGTCTGCGGTGATCTCGAAGGTCTTGTCGTGTGATCCGTACTCTTCGGCCTTCTGTGCCATGAGGCCGACGTTCGGAACAGTGCCCATGGTGGTGGGATCGAAGGCACCGTGCTCGCGACAGAAGTCGATCGTCTCCCGGTAGACGCCTGCGTAACTCGAGTCGGGGATCACGGCTTTGGTGTCTTGCTGCTCGCCGTCGGTATTCCACATCTGGCCCGACGTTCGAATCATCGCCGGCATCGACGCGTCGACGATCACATCACTCGGCACATGGAGATTGGTGATGCCGCGGTCGGAATCGACCATGGCCAGGTCAGGACCCTCGGCGTAGGCCGACTGGATTTCGGTTTCGATCGCCGACCGCTCGTCGGCCGAAAACCGGTCGAGCGAGTCGAGGAGGCTTCCCAGCCCGTTGTTGACGTTGACACCGGCGGCGTCGAGCGCAGCACCGTGATTCTTGAACACATCAGCGAAGAAGACCTGAACCGCGTGCCCGAAGATGATGGGGTCGGAGACCTTCATCATCGTGGCCTTCAGGTGTAGCGAGAAAAGCACTCCCTGTTGCTTGGCCTCGGCGAGTTGCTCGGCAAGAAACGCCACGAGGGCCGCCTTGCTCATGAACGTGCCATCAACGATCTCACCGGCAAGAACGGGGATCGATTCCTTGAGGACCGTGATGGAACCGTCGGTTGCGACGTGTTCGATTCGCAGCACGTCGGGAGTGTCGACGGTGACCGATTGCTCGTTGGCCCGGAAGTCGCCGCCGCTCATCGTGGACACGTGGGTTTTGGAGTCGGCGCTCCACGCCCCCATGGAATGCGGGTGTTTCCTGGCGTATTCCTTGACCGCTTTGGGGGCCCGGCGGTCGGAGTTGCCTTCCCGGAGAACCGGGTTGACGGCGCTGCCCTTCACGCGGTCGTAGCGAGCCTTCGTTTCCGAGTCTTCGGGCGAGGTCGGCGCATCGGGATAGTCGGGCAGGTCGTAGCCCTGGGCCTGTAGCTCGGCGATGGCAGCATTGAGCTGCGGCATGGACGCACTGACGTTGGGCAATTTGATGATGTTGGCTTCCGGTGTCTTCGCCAGTTCGCCCAACTCGGCGAGCGCATCGTCGATGCGTTGCTCGTCGGTGAGGCGCTCGGGAAACGAGGCCAGGATTCGGCCGGCGAGGGAAATATCGCGCGTCTCGACGGCGACATCAGCCGCACCGGCGAATGCCTCGACGATGGGCAAGAACGAGTAGGTGGCGAGGGCCGGCGCTTCGTCAGTCAGGGTGTAGATGATCTTCGACGTCATGGCCGCGAGACTACCGACCACCCATCATCTTCACCCGACCGAGACGGGCCAAGTCCGAACCGACTGGGCACGGGGTGGACTCGAGTGGGTGTAGCTTTCCGACGTGGAAGCCGTGACGTGGACGCGAATGGAAGATGGTACGCAGGAGGATTACGAGCGCCTGACGCCGGCCTTCGATGTTCATGCTCGGGCATCGCTGGTCGGAAATCTCACGTCGCTGCTCGGCATGCTCGCCGGACCCACTCTGGGCTACCAGATCGACCGACGCGAGCACTCGCTCCAAACCGCCACCCGAGCACTCCGCAACGGCGAACGGATCGACATGATCGTCGGTGCCCTGCTCCACGACGTGGGCGACTGTTTCGCTCCGGAGAACCACAGCGAGGCCGCCGCCGTACTTCTCGCCCCCTACGTCGACGAGGAAACCCACTGGGTCGTGAAGCACCACGGCATCTTCCAGGGCTACTACTACTTCCATCATCTCGGCGGCAACCGCGATGCCCGCGATCAATATCGCGACTCCGTCCACTTCGATGCGTGTGAGCATTTCTGCGCCGAGTACGACCAGAACTCGTTCGACCCCAACTACGACACGTTGCCGCTCGAATCGTTCCTCCCGCTGCTCGATGAAGTCTTCGCTCGTCCGTCACGGGTGCCGGGCATCGCCCCGCTGGATGGGTGACCGAGAATTCTGCCACGATCGGGACGTGACCTCGCTGCCCACTGCACGTCCAACGCCTGCCCGCCACTGGTTGAGCCCCGCCGCCACCACCCGAGTGGCGGAGATCTCCGCCACGCTCGACTTCGCCGACCTCGATGCCCTTGACCGCCGTTTGGTGGCGCTGATCGAACGCAATCGTGTCATCCACGATCGCGAGTGCATCAATCTCAATCCCGCCTCGAATGTGATGAACCCTCGTGCCGAAGCAGTGCTCGCTGCCGGTCTGACCACTCGGGCATCGCTCGGACATCCCGGTGACAAGTACGAGATGGGCCTCGAGGCGATCGAGGAGATCGAGGTACTCGCCGCCGGGGCGGCACGCAAACTGTTTCGTGCGGACTTCGTCGAGCTTCGGGTCGGGTCCGGGGCGTTGGCCAATCTGTACGCCTTCATGGCCACCTGTCAGCCTGGCGACGCAATCCTGGTCCCCCCGGCCGGTATCGGCGGACACGTCACCCATCGACCCGCAGGCGCGGCCGGTCTCTACGGGCTGGATATTCACGAGTACCCGGTCGATCCCGAGACGTTCACTGCCGATCTCGACGGCCTCGCTGCCCTCGCGGAACGCGTCCGTCCCAAACTGATCACTGTCGGGACGAGCCTCAACCTGTTGCCGCACCCGATCACCGAGATTCGCAGCATCGCCGATCGTGTCGGAGCGGACGTGCTCTTCGATGCAGCTCACGCCTGCGGGATGATCGCCGGCGATATCTGGCCGAATCCCCTGGAACAGGGCGCTGACCTGCTGACGATGAGCACCTACAAGAGCCTCGGCGGCCCCGCTGGGGGTCTGATCTTCACCAACCGATCCGACCTCGCAGAGCGGCTGGATGGCATCGCCTATCCCGGCCTCACTGCGAACTTCGACGTTGCCAAGACGGCGGCGCTGGCAATCACCTTGTTCGACTGGCTCGACGTCGGCCACTCGTACGCAACCGCCATGGTCGCCAACGCTGTCGCCCTCAGTGCCGAGTTGGAGTCTCGCGAGATCCCCGTGTTCCGGACCCGCAATGGGCACACCTCATCGCATCAGATCGCGGTCGACGCTTCGCAGTGGGGCGGCGGGCATCCTGCGGCGACACGGCTTCGGACCGCCAACATCCTGTCCAGCGCGATCGGCCTCCCGATGATCGGAGACGGTGCGGGGCTTCGCTTCGGGACACCCGAGATCACACGGATGGGGATGACCGTCGAGCACATGGCCGAGCTCGCAGGCCTCATCGCTGAAGGCCTCCACGGCGAGCCCCTCGCAGTCGCGTCTCGAACGAGCGAACTCCGTCGCCGTTTCGAAGGCGTCCACTTCGTCCGGACCTGACACCGGGATGCGTTGAGTCTGGCGACTACTCCGCGAGCCTTGTCGACGGGCGGCCGGCGTGCGTGTCGAGCACGGAGGCCAGACAGCTCGTCAGTTTCTCGGCGTAGGGCAGATCGAGAAACTCGTTCGGACCATGAGCGTTGGACTCCGGACCGAGCACGCCGGTGATCACGAATTGGGCGTGAGGAAACTTCTTGCCCAACATTCCCATGAACGGAATGGTTCCTCCCTCGCCGTAGAGCCGAAGGTCGTTCCCGAACGCTCCTCGGCAGGCGTCGTTCAATGCATCAGCCAGCCAGGGTTCGAGGTCTGGAGCGTTCCACCCATCAGCCGGTTCTGATCCGTCGAATTCGACCTGGGCCCCATACGGGGGATCAGCGACCAAGGCGGCAGCGAGCTCTGCGAGGACGGTGGCCGAGTCGGCTGTCGGCGGCACGCGCAGCGACAGTTGCAGCGTGGTGTTCGGACGGAGCACGTTGCCCGCCGTTCGCGTTGGTGGGAGGCCATCGGCACCGGTGATCGACAACGATGGCCGCCACGTCTTGGCGAGGAGTCCTTCCGCCACGTCTGCGGTCACCGCGTGGGCACCGGCCACGAAGGGCGGAGCCTCGAGCGCCGCCTCTCCGAGTTGTTCGGCCACGAGTCCGGCCTCGGCGATGCGGTGCTGGGGAATCTCCACCGATGCGCTCTCGAGGAGAACTCGACCATCGGCCGAATCCTCGATCCGATCGAGCAGAGACCGGATGATGCGGAAGGTCGATGGAACGATGCCACCGGCCGAGCCCGAGTGCAGTCCCTCGGTCAGGATCGAAACGGACAATCGCCCGTGAACCAAACCTCGTAGGGACGTGGTGAGCCACATCGTGTCGTAGGTGGCGCAACCCGAATCGAGACAGACCACCAGCTCGACATCGCCGAGACGTCCCGCAAGGGCGTCGACATGGGCCGGGAGATCGGGGCTCCCGGATTCTTCCGAGGCTTCGATGAGCAGCACACAGCGGGCGTGGCTTCCACCAGCGGATTGCACGGCCTCGATTGCTGTCAAGCTGGCGAAGGCGGCGTAGCCGTCGTCGGCCGCACCCCGTCCGTACAGCCTGCCGTCCTCGATCACCGGAGTCCATGGACCGAGTCCGTCCCGCCATCCCGTCATCTCGGGCTGCTTGTCGAGGTGGCCGTAGAGCACAACCGTCTTGTCGGTCGACACGGCACCAAACGCATCGATCTCCACGACGATCAGCGGTGTCCGGCCGCTCAGACGCTGGACATCGACGCTCATCCCCTGGACAGAACGGGATTCGATCCACTGCCGAATCTGTTGCACGGCGGCCTCGATATGGCCCGAGGCTTCCCAATCCGAGTCGAAGTCCGGAGAGAGCGCAGGAATGGCCACATAGTCGACCAGTTGGGGAACAAGCTCGTCAGCCCATGTTCGGTTGATGAAGTCGGTGGCAGTTGCGGTGTCGAAGGCCATCGGCGGAGAGTACTTCGACACCGCAGAACTCGGTCAGGTCAGCGTGGCCGTGATCTCGACGGTCTGGTCGCCCCGTTGCACCAGCAGGGTCACAACGTCGCCCCCGAACTTGCTCTGAACGAGACCGACCACTTCGGCGAAGTTCGTGACCGGTGCATCGTTGACCTTGAGGACCCGATCGCCCACCTGCAGACCCGCCTGATCGGCGGCGCTGCCGGCGACAACCTCGCCGACCACGACACCAACCGCATTGTCGGTGGTGTTCTGGGCGTTGGAGACGCCGAGCACACCGACTTCGAGCGACTCACCGTTCAAGATCCGTTGGGCGACGTCGATTGCTTCCTGAATGGGAACAGCAAATCCGATTCCGATGCTGCTGTTGCCCGTGCCGTCGGTGCGGATCGAGGTGTTGATCCCGATCACTTCGCCGTCGATGTCCGCCAACGCACCACCCGAGTTGCCGGGGTTGATCGGGGCGTCGGTCTGGATCATGGCGCTGAACCCGCCGGCGGAGTTCGGTACCGGCCGATTCAGGGCCGACACGATGCCGGACGTCACCGTTTGCTGCAGCTGGAAGGGGCTGCCGATTGCAATGGCCGTTTGACCGACGAGGGTTTCACTGTCCAGAGCCAGTGGGGCCACCGGTAGGCCAGCCGCAGCGTCAACCTGAAGAACGGCGATGTCATTGCGGGGATCACTTCCGAGCACGACCGCGACGAGCGATCGACCGTCAGAGGTCCGTACCGAGACTTGGGTAGCACCGTCGATCACATGGTCGTTGGTGAGGATCAGGCCGTCATCGAAAACAACACCCGATCCGAGCCCGAGGTCGGTTTCGATCTGAACCACCGACGGACCCAGCGCAAGGGCCACGGCGCTCGTCGGCTCGAGCGTCGCAGCTGCGCCGGCGTCAGCGCCGGCCGACCCGCCAGACGTCGTTGGAACTGTCGAGGTGTTTTGGACGGTCGAGATCGGTGGCGCATCGTTCTCGGTGGCCAGCATCCCCAGGCCGAAACTTCCGACGCCGATCGTGGCCCCGGCCACGAATGAGGCGAGAACACGCCATTTTCCACTCGACGCTGGCTGCGGAGGTGTTGGAGGCGGGGTCGACTCGGGGGGTCGGCTCACCGGGGGAGAGGACGTGGGCCAAGCGAAATCGGTCATGGCACGAACCTAGGTATCACCACCAAAAGGCCCGGTAAAGAAAGCGGGCATAAACCCAGCAAGCCCGTCGGACCTGACCCGTCGGACCTGACCCGTCAAACCAGGAGCGGAATCAACCGACCGAGTGTCTCGGCGAGATTCCGCGTCGCGAGCTTCAGGTTTCTGCTGAATTGTTCTCCGGTCGGTTCGGTCGAATCAACGAGATCGGTGATCGCCTTGATGGCGCCGAAGTCGACCCCGAGCCGCTCACAAACCCAGGCGACCGCAGCTGCTTCCATGTCCTTTGCCATCGTTCCCGTGGCCGTCATCGCCTCGAGGTCGACCTCGGGCGCATCCAGGGCATTACCGGTGGAAACCGTGCCCGAGCGAACCGCATACGGACCCGACCACGACTCGGCGAGGTTGGCCAATGGTTGGCTCAGATCTCGCAACGGATAGTCGCCGATGCCGTACCGGTCGAAGCCCGGGATGCTCACCCGGCGGTCGTGAAAGACCACGCGATCGGCAACCACGATGTCGCCGATGGACGATCCACGTTGGGAAAACCCGCCTGCTGTGCCGGCCGACAGGACGAGCGTGGGCTGGAAATCCTCGGCGCCGTGAAGGGTCGAGACCACGGCCGGCTGCGAGGCGATGCTGTCAACCCCGAAACGGGGATCTTGGCCGTTCGACACCACGGCAACACGACCGTTGGAAGCGCAGGTGATCGTGGCCGGGAACGCCGGATGCAGCTGTCGGGGCGGGCTGTTCGCAGCGAGTACCTGCCTGATCGGTCTGGCCTCGGCGTCCATGGCGACCAAGATCAGAAGGCGAGGATCTCGGTCGCGGTTCACACCGGAGAGGATAAGACCCTACGATCGGCGCGCATATGGCATCTTCGGTCGAACTGCCGCGCTGGAGCATCATCGATGTTCATGAATCACTCAACGCCCGCTCGTTCCAGGCATCCATGGAGCGGCTCACGGCGGAAGTGTCTCGGCTCGAGACCCTGTTCGAACAACACGACATCCGAGCCGCGAGTGACCGAGCGCCGACGGTCGACGACGGCGCCGCGGCCGACCGGATCGTGCGAGACTACAACTCGGCCCTGGACACGCTCGAACTGCTGGACGCCTGTGTCTACGCCACGGTCTCCACGAACAGCCGCGACGAACACGCCCAGGCCCTGCTGAGCCAGTTGGCCGACACCGACGCAAAGCTGCGCCCGCTTCTGGCCCGCCTCGCCGATTGGGTGGCCTCCCTCGGGGTCGATGCGCTCGCAACCCTCAGCGACGAAGTCCAGAACCACTTGCAGCCGCTCACTCGATTGGCCCAGCGGGCCAGCCACCAGATGAGCGAAGCGGAGGAAGGCCTGTACTCCGAGTTGGCCACATCCGGCTCGACCGCCTGGGGTCGCCTTCAGTCAGACGTGACCTCCCAGCTCGCAGGCACCGTGAAACACGCCGATGGAACGGTCGAGCGATTGCCGATGCCCGCAGTGCGAGGGTTGGCCAATCATCCCGACGAGGCCGTCCGGAAGGCTGCGTATGAGGCCGAACTCGAGGCGTGGCCGACGATCGCCACTCCGGTGGCCGCCGCACTGAATGCCATCAAGGGCGACGCCAACACCATCAACCGTCGCCGAAACTGGGATTCGCCCCTCGACGCCTCCCTTTTCGCCAACGGCGTGAGCCGTCCCACGTTCGATGCCATGCAGGCCGCCGTCAACGACGCCCTTCCCGACCTCCAGCGCTGGCTCCGCCTGAAGAATGCCCTCCACGTATCCACGGAGCCGAAGGAAACCCGGATCGACCAGGGCGATCGTCGTGATGGTCTGCCCTGGTGGAATCTGATGGCTCCGGCACCCGTCGGGGCCGGATCGATCGGCTGGAACGAGGGAATCGACATCGTCCGAGCGGCGTTCACGAAATTCAGCCCCCAGCTCGGGCATCTCGTCGATCGGGCCATCGACGAACGATGGATCGACGCGCCTCCCGCCGATGGGAAACAAGGTGGGGCCTTCTGCATGCCCTTCTCGGGTGATCGATCGCTGGTGCTACTCAACTGGGCTGACTCGCTCGACTCGGTGCAGACCGCCGCTCACGAACTGGGCCACGCCTATCACAACGTCACCCTTGCCGGTCGCACACAACTTCAACGTCGACTGCCGATGGCGCTGGCGGAAACCGCCAGCATCTTCTGCGAAACCCTCGTCGTCGAGGCCGGACTCGAAACGCTCGAGGGCAACGATCGACTGGCCCTGCTCGACATCGATCTGGTCGGTGCGATTCAAACCATCGTCGACATCCGATCCCGATTCCTCTTCGAAACCGAGTTGTTCGCCCGTCGCCAGCGACGGACGATCGGCGTCAGCGAACTCAACACGATGATGGGAGAGGCCCAGGCCGTGGCCTACGCCGACGGACTCGACCAATCCACAGCCCACCCCTACATGTGGCTTCTCAAGTCCCACTATTACGGATCGCACTTCTACAACTGGCCCTACACCTACGGCCTGCTCTTCGGCCTCGGCCTGTTCGCCCGTTACGGACAAGACCCCACCCGATTCCAGTCGGGATACGCCAACATGCTCTCCCGGGCCGGCATGGACTCCGCGGAGCAACTCGGTGCGTCGTTCGACCTCGACGTCACCGACCAGGCGTTCTGGACTGCCAGTCTCGACGTGATCCGTCGCCGCATCACCGAATACGAGGCTCTCGTCAGCCACCTCGGCTACGCCTGACCCGACGCCTCCCGATCAGCAGCCGCCTCCTGGCGACGGACGGTCGGGGATCGAGGGGTCGACCACCTCGATGTGTACGTGGGGCCACGACGGTGACGCAGTGAGTTGGTCGATCTGGGACGAGAACGGGAGCTGATTCGGGCTGGGCGCAACCACGGTGACACCGGCGACGACCCGATCTCCGGCCCGCACCTGCACATCGTTGATGTGGAGAAGCTTCACCTCCCACCCCGGGTGGTCATCGGGTTCGATCACCAGGTAGTCGTCGGTGTAACGACAGTAGAGGATGTATCCGCCCGCTCGTTTGACGGTGCCGGTGACGGGGGCACGGATCTCGACCAGCGGATGGGCGGCGATGTCAGCAGCCCCGCGCCGAGCGGTGTCGCGATTCCGAGACTCCATGGTGGTCATCGCCGTGGAACTCTCGAGCGGCACGAAGCTCTGGGCGCCGTCGTGGTTGGATTGATGGAAGCCGATCAGTTCGACAGCGGCCGACGGCTGCAGAATGGTGAGGTCGCCCACCGTGGCGAATGCCGGCCAATTCTCGATCGAGTAGACACGCGGCGTTGCCACCGCCTTGGAAGCCCGGCAGCCCCGACCCGGCACGTCTTGGGAGGGAAGCGGGTGAGACCCTTTGAATTCGGCCGATACCGAGAACAAGACCATGAGATCCGAACGGGAGATCGCGTTCCGATCGATGAGCTCGAGCCAATAGGTATGACCCCGAACATCAGGTGATCGGTCAAGCACGTTGCGGTACACCAAGTCGACGAACGTCTCGTTGGTCAAGTCTCCGTAGGTGGACACGAACTCGGGGCTGCTGTTGAACAATGAGGCAATGGCCTGCAACGACTGACATTGCTCGAATTGATCCAGCCAGTAGAGAGCTCCGAGGGGATCGGGTTCCCGGTCGAAAAAGGCCCAATAGAGGCGCAGCACCTCGGCGTGATCTTGGGTCAACTCATCGAGGGCTGCGATCTGGGCAAACGTCAGCGGCTCCCGTTCGATTTCCTGCTGTGCCCCAGCGGGCACGGCGACCATCGCGATCAAGGCCGCAACCAGCACCACCAGCGAACGAATCATCCCGAGATGATGCCATGATCCGTCGGCGCAGACAGCGAATCAGCTGTTCTCGACGAACTCCACCCAGTTGCCGTCCGGATCTTCGACCATGCCGATCGTGACCCCGGCCCGGACCTCGGTGATCGGAACGGCGACCTTGACGCCGGCCGCCTCGCACTCGCCCATGATCTCGGCGAGGTTGGACACGATCATCGTGAAATAGCGGTAGCCAGTTGCGCCGGGAATACCACCCGTTCCGTTGGTGGTGGGCGTGTTCGTGAGCTTGACCAGCTTCACCAACGTGTCGCCACACAGCAATCGATGCATGGTTCCGCCCCCGGCGATCGGCATCGGCGTGTCGGCCACGTGCTCGAAGCCGAGTAAGTCTCGATAGAAGGCCAACGATCGCTCACTGTCGGTGATCACAATGCCGAGATCGATGGCTGATTTTGCAAGCTGAACACCCATGGGCGGCGAACCTACACGGACACTTGGCGCACTGTCAGTTTCCGGCGCACTGTCAGTTTCCGGCGCGGTCTGTGGCCGGCACCTGTCAGCTGGCCGCCCAGGTCATGGCTCCATCGACCTTGATCACGCTGCCGGTGGTGAAGCTCGACGCGTCACTGGCGAGGTACAACGCCGCGCCGACGATCTCATTGGCCTCACCGCCACGGCCGAGGGGGATCGTTTTCTTCGCCGCCTCAGCGAACGCTTCCATGTCCCACGCCTTGGAAATGTCGGTGAGGAACGGGCCGGGCATGATCACGTTGGCTCGCACTCTTGGTCCGAACATGTGGGCCAGCCCCAGCGTCATCGCATTGAGACCGGCTTTGGCCGCCCCGTACGGAAGTTCGACCGCCGATGGCTGGATGGCGGCCACGCTGCTCACGTTGATGATCGATCCGCTCGGCTCGGTGTCGCTCCTGGTGGCGGCCATGTGTTCGGCGACAAGGGCCGACAGCCGGAAGGGACCTTTGAGGTTCACGTCGATGACCTTGTCGAACAGTGCCTCGTCGATCGACCCGACCGTGTCGTACAAGGGCGACATTCCCGCGTTGTTGACGAACACGTCGATCCGTCCGAACTCGGCAACGACGGCATCGACCAGGGCGGTGCATTCGTCCCACTGACCGACATGACAGGCGATCGGCATGGTGACTGCACCGGTGAGATCGGCGATCTGCGCCGCCGCGATCGAGCAGGCATCGAACTTCCGACTGGCGATCACCACCGTCGCTCCGCAGTAGGCAAAGGCTTCGGCCATCGCCCGACCCAATCCCCGGCTTCCGCCGGTGACAACTGCGATCTTTCCGGTGAGATCAAAAGCATCGAGGGGCGAACGGGAATTGGACACGCAGGGACTCCTGGAGTTCAGTACGACGAACGATAGGAGACTCGCACATGGCCATCGACTTCACACTTTCTCCCGAATTGGAGGTGGTCCGAGATCGGGTTCGAACCTTCGTCAGCGATGTGATCATTCCCGAGTCGGAACGGATAGAGAGCGAGCGGCTGCCCGAGGCCGATCGTAAGGCCTATGTCGAGGCCCTTGGCGGGTTGCGCAAGAAGGCGAGGGCCGAAGGAATCTGGCTGCCCCACATGCCCGAGGAATGGGGTGGCATGGGTCTCGGCCACGTCGCATTGGCGATGGTTCAAGCGGAGGCGGCCAAGACCAGGTTGGGCCCGTGGGTATTCAACTGCCAGGCTCCCGACGAGGGGAACATGCACACGCTTCTGCATTGGGCCACCGAACCTCAGAAGCAGAAGTACTTGGCACCGCTCTGCGAGGGGCGAACGTGGTCTTGTTTCGCCATGACCGAACCCGAAGTGGCGGGTTCGGATCCCACGCTCATTCGGACCAACGGCTACCCCGACGGCGAGGAGTGGGTGTTGAACGGCCACAAGTGGTTCATCTCGAACGCCCACCGGGCCAACTTTGCCATCTTGATCGCTCGCACCGAAGACGATCCCGACCTGCCGCAGGCTGCCAACACGGCCTTCATCATCGATCTGCCCCACGAAGGTTGGACCGAAGTCCGAGAGATCGAGACGATGCACGGCGGAACCGGACATTCGGAGATCCTCATCGAGGATCTCCGAGTGCACGAAAGCCAGATGTTGGGTGGTCGGGGGCAGGGCCATCTCCTCGGCCAATACCGGCTCGGCCCGGCCCGCCTCGCCCACTGCATGCGCTGGATCGCCCAAGCCGAAACAGCGCTGGACATGATGGTGGCACGGAGTCTCGAACGCTTCAGTCATGGTTCGATCCTCGCCGAGAAGCAGGGCATCCAGTGGATGATCGCCGACTCCACCATGGAGCTGTACCAGTCGAAACTGATGGTGCTTCATGCCGCATCGAAGATCGACGCCGGTGTCGACTTCAAGAGTGAAGTCTCGATGGCCAAGCACTTCGTGGCCAACAGCCTGGGCCGAATCATCGACCGGTCGATCCAGGTGCACGGCGCCCTCGGCTATTCGACCGACACACCGCTGGCCGGCATGTACCAACACGCCCGCTGGGCCCGATTCGCCGATGGCGCCGATGAGGTCCACCAGATGCGAATCGCCCAACGTACGATCGCGGCGTACAAGGACCATGGCACGACACGGGCGGCCACCGGCGATCTGCCCGTCTGATCACACGGTCTGATCACACGGCCGGGGGCGAGCGAGAGCTAAGCGAGGGCGGCGAACCGTTCGACAGCCTTCACCGAGCCGGCGACCACGACAAGGTCTTCGGCGCCGATGATGCTCTCCCCGTCGGCAAACGAAAAGTTCTCGCCGGACGGTTTGAGGGCAACAACGGTGACGTTGTGAGTCTGGCGGAGTGACGATTCGGCCAGCGTCATGCCGATGAGCCCAGCCGGGGGCCGAACCTCGGCGATGACGAAGCCGGCATCGAGTTCGAAGTAGTCGACCATCTGACCCGAGACCGCATGAGCAACTCGACTTCCCATCTGCTTCTCCGGATAGACGACGTGATGGGCCCCCACCCGCTCCAGGATGCGGCCATGCTCATCGCTGAGCGCTTTGGCCCAGATCACGGGAACCCCGATGTCGGACAGCGCTGCGGTGGTGAGGATGCTGGCCTCCATATCGGTACCGATCGCCACCACCGCAACGTCGAAGTCACTCGCCCCCAGCTGCTTGAGTACTTCGGGGTTCGTGGCGTCGGCCTCCCGCACGTGGCTGAGCCGGGGCATCCACGTCTGCACCAACTCGGGGTCTACGTCGATCGCCATCACCTCGAGGTCGATGTCCACCAGCGTTTCGGCCAGGGAGGCACCGAATCGACCCAGACCGATGACGAGGACGTTGTTCGCCGGTTTGATTCGTGCGGCCGATTGACCCTCGTGTCCGAGGAGCCAGCGGAGCGGTTTGTTCGCCATGGATTGCTTTCGTAGTGGAAGGGGAAGGGAGCGGACGAGCGGTTGTGGCCGGCGATCAGCCGACGAGGAGTTCTTCTTCGGGGTAACGGTAGAGCTGCCGATTTCTCCGCAGCAGCAGAGCCGATCCAAAGGTGATCGGACCGACGCGTCCCACGAACATCAAGATGATGATCAGGACCTTGCCCGCATCATTGAGTTTGGCGGTGGCACCAGTACTGATACCGACGGTGCCGAAAGCAGACGCCGCTTCGAAGAGAAGGTCTTGTATCAATACGTCGGGCAGCAGCACCGAGAGGCCGAACGTGGCGGTTCCCACGGTGCCGAGGGCCGCGATCACGAGCGCCAGTGCTTGACGCTGCAGTGCAGCGGGAATCCGGCGATGGAAGATGGTTACCTCGCTATCGCCCCTGAATTCGGCGATCGTGCTGCTGATCACGACGAGCACTGTCGAGGTCTTGATGCCGCCACCGGTGGATGCACTACTGGCTCCGATCACCATCAGGAGGATCAGCACCATGAGGCTGCCGCTCCTGAGCGATCCGATGGAGATCGTGTTGAATCCGGCCGTACGAGCCGTGGCTGACTGGAAGAACGCGGCGAGCGTCTTGTCGGCGAAGCCCAGGGTCCCGAGCGTGTCGGGGTTGGTCCACTCGATCGCCAACAACGCGATTGTTCCGCCCAAGAGCAGAGCGACGCTCATGGCAATCGTGAGTTTCGTATGGAGCGACCATGTTCGCGGGCGGCGCCATCGACCCCAGAGGTCCATGGCCACCGGGAATCCCAAACCACCGGCGATGAACGCGCCAGCAATCACCAAGCTCACGTACCAGTCACTCACATAACGCTGCAGTCCGCCCTCGATGATGGAGAACCCGGCATTGTTGAAGGCCGAGACCGCGTGGAACACAGCGAGGTACAAGGCGCCGAGCACCGTCCGTTCGGTGTCGAAGAGGAACCGAACGAACAAGAGGAGGGCAACAAGCAGTTCGGTGCCGAATGTGTATCGAAAAAGCGTCCTCACCAGTGGCTTCAACTCGCTGACGCCACTCAGTCCGATCTCGGTGCTGACCAGCCGTCCCTGATTCAGGCCGAGCTTCCGACTGAGAACGACGCTGGCAACACCGGCCAAGGTCATGATTCCCAGCCCACCGATCTGGATCAGTACGAGGATGACGATCTCGCCGAAAACCGACCATGTGGAGCCGGTGTCGACCAAGACGAGACCAGTGACGGTGACAGCCGATGAGGCGGTGAAGAACGAGTTGAGCAAACCCACGGGTGGGGCCGTGGACTCCTGGCTGAACGGCATCCACAGCAGCAGCGTTCCGAACAGGATGAAGGCGGCAAACGCGACGACGATGAGTCGCCCGGGATGGTGCGAGTGCCAGTGTCTGTTCGCCACCGAGCGAGCGTAGACCGGCGCCACCTCGGAATCGGCAACCGTGCCAGTGAGATCCAGGACAGTCAGATCC
>JBBKXQ010000001.1:0-31484 GCA_037969565.1 Acidimicrobiales bacterium | reverse complement strand
GCGTCATCGGCTCCGACACAACAAAGCCCCGGCCGCAGCGTAGAAAACGCTCTGACCAGGGCTTATGCGAAACGTGTCGGAGGGGGGACTTGAACCCCCACGTCCTTTCGGACACTAGCCCCTCAAGCTAGCGCGTCTGCCAATTCCGCCACTCCGACAAGAAGTGCTCGGAGATCTTAACGGTTCGTCGCTGGGATCAAACCGAATACGCAGGTTTGCGCACCTAGCCGAAGCGGAGCGTGCCATCCGACTCGATCGTGACCGTCGACGCTCCGTCACGAACGATCAGCCAGTCAGCCTTGGCGGCAATTGGAACCACGGCACCCGAGCGCAACACCGTCACCTCGGCCTCGCGAAGCATGGCCCATCGTGCTTGGTCGTCCACGGTGGCCAGCGCTGCGTTCACGAGCTCGAAAGCCTCGGCGTTCCTGAAATCACCGACGCCCGCACCGAACATCAGCGGCAACCAGCCATCGATCGAATGCGACTCCCCCACCCACCCCGAACTGAACAGGTCCACCGTGCCACCGTCCAGCTCCGTTAACAGCTGCTCATGGTCCAGCAGCGCCACACTTGCATCAATCCCTGTGGCCACCAGCTGCTCAGCGACAACCGCCAACAGATCAGCTTGTAGCTCGGATCCGGCAACCACGATTGGGCGACGTGTGGTCACCGGCAGTTCGGGGACAGCAACGCAGTTGCCACCACAAGGTTCACCGCCATATCCCGACACAGAATTTGGGACGATCGCGCCCGACGCCACCGATGGGGCACCGACTGCGTCGGCCAACAACGCTCGATCGAGACCAGACGCCATCGCAACCCCAACCAAGGGGTCTGACACTTCGGGTGATCGGTCGTTCACTTGCAAAAAGCGGCTGATACTGCGAACCGAAGACTGGAACGAGATCCCGACCGTCGGAACGAGATCGGAGCCGGCGAGCGCAACGTCCGCCGACCCATCCCGCACCGCATCCTCTGCCGCGTCCTCCGTTTCGTACCAGCGGATCTCCACTCCCGATCGGTCATCGGACGAAACCAGGTCCAACCCGCCCGCCACCTCATTCAGGGCGTAGCTCCCCGTCGGCGTACCGAGCGCATCACTCGAGGAGAACGCCACCGAGCTCAACAACCAAGGGAACCCACCCTGCGGCCCGGCGAGCACGAACTCCACCGTGCCTTCCGACGGAGCCCGCACTTCGAGGACCAGATCGAGCACCGCTGCAGTGGCCGGCGTTGGATTCCCCGCTCGGAGCAGTTCGAACGAGTCCAGAACGTCGGCGGCCCGCGCCCGCTCGGCGTCGAGCGTGAAAGTCCACGTGGTGAGAGTCGGATCCGACTCCCAGCTCGTTGCCAACGCTGGAACGAGTTCGCCGTCCACTCCGACTTCGGTCAAACCATCGAAGAGCAGGTCGGCCACGATCGCGGCGGCACGATTGGCAATCGACACTTCACGGGGCAACCAGCTCACCGGCTCGACAAGCGCGAGACGCACCATGTCAACGGGAGCAACCACCGGACGACCTGGCAGCTCGTCCGAGCTGTCGAAGGCAAGGAGGGCGGGGCCGAGCGGATCGGTCACGGTCGGCGGCGCCGCCTCGGGTTCGGGGACGCCGCTACACGAAACAATCGCGACGAAGAGAAGCGCGAGGACCACACGAAGAGGGTGTCGGCGGGAAGACACCCTCACCTATCGGCAGTACGGGCCTCGATGTTTAACCAAACCAACAGCGTTGGCGGCCCAGTGAACTCAGCCCAATACGAAGGCCAGCGCCACCGTGAGGAAGGTGAAGATCAGCGCCGCCACGATGGTGAGCCGATCCAGGTTGCGCTCCATCGAGGTGGAACCGGCGGCCGAAGCACCGAGTCCTCCACCGAACATGTCGGAAAGACCGCCGCCTTTACCGCTGTGAAGGAGAACGAGAAACACCGTCACGGCGCCGACGACCACATAGAGAATGCCAAGTGCGATGTCCACTACAAAGAGCTCCAGACGAGAATGATGCGACAGACGAGACTATCACCGGCTAGGTGCCCAGCGGCGCTGGGCACGGGCCGACTTCGTCTAGAGCGAAACCGGGGTTTCGGGATGATGGCAGGCCACGAGGTGGCCATCACCCTCTTTGTCTTCGAGCGGTGGTTCGTCCGTGGTGCAGATGTCGGTGGCCTTCCAGCAACGGGTGCGGAAGCGGCAACCCGATGGCGGGTTGGACGGACTCGGCACATCACCGACGAGACGGATCCGTTCCTCGGTGCGAACCTGATCAACCGTGGGCACGGGCACGGCCGACAAGAGTGCCTTGCTGTACGGGTGCATCGTGCGGTCATACACCGCACGCTCATCGCCGAACTCCACGATCTTGCCGAGATACATCACGGCCACGCGGTCGGAGATGTGGCGCACGATCGAGAGGTCGTGAGCAATGAAAAGGTACGACAGCCCGAGTTCCTGCTGCAGATCCTCGAGCAGGTTCACCACCTGGGCCTGCACCGACACATCGAGAGCCGAAACCGGCTCATCGGCGATGATCAGCTTCGGCTCGACAGCCAACGCTCGGGCGATACCGATGCGTTGGCGCTGCCCACCGGAAAACTGATGGGGGTAACGGTTGATGTGGTTCGGATTGAGTCCGACGAGCGAAAGCAGTTCTTGCACCCGATTGCGGAATTGATCCTTGGGCACGAGATCGGTGTGGATTCTCCACGGCTCGGAAACAATCGACTGCACCGTCATCCGAGGGTTCAACGATGCATAGGGATCCTGGAAGATCACCTGCATGTTGCGACGCACCTCGCGCATCTCGTGCGTCGAGAGCGTGACGAGGTTACGCCCCTCGAACCACACCTCGCCCGACGTGGCCTTCTCGAGCCCCAGGACGGTACGGGCCGTGGTGGACTTGCCACATCCCGACTCACCAACCAAGCCCACGGTCTCGCCCTTGTGCACCTCGAAGCTCACACCGTCGACAGCTTGCACCGCTCCGATCTTTCGACGCAGAACGATGCCTCTCGTGATCGGAAAATGCTTGACCAGATTGTTGACCCGGAGCAGGGGTTCGCCGCTCGCCTTCGACTCACTGTGGATGCTCACAGTCGAACCTCCGACGCGTTGTAAACCTCTTCCCAGTGAAGGCAGGCCGTAGCTCGGTCTCCGCTGCCGATCGTGATCAGTGGCGGAACCTCCCGGGCGCAATCATCTTGGACGTAGGGACAACGAGGCCGGAACGCACACCCGGATGGGATTCGGAGCAAATCGGGCGGGGAACCCTTGATCGGAACGAGTCGCTCGACGTGTATGTCGGTGCGGGCGATCGAACTCATCAAACCCTCGGTGTAAGGATGAGCCGGGTTCCCGAACACCTCGCGGGTGCTACCCACTTCCATGCCCCGACCGGCGTACATGACCACGACGTCGTCGGCCACTTCGGCCACCACGCCGAGGTCATGGGTGATCAGCACCAGACCCATACCGAGGTCGGCCTGCAACTCCTGGAGAAGGTCCATCACCTGGGCTTGCACCGTGACGTCGAGGGCGGTGGTCGGCTCGTCGGCGATCAGCACATCGGGATCGAGGGCCAAGGCCATTGCGATCATGATCCGCTGCCGCATACCACCGGAGAACTCGTGGGGATAGGCGTTGACCCGACCCTTGGCGTCGGGGATCTTCACCCGTTCCATCAGCTCGATCGCCGAGAACCGGGCCTGCTTACGGGAAGCACCGCGATGCTTGCGGAACATCTCGCCGATCTGCCACCCAACGGTGAAGACCGGATTGAGTGACGACAGCGCGTCTTGGAAGACGATGGCGATCTTGTTGCCCCGGATCAGGCGACGCTCTTCTTCGGAGAGCTCGAGGATGTCGACACCCTCGAACTTGATCGAACCGCCGGTGATGAATCCTGGAGGTGACGGGATGAGCCCCATGATCGCTTGCGCGCTCACGCTCTTCCCACTGCCACTCTCGCCGAGAATGGCGACGGTTTCCCCACGTTCGACGCTGAACGACAGCCCGTTCACCGCTTTGACCACGCCGTCGGTGATGCGGAATTCGACCTCGAGATTTTCGACTTCGAGCAGCTTGTCGGCCATCAGCGCTGCCGCGGATCGAATGCGTCACGGAGCAGATCACCGAGCAGGATGAACGAGAAGACGGCCATGCTCAGCACGATGCCGGGATACAGCAGGAGAAAGGCATGAGTCTGAATTCGTCCTCGTGAGTCGGAGATGATGAGGCCCCAGGACACCGCCGGCTTGCGCAAACCCACGCCGATGAAGGTGAGAGCTGCTTCGGCTGCGATGACGACACCGAAGGTGATGGCCATGTAGACGAGCAGGGGCGTGAGGGCATTGGGAAGAATGTGACGACCGATGATCCGGCGATCGGATGCTCCGAGGGCTCGAGCGGCGTCGACGAAATCGGCGTTCTTCACCGAGATCACCGCCGACCGGACAAGCCGGAGCATGGTGGGCCAGCCGAACACGATGATGACGAGGCTGACCGTGAGGATGTTGCGTTGCGCAAAGAGCTGCAACATCACGATGCCCCCGAGCACCGTGGGGATCGCAAACCACACGTCGGTGATGCGCGAGATGATCGAGTCGACCCGACCACCGTAGTAACCGGAGAGCGAACCGAAGGTGACAGCGATAGCGGCAGCCGAGAACGTGACGATCAGCGAGATCACGATCGAGACACGGGCCCCGTACACCACCCGAGCAAACTGATCGCGGCCCAACAGGTCGGTGCCGAACCAGTGTTCGCTGCTCGGTTTCTGGAGATTGTTGCGCTGGTCGCCGATCTGCGGATCCAAGTCGGTGAAGAGTCCCGGGAAGGCGGAGGCCACGACGAGAACGGCAATGATCGCAACGCAGATCCAGAAGAGGGGGCGGCGTCGTAGCTGAAGCCACGCGTCTGCGGTGAGGGATCGCTCTTCGACGTCCTGCAGTTCTTCCTCGGCCTCGATGGTGACGGGTTCGGAGTCGAGCGAGATCTCAGTCATAACGGATCCGAGGGTCGAGCACGGCGTAGAGAATGTCCACGAGCAGCGTGCTGATGATGTAAACGACGATGATGAAGGTGGTGAGGCCGACCACGGTGGAACCCTCTTGACGGACCACGCCGTCGAACACGGCGCCGCCGACGCCGGGGATGTTGAAAACCGACTCGGTGATGATCGCTCCGCCGAGGAGTGCCCCGAGGTCGATGCCGAGGTAGGTGACCACCGGGATCAGCGAGTTCCGCATGGTGTGAATGCCGACCACCCGACTTCGTTTGAGGCCCTTGGCCGTGGCCGTACGGACATAGTCAGAGCCGAGATTGTCGACGATGCTCGAGCGCGTGAGTCGAGCCACATAGGCGAGCGACACCGAACCCAGCACCATTCCCGGCAACAGATAGGAAATCGGCCCCTGCTGAATTCCTGCCACGGGGAACCACCCGAGTTCGAGACCGAAGGTGATCTGAGCCAGGAAGCCCAGCACGAAGATCGGTATCGAGATCACCGTGAGCGTGGATATGAGCACGAGACTGTCGAAGAAACCTCGTTGCCGGACGCCGGCCAAGACGCCGGCCGCCACGCCCAGAATGACCTCGAAGATGAAGGCAACTCCGGCCAGGCGGGCCGTGATCGGCACCCGCTGCTTGATCACGTCGCTGACCGGCTGCCCCCGGAGGTTGGATCCGAAATCACCCTGAACGAGACCGCCGACGTACTTTCCGTATTGCACGAAAAGCGGATCGTCGAGGTTGTACTCATCTCGCAGCGCATTCCGGACCGCCTCGGACTGTGAACGCTCCCCGGCCAACGCACGGATCGGGTCGCCCGGAAGGGCGAAGACCATGGCGAAGATGAGGAACGTCGACCCGAGAAACACTGGGATGAGCTGCAAAACCCTACGAATGACGTACTGACCCAACGAAGACTCCTAGATGAGAACCTGCTGCGAACACGAGAGAACAGCACCAGAGAACGGCACCACGCAACGACGACCGGAGACGGCATCTGTGCCGTGGCGGTCATCTTTCCATGAAAACACCGGTGGGGAGGGACGAACCCTCCCCACCGGCAATTCGATGAGGACATTCAACCGATGCGGTTGAACATCCTGCGGAATTCAGAAGCTCAGCCGTTCAGGTCGGCGTAGCCGACGAAGTTGGCGAAGAAACTGTTGTTCTGCTGACCATTGGCGCCATCGGCGCCGAAGTTCCACGCCTTCACGAACGACGTGGCCGTGACCGGATCGCCGTTGTGGAAGGTCCAACCGTCCTTGAGCACGATGGTCCAGGTCTTGCCACCGTCTTCTGACGTGATCGACTCGGCGACCTCGTTGTAGGGCTCGGTGGTTTCGGGATCGAAGTCGACCAGACCCTTGAACAGAGCGTCGAGGACTTCGCTGCCCTCGGACTCGTTGGAGTTGGTCGGGAAGAGGTGCTCTGGCTCGGCAATCGGCGTTGCCACATCGCCACCCGTGATCTGGGTGAAGTTCGGGCGACCGAACGCAGTGATGAACACGTTCTCGACGGTGTCGTTCCAGGCGTACTGGTTCTTCGAGAAGTAGATCGGCATCACCGTGACATCCTCACAGAGCATGTCCTCGGCGGCCTGGTAGAAGGGAATGCCGTCTTCGAGCGTTCCCGAGGCAACTGCGGCCTTACCGTCGGCGAGTGCCTGATCGAAGTCAGGGTTCTCGTAGAAGGTGTTGTTCGATCCGACGGGCGGAGCGTTGTATGAGGCGTAGAGCGGCTCGAGGAAGTTGAGCGGCGACGGGTAGTCCATGCCCCAGCCGAGGCGGAACGGGCCGGTGACTTCCTTGTTGTCGAGCAGCGGGAGATACTCGCTGAACTCGAGGTTCTGGAATTCGATGTCGCTGATGCCCAGCACGTCACGCCACTGGCCGGTGACGGCCTCGGCGATCTGCTCGTGGCTGGCACTGGTGTTGAACCAAACGGTGAGTGGCTGGCCACCCAGTGCGTCGATTCCGCCGGCGGCCTCAAAGGCAGCCTTGGCGCCTTCGGGGTCGTAGTTCCAGTTGCCACAGACGTCGGTGCGAGCACCGGCCAGGGATGGTGGAACCACCGAGTTGGCCGGAACGCGTGACCCGTCGAGGATGGCATCGATCAACAGTTCACGATCGAGCGCCATCGACAAGGCCTGACGCATTTCGAGCGTGTAGACGTCGTTGAGGTAGGTCGGGAAGCCGTAGTAGTAGAAGCCGGTGTTGTCCGACTCGGCGTAGCGATCGCCGAACTCGACCTTGGCCGCAGCGATCTGCTCAGCGGGGAGTGACTTCACGAAGTCGTTCACACCGGCCTGGAGATCGAGGTAACCGGTGGTGGTGGAATCCTCGTAGATGTTGAACGTGAGGCTCGAGACGTCGGCAGCATCGCTACCGGCGTAGTCGGGGAACGGAACGGTGCGGATCGCGATGTCGTGATCCCAGGTTCCGTCCATCATGAACGGTCCGTTGCCGATCGGGGCTTCTTCGAATCCGGTGGGATCGTCGAAGGCCGCGTCGGGCAACGGGTAGTAGGCGTTGTAGCTGAGCTGCAGCGGGAACTCAGCGTCCGCGCTCTCGAGCTCGACCGTGAAGGTCTTGTCGTCGACAACCTTGAGACCGCTGAGGCCGCCCTCGAGGGCCATTGCCTCTCCAGCCGTGGTGTCGGTGGTTCCTTCGGTGGTGTCGGTTGTGGCTTCGGTGGTGGCGGTGGTGTCTGACGTGTCATCGACATCGGCGGCGGTGTCGTCGCTGCCTCCACAGGCCGATGCCACCAAGCCGAGTGCAGTAAATAGCACCAGCAGGCGGTGGAACTTGTTATCCCGTTTCACAGGCTGTCTCCTCATGTTCATCGTGGGGCCAACGCAGATACGGAGGCTCCCCATACTCAGCCCGGGAGGTTAACGGAGTCCGAGCCGCGAGTGGTGCCACGTCATGATTTGGTCGCAAAGTAGTAATACAGCCGCCGAGCGCCACAAATCGGCCCATCGTCCCTTTCAGTCGAGCAGGCGGTACTGCGCGATGCGACCGAAGGATTCGGCTTCGAGACTCGCACCGCCGACGAGCGCGCCGTCGATGTCGGGTTGGGTGAGCAGTTCTTTGGCGTTGGTGGGCTTGACCGAGCCTCCGTATTGCACCCGCACGGCATCGGCCGCTTCGTCGCCCGAGGCGGCGCGAACCTTGCTCCGCACCAACGCACACATGGCTTGGGCGTCGTCGGCCGATGCCGTGCGTCCGGTGCCGATCGCCCAGATCGGCTCGTAGGCGATCACCAGCGCGGCGACGTGCTCGGAAGAGATGCCATCGAGCCCGGCCTCGATCTGCGCTGACACTTTCGCCTCTGCCTCGCCGGCATCGCGTTCTTCGAGGGTTTCGCCCACGCAAAGGATCGGGACCATCTCGTACTTGAGAATCGCCTTGACCTTGGCGTTGATCATCTCGTCAGTTTCGCCGAAAACTTCGCGACGCTCGGAATGACCGGCGATCACGTAGCTCACATTCATCTTGGCCAGCATCGCCGGTGAGACCTCACCGGTGAAGGCCCCGCTGTCCTCGAAGTGACAATGTTGCGCTCCGAGATGAAAGGGCAACCGGTCGGCTTCCAGCACGGTCTGGACCGTGCGCAGATCGGTGAACGGAGGATGGATGGAGATGTCGACAACGTCGACGTCGTCTTCGGTGATCTGATAGCTCAATTCCTGGACGAGTTTGAGCGCCTCGAAATGGTTGAGGTTCATTTTCCAGTTGCCACTGATGAGCGGTGTCCGGGTCATTCGGTTGTCTTCCTGTTTGATCGAGGTCTGTTTGATCGAGGTCAATTGCGGAGTGCTTCGAGACCGGGAAGGTCGCCCCGCTCGAGAAGCTCGAGTGAGGCGCCGCCACCGGTGGAAACATGGTCGACGTCGCCATCGACGCCAAACTGCTTTGCGGCGGCCGCCGAGTCGCCACCACCAACAACGGTGAACGCTCTGGTTTCGGCCATGGCTTGCGCCACGACTCGGGTGCCGGCTTCGAATCGAGGGTCTTCGAACACGCCCATCGGACCGTTCCACAGCACGGTGCCCGCGTCGAGAATCAAATCCGTGAACAGCGCCGCGGTGTACGGACCGATGTCGACGCCCATCCAACCCGGGCCGAGGTTCACGCCGGCCTGACGTATCTCGCCGCCGGCGTCCGGATCGAACAACTTGCCGCCGCCACCGAGTGCGGTGATGTCTTCAGGGAGGTGGATCTTCCCCGACTCGAGCATTCGTGCGCAGGCCTCGACCATGTCTTCTTCGAGCAGGGAGTCGCCAACGTCATGGCCCTTGGCCTTGAGGAAGGTGAACGCCATGCCGCCGCCGACGATGATGCTGTCGACAATGTCGAGCAGCGCCTCGATGGCACCCAGCTTGTCGGACACCTTGGCTCCACCCATGACCGCAACGAGTGGTCGCCGCGGATTCTCCCGGACACCGAGCAACACCTCTATCTCTCGGGCCAGCAACCGGCCGGCCGCCGACGGCAGGAACTGTGGTGGCCCGACGATCGATGCGTGGGCGCGATGCGATGCCCCGAAGGCGTCGTTGACGTAGGCATCGTGGCCGGCGATCAATTCCTGCACGAAGGCCGAATCGTTGCCGGTTTCGCCCGGGTTGAAACGGAGGTTCTCGAGGAGCTTGACGCCGGGGGCGAGGGTTGCGAGATGGGCCCGAACCGGATCCATCGAGAATTCCGGATCGGGTTGGCCCTTCGGACGACCCAAATGGGAACAGGCCGTGACGGATGCGCCGCGATCCTGGAGCCAGGAAAGCGTTGGTAATGCCGCCTGGATCCGGAGGTCGTCGGTGATCTCGCCGTTGGACATCGGCACGTTGAAGTCGACCCGGACGAGGACCGACTTGCCGTCGAGTCCCCCACCGTCTGAATCGAGCTTGTCGGCGAGGTCCTCGAGTTCGGGGACGCCGAAGGTGGTCATGCGTTGTTGGCTGCGCCCACGATCAAGGCCATGTCGACCAAACGGTTCGAATAACCCCACTCGTTGTCGTACCAACCACACACCTTCACGAGGGAGCCCTGCGCCATGGTCATTCCGGCATCGAGGGTGCAGGAGGCCGGCGATCCGACGATGTCGCTGCTGACGATCGGAGCTTCGGTGTACTCGAGGATGCCGGCGAGTGGACCGCTGCTGGCGGCCTTGGCGAATGCCGCATTGATTTCGTCGACCGACGGCTCGCCGTTCACGATTGCCGTGAAGTCGGTGATGGAGCCCGTGGGAACCGGAACCCGGAGCGACGTGCCGTCGAGCTTGCCCTGCATGCTCTGCATGACCAAACCGGTGGCCCGTGCTGCGCCCGTCGATGTGGGGATGATGTTGATCGCTGCGGCCCGCGCTCGACGGAGATCGCTGTGCGGCCCGTCGACCAGTGACTGATCACCCGTGTACGCGTGAATGGTGGTCATGAGACCCTGCTTCACGCCGAATGCGTCGTCGAGCACCTTCACCATCGGCACGAAGCAGTTCGTGGTGCAAGACGCGTTCGACACCACCTTGTCGGTTTCCGGGTCGAAGGTGTCTTCGTTGGCACCGACGACGAATGTCTTGTCGGCTCCCGAACAGGGGGCGGAAACGATGACGAACGGAGCGCCGCCATCGAGGTGCAGGGCCGCCTTGTCGCGAGCCGTGAAGATCCCGGTTGACTCGATCACGACGTCGACCCCGAGCTCGCCCCAAGGCAGATCACCGGGGTTGCGCTCGCTGAGAACCTTCAACACATCACCATCAACCGAGATGCCACCATCGACGGCGAGAATCTCGTTCGGGAGAATGCCCAGGACCGAGTCGTACTTGAGTAGGTGGGCCATGGTTTCGAGCGAACCGAGATCGTTCACTGCCACGAAGTCGATGTCGGCACCCGACTTCTTGGCCGCCCTGAAGAAGTTGCGGCCAATTCGACCGAAGCCGTTGATTCCGACGCGAATAGTCATGGTTGCGTTCCTGCCTTGCTTCGAGTGGTTGTGGTCGCCGGCTGCGACCTCCCGGCAATTCGCCGCGGCGTCCGACTCTATTGGGTGCGGACGGCGGAATTTCGTTAGCTGCGAAGGGTGGCGTGAAGTTCTGAAAGCGCGGCGCCAAGTCGATCGGGGATGTGTCCCCATCCGTCCTCGGCCGCGAGTTCGGCCATGATCACCGGCAAGCCCGCCGTCCACTGCGCTGAACCCGACGTGGAAGTTCCATCGGCAAGGACCACATCGATGGGGACATCGTGACTGGCCAGGGCGTTGATGTGTGACACCAGATCGAATCCGTGGGCCTCGGCACGATCGTTGGCGACGTTCGCAACGAACACCTTTTGGGCTCGGGTCCGATGAAGGGCTTCATTGATTTCTGGTACGACGGCGGTGGCGAGAACGCTGGTGAACAGGGAACCCGGCCCGATGATGATCTGGTCGGCGTCGAGGATCGATGCCACCGCGGCTGCGGGAGAGGCGGGATCGGCCGGATCGAAATGCAAACCATGGATTCCGGTCGCTCGCTCGATGGTCACCTGTCCCCGAATTGGTCCCAAATCGGATTCGGCGATCAGCGTGACCGACTCGGTTGTGGCCGGGTAGATCGTTCCCACCGCTCCGACCAGTCGAGCCACTTCGGTGATGGCAGCCTGGAAGTCGGCACCAGCGCTGGCCAGACCGGCAATGAGCAGATTGCCCAGCGGGTGGCCTTCGAGTGGACCCCGATCGAACCGATGCTCCAGCGAGCGAGCCAGCAGACTGTCCTCGCTGGCAAGAGCCGAGAGACAACGCCGCAAGTCGCCGGGCGCCGGAAGGCCGAGTTCCCGGCGCAGCCGACCACTCGATCCACCGTCGTCGGCCACCGAGACCACCCCGACGATTCCCGACGCATAGGTCTGAGCGGCCTGAAGGGAGCTGGCCAGTCCGTGGCCGCCGCCGAGTGCAACGACGCGCGGGGCGAGCGACCGGAGGCGGGAGGCACGATCCGTCGTCATTCGGTGGCCCGACCTCAGCGGCCGTTCGAGGTGCTCATAGCTCAATGTCACGGTGGGAAAGTCTCGGCATCCAACCGGAGTCCTTGAGCCGTTGGGTCATGGTTTCGGCCACGGCGACCGAACGATGGCGACCGCCCGTACACCCGAAGGCGATCGTGAAGTACGCCTTGCCCTCCTCCACGTAGGCCGGCAGCAGGTCGGCCAGAAGTTCGGTGAGCCGATCGAGGAACCGTTGCGTGATCTCTCGGTTCAACACGAACTCCTGGATCACTTCGTCCTTACCGGAGAAGGGCCGTAGGGCGGCGTCCCAGTGTGGATTGGGCAGGAATCGACAATCGATCACCATGTCGACGTCGAGCGGGAGACCATGTTTGAACCCGAACGAGGTGACGGCGATGCGCATCCCTTCTTGTGCCGACTCATCGCCGAACTTCTCTTTCAACCGTTCCCGCAGCTGGTGAGGATTGAGCGCCGATGTGTCGATGACGAGATCGGCCGACGACTTGGCCAGGTTCAGCAGGTTGCGCTCCTCGGCTATCGCGGCCGAAAGCGTCGCCTCTTCGTTGTCGTCGAGCGTGAGCGGATGACGACGCTTGGTGCTGATGTACCGGCGAATCAAGACGTCGTCGCTGGCATCGAGAAAGACGACCCGGAACTCGAGCATTTCGGCTCGGAGCGCCTCTACCTGCATTGCCATGTCGTCGTCGTAACCGTGGAGGACGAGGGCGACCCGGTCGTATCCACCCGTGTCGGACGCCGCCAGTTCGCTGACCTTGGGGACAAGCGAGACCGGAAGATTGTCGATCACGAACCAGCCGAGGTCCTCGAAGGCTCCGGCGGCCACCGAACGGCCGGCACCGGAGAGTCCGGTGACCACCACGAATTGCTTCCGGTCATTACTCACGAATTGAAGTCTCCCACGTCTTCGTCGTTCGGCACTCACAACCCATCACCAGGCCTTCTGCAGCCGCAGTACGAGGAGCCTGGGCACCGTCGAGGCATCTTCGTATTGAGGAGCCTGGGCCAGGAAACCGGCCGGCGGAGGAGGCTCGATCATGTGATGGAGCAGCAATCCATGCTCGATCAGTGTGTTCAAGTAGCGGGACAAGGGACGGTGGATGAATCGGATGAACACCCCCTTCTGCACCTCCTCGATGGTGTCTTGTTCGATGAGGTAGGGACCGATCCTCCAATACTGCTCCGGCGGATCGAGAATCTGATCATCGATCCATCCACTGTCGGGGGTTTGCAGCAGTGGGTGGTTGAGCAGGAACAGGAAGGTGCCGCCCGGCTTCAGCACCCGGGCCACTTCACTGATCGCACCGTCTACATCGTCGATGTGTTCGAACACCAAGCAGGCAACCACAGCGTCGAACGATTCGGCATCGAACGGCAGGGCGGCGGCGCCGGCCTGGCTCACCGGAATCGACGGCGCTCGCAGCGCGGCCTCCCGGACCATTTCCGTGATCGGGTCGACACACACCATTTCTGCACCGCCGTCGCGGAGCATCCGGGCCACCTGGCCCTCACCGGTTCCGACGTCGAGAATTCGGTTGAACCCGGCCAACTCACGACCAATGATCGGAAGGATCTGTTCGGTGTATTCAGGGTCGACACCGTCGGTGAATTCGCGCTGCCACCAACCGGCGGTGCCGGCCTCCCAGCTGCCGCTCGGTGGGGGCAGGGCGGCGTTGTCGTTGGTGGTCATTCGACGCGAGTCCTCGGCTGAAGATGGTGGGTCTTTTCATAAATGGCTTCGGCGACGACATCGGGCAGCCACGAGAAGGCTTTCAGGTCGGCCAGTTCCGCCTTCCGAACCTTCGTGATGCCTCCCATCTCCTTGAGTAGACGCTTCTGTCTGGCCGGCCCGAGACCGGGGATGTCATCGAGGACCGACTCGGTCATTCGTTTGCCCCGCAGCTGTCGGTGATAGCTGATGGCGAATCGATGGCTCTCGTCCCGCAGCCGCTGCAGGAGATACAACGCCTCGGACTGACGGGGAATTCGAATCGGCTCGGACTGGAACGGGAGGTAGACCTCTTCGAATTGTTTGGCCAGCGAGCACACAGGGATCTCGTCGAAGAGGTCGAGCTCCTTCAGAACCTTCACTGCGCTGGTGAGCTGCCCCTTGCCGCCGTCGACCACGAGCAGCTGCGGCGGGTATTGGAACTTGCCCCGTTCGGCAACGGGCTTCTTGCGTTCCTCGAGATAGTTCGAGAGCCGGCGATGAAGCACCTCCTCCATGGCGGCGTAGTCGTCGTTCTGATCGACCGTCCGAATCTTGAAACGGCGGTACTCGCGGCGGGCCGCGAGACCGTCCTCCACCACGACCATCGAGCCGACGTAGTCCGAACCCTGCAGATGGCTCATGTCGTAGCACTCGATGCGAAGCGGCGACTCGGGTAGCCCGAGGTACTCCTGAAGCTCATTCAAGGCCCGGGCCCGGCTGTTGTGGTCGCTCGCCCGCTTCATTCGATGGCGAGTGAACTCTTGTTCTGCATTCTTCGTGACCGTCGCCAGGAGTTCTCGCTTGTCGCCCCGCTGCGGAACTCGAATCTCGACGTTCGAGCCTCGAAGCTCGGAGAGCCATTCGGCGTAGAGACCAGGGTCGGACGAGTCGTTCGGAACCAAAACCATCTTGGGCATGCCCATGATCGGCTCTTCGTCGTAGAGCCCTTCCAGGACCTTGTCGACGAGGTCCTTCTCCGACAGCTCCTCGACCTTGTCGACCACGAAGCTCCGTCGACCGGTGACTCGTCCTCGTCGAACGAAGAAAACGAACACGAGCGCCTCGAGGTCGTCGTCGGCGATCCCGATGACGTCGAGGTCTTCACTGCGCTCGGCCACCATCTGCTGCTTCTCGACGGCCTTGCGCACCGTGGCGATCCGGTCTCGCAGCCGGGCCGCCTGCTCGAACTCGAGGTCTTCGGCTGCGGCGTACATCTGTTTGTCGAGCTTCTCGAGCACCGGATCGGTGTCGCCTTCGAGAAACTGACAGAGATCATCGACGTAGGTGCCATACGTGGCCTTGTCGACTTCGCCCACACAGGGCCCGGAGCATTTCTCGATGTGGAAGAGCAGACACGGCTTCCCGAGCTTTCGATGCCGCTCGAATTTGTTGTCGGTGCACGTGCGAACCGGGAAGGTCCGCAGGAGTTGGTCGAGCGTGTCTCGGATCGCATACGCATGGCCATAGGGACCGAAATAGCGGATGCCCTTCCGCTTCTTGCCCCGCATGACACGGGGCCGGGGCCATTCGTCACCAACGGTGACCGCCAGGTAGGGATAACTCTTGTCGTCGACCAGCCGCACGTTGAACCGGGGTCGATGCTCCTTGATGAGGTTGTACTCGAGCATCAGCGCTTCGACGTCGTTCCGCACCTGGATCCACTCGACCGACTCGGCGGTCTGCACCATCTGCGCCGTGCGGGGATGCATGTTGCGAGGGTTCTGGAAGTAGTTCGACAGACGTGATCGCAGTGATTTCGCCTTGCCGACATAAATCACCCGGCCGGCCGCGTCTTTGAACTGATACGACCCCGGCGCGTCGGGAATGGAACCTGCGGGTGGACGAGCAACCATGCCCTGCCGAGGCTACGCAGACGGGGGGCGGTTCAGGACCGTGGCTCGCCAGGTCTTCATGGGCCGATTCGGCCTCGGTTCATCAAGTTGCGGGCTGTGCAGCCGATGGCTTCTCGAGGACTTGATGGAAACTTGTACCGAATGTCGAAATGTAATTCCCCGCACGGTTGACCGATGCCCGGTTTGCGGGCTGATGCGGAGCAACACCGAACAGCCCGAGGCAGAGGATCGTCCGATTCCCGACGCCCCTGGTTGGGCCACGGCACCACCAGCAAGGCCGGTCCCCGAGAGAACGCCGGAAACCATGCCGTTTCCTGCCGCCGGTCTCCATCCCGACGACTTCCTTCGAGAATTGACCGGCGAAACATCCAACGAGGCACCGGCTCCGTCCACGGAGTCCACGGTTCCACAACGACCTCAGCGTCCCGTTCGGACCCCGGTTGCGCCGGTGGATCCGCTCGGCCCCGCGGCCCAAGAGACGGCTACCGCCGATCCGTTCGATGCCGCCGATCCTTTCAGCGCCTCGTTCGAGGCCGCAACCCAGGCGGCTGCCGATCCCTTCTCAGCGTCAGCTTCAGATCCAGTTACGGACTCAGTTACGACCGACCCAGCGTCCGATCCGTTCTTCGTGCCGCCCGGCGAAAGCGATCTGTTCGCCGAACCGCCGGACCCCTTCGCTCCCGACGCACTCGATGCGTACGGCACATACGAAACATTCGACACTGCCGGCGCGGATCCCACCGACGAGGTGATCGACGACGAGAACTCATTCGCAGCCATCGAGGAGCCTCGAGCCTTCGGCCAAGCGCTGGCCGAAGTATCTCGACCGTCGCTTCCGTACATGCCCGAACAACCCAGCCAGAGCGAAGAACCTGCGCCCGTCGAGCCATCCAACTTCGCCTCGACCACATTCGAGGCATCCGACTTCGAAGCCGCGGCCCATGAACCCACGGTCGAAGCCCCGCCCGACTCCAGCCATCCACCGGCTGACACGCTGACCGAGTTGCCGTCCATCGCCGCCGCTTCCACCCGTATCGAGGGCGACATCCGAATCGGTCCTCGACCGGGTCATCACCCACGCGGGATCGCCGGAGGCATCGTCGCCGCCGGACTCCTCTTCGGTGGCATGGCCTTCGCCTACCGATCCTCCGAGCCGGCGGCCATCTCCGGCACTCCAACCCTCGCCCTGCCGGCAACGCCTGATGAGGGGGCCGACATGCCGGACGAGCTGGCGTTCATCTACGGCGTGGCCGTCGCCGACATCCAGAACACTGCGGCGAGTGCCATCGTCGAACTGGGGCTCGACGGTTGCGGACTGACCGGTACGGCAATCGGAGTGGCCGTCTCCGATGACACCATTCTGGCCCGCCACTCCGACCTGATCACTGATGTTCAGCCCACCATTCGTCTCGCCAACGGCGAGATCATGGAGGCTCGGGTCATCGGTTTCGACACGGCCCGAGACCTCGCCGTCGTACGATCATCGGGGGCACTCCCCTCCTTCCTCGATCTGGCAGGCGAAGCGCTACTCCGACCGGGTTCTGGACTCTTCATCGCCGACAACAACGCCGGTCTGGGGTTCGAAATCCAGCCCGTCGAGGTTCTCGAGTTGCACGGACGGAACGGTGTCGCCACAACGATCTCGGTGACGTCGGCCGAAGGAAGCAGCGCTGCCGGGCCGGGCAGCCCGCTGATCGATCCGAGGGGCAACCTGGTCGCCCTCATGGGGCCAGATGGACGAGCTGAGCTCGCTGACGATCTCCGTTCGCTGGTCGGCCGCTATTTCTTGGCCAACCAAGACCAAGAGGCGATCTGTCCCGCTCCGGACGTCGCCATTGATCCCGAGACCGGCGAGCCCATTGCCCCGGCGACGGACGCCGAAGGCGCACCGGTCGGCGACTGAGGCGATCGGGGGGCTGAGGCTCCTATGGGCTCAGCTATTCGATCCGTTCGCCATAGTTTCGGTCTCCGGTTCTGGGAAACCGTGGGCTCGCCATCAGCGCACCCGTGTGCTCGTCACCGGCCGAGCCCACCGATCACCTCTCGAATCGTGCGACCGACGATTCGGAGGTCGAACGCAATGCTCTGGCGTCGAAGGTAATAGAAGTCGTACTGCAGCTTCTCGAGCGCGTCCTGATCGTTGGCGGTGTAGCCGAGTTTCACCTGAGCCCAGCCAGTCAGCCCGGGCCTGACGATGTGCCGCTCGTCGTAGAACGGGATCTTCTTGCGGAGTTCCTCCACGTACGACACCTGCTCGGGGCGGGGCCCGACGATCGACAATTGTCCGGCAAGGATGTTGACCATTTGCGGCAGCTCGTCGAGATGCAACTTCCTCATCACCCGACCGAATCGGGTGATCCGATCATCACCCTCGGAGGTCCAGGTCGAATCATCACCTCGGTTGCTGCTCATCGTCCGGAACTTGTACATCGTGAACGGCACACCATCCTTGCCAACTCGAGCCTGCGTGAAGAACAGCGGGCCGCGGTTGCCCAGCAGATTCCCGGCCGCCACGAAGGGGACGGCCACGGCGAGAACGACAATCCCGATCAATCCGATACAGACATCGAGAACGCGCTTGGCCCGTATGTAGTGAGCCCGATGGAGCTCGCCGATGTCGAAGAGAAGCGAGACCTGAGCCAATTCGGCAATCGGGAGTTTGCCCAACCAACCCTCATAGAACAGGGCCAAGGTGCGCACCCGCACGCCGCTGCGGTGGATCTGGCTCACCTGCGCCACGATCGTGTCGTCGGCCTGGGCCGATCGATCCAGCACCATGACGGTCGGACGAACGGTTTTCACTCGCTCGAGCAAAGGCATTCTCCCGTCAGCGGCGATCCTCGCCTCGTCGATCGAGAGAACATCGACCAGCTGAGCCGGGATCTCCTCGCGACCATCCAGATCGGCCCGCAGTGCCGCAACATCGTCGGGGCGATCCGTGATCACCATCAATCGATCCCGCTGCGTCGACCAGGTCTGCAGATCCGACACGAGATTCCACACGATGAGCGACCAGATCGGGGTCACCAGCGCAACGATCAGGACCGACGACCGGGGAAAGAGTGAGTCGGCCAAGGCCAGCTGCACCAGCGACAACGCGCTGAAGCCGATACCGACGGCACCGAGGGATCGAAGCACCGTTTCGATGCGGGACCGGGGCATTTCCGGAAGGCCCAAGCCGTAACACGACCCGATGAGGATCACGATGAACGCAACCCACCACCCCACCGGCGAGATGTCGCTGCTGCCGTACCGGGCCGGTCCGATCAGCTCGGTGTACACCATTCCGGCGCCGACGACGACGGCCGCCAGACCCGTGGCAAACAGGCTGTGGATCCACGAGCGTTTCATGCGATCGTGACTGCGTGATCGACGGCTCGATCGGTGGTGTCCGATTCACCGCCAGTAGTCAGATGATGCGACAACGACGCGACCCCCAACTGTTCGAGCAGGAGTGGAGCCACTCGCAGGGCATCGGTCTCGGTCGGCCATTGTTCTCGCGAGCCCGAGATCAAGAGTCCGCGTGGGCTGTGGCGGCCAGATCGATGATCCTGAATCGACTCGATGCTGACCCCGATCGAGGACGGCTCGACCCAGGTCTCCCCGAAACGAACCGCATCGAGCCGGCATTCGAACTCGTAGGTGATGGTGAGTGCTTCGCCGGCGATCATGGATTCCTGCAGCGATGACCCAAGCGTGTCGACCAGGCGTGTCTGGGCCGCAACTGCGTCGGACTGGCTGGGAAAGGCCATCGTCACCTGGGGAACCATCGCCCCTCGGACCTCGACCCCACTCCTCAGGCCGCAAGCGGCGAGGAAAACCAGCGGCTGGCGAACGACGGCCTGGAAGGCCCGATCGGACTGGACCGTGAGATCGGCCTTCTGCCCCATGGAGCTGACGATCACGAGCTTGCGGTCGGTGGCATCGGCCAGATCCACCAATCTCGCAACGATCCGATCAACCGCCTTCATCGCGAACGGAATCTCGTCTTCATTGGTTCGTTGCCAATCGTCGCCATAGGGCGCCGAGCCGTTCCAGTCTTCGGGAAAGGTCGACGCCCAATACCGGTGCATCGCCGATGCCAGATGGTTGACGAACAGCACGGACAGATCGGGGTCGTGACGCCGAATCTGGTTCTCGAACACGTCGGCCAGAAGCAACGACTGTCCGACACGGAGACGTTCACGATTCCACTTCCGACGTGCCACCTGTGCGGCAAGCGTGCCGAGTGCCGACCATGTCGACAGACGGACGCCGTGACGAGCGAGAGACACGGCGCCGCCGAGATCGGCGATCCCCGGCCTCACTGACGCAACGCGGGCCGACTGTCGACTCAATCGGAGGTTGAAGGCCTGGATCGCCTCGAGGTCGGCTGGTCGAGCCGCCTCATCGCCGGCAAACGAATCGGGCAGAACGAAACGAAATTGCGGGTCGCCGCATTGCTGCTGCATGGGCGAAGAGTGGAGGACACCGACGAGTCCGACCGACTGGCCGGCGGCGGCGGCGGCCTGCCAGTAGAAGGGATACCGCTTCGGCTTCTCGTCGCCGTACCAGAACACACCATGGTCTTTCCACGGCACGCCCATACCGACCGAGGCCCAACTCTGCGATGGATACAAATCGCGTGGTAGCGGCTCGTCGAGAATCGTCTCCGTCGTCGTCCCGCGCTCCGCCAGCCGGACGAGCGGCGAATCCGGATTTTGCCTGCCCCACCACTCCAGGATCTGGAGGGGCATTTCGTTGACTTCGAGAACGATCAGCCGACTCATGAATACCTATCGGCGAAGGGCCATTCGATCATTAGGCCGTTTGGACTCCCACCGGGTAAAGATCACCCCGCAACGGCCGATGGTTCCCGGTGACGATCGTGACCGTGGTGGTTCCCGCACGCAATGAAGAGAACTCGATCGAGGACGCTCTTCGTGCGGTCCTACAGCAGGATCATCCGCAGCAACTGATGGAAGTCGTCGTTGTCGACGGCTGTTCCGACGACGACACCGCGGACCGAGCCAAGCGAATCCTCGATGGCTCGCAGCTCCGACGCTGGACGGTGCTGTCAAATCCCGAACGACGCACGCCCTCGAATCTGAATCGAGGTCTGCTCTGGGCGGAGGGAGATCTCATCGTGAGGGTCGATGCTCGCTCCATCATTCCCCGGGACTACGTGCGCCGTCTGAGCCAGGTCATGCACGACCCGAACATCGCGGTCGCCGGCGGGCGCCAAGTGGCCGTTGCTCGTCGATCGTCGCTGGCGGCGAGATCCATCGCCCGGGCACTCAACAACACGCATGCCAATGGGGGGTCTCGCTACCGGAATCCCAAGGCCGCGAGCGGGCCCTGTGACACGGCCTACCTCGGCGTCTTTCGCCGCGATCAGTTGAACGAGATCGGCGGCTGGTCTGACGAGTTCGCCAGCAACCAAGACTTCGAGATCTGCCGGCGGATGCGGAGCCACGGGTCGATCTGGTACGAGGCTGACCTGCCCGTCCGCTACGAACCTCGGGCCACCTATGCGCTCCTGCTCGCTCAATACCGACGCTTCGGTCGTTGGAAGGCCATCTATTGGGGCCAGACCGGTGATCGGCCCCGTCCCCGGCAAGTCGTGCTGTTGGCCGGGCCGGGCGGCCTCGCCCTGGCGGTCGCTGGGTTGGCCATCGTGCGGCCCCGATCTCTCGTTGCGGCCGCAACTGCGGGCCTCGTTGCGCTCCTCACGATCGACGAGGTCGGAGCCAACTCGAAGGCATCGGTGGCGGAAAGACTCGGAAGTATCTCGGCCATGACGGTCATCGGCGCCGGTTGGTGGTCGGGTGCACTACAAGAATTCATCGGTGGCAGTAGCAGGAGAAGGAGTGGCACACGTGGCCGTTGAAAGTGCGTTCTATGAACAAGAAGACCTCTGGGGATCAGACAACGATCTCGACCGCGAGCGAACCGCTGTCCGTGCCCTCGAGTTGGGCAATCTGCTCCCGGCGACGTTCTCCTCCCTTCTCGACGTCGGTACCGGTGATGGCCGAGTGCTCTCCCCTCTCGCCGCCGGCCTGGATCACCAACCCACGATCATCGGACTCGATCGGAGTGCCACGGCGCTTCGTCACCTCGAACTGGACGGAGTCCAGGCGTCGGCTGATGGCCTCCCCTTCGCCGATCGATCGATCGATGTGATCACCGCCTGTGAAATCCTCGAACATCTCCCCGAACCGATCTACAACGAAACGCGTTCCGAGTTCGCTCGGGTTGCTCGTCACAGCGTCGTCATCACCGTCCCGAATGAGGAGAATCGACGTCGAGCTGAGCTGGCGTGCGAGGTGTGCGGTTGCCGCTACAACCGGCGTCGCCATCTCCGCAGCTTCGACCGCAATTCGTTCGAGGATCTGTTGCCGGGATTCCGACTGGCTGCCTCCGCTGAGTTCGGACACCACACGAGGATCTATCCTCGCCTTGCCCGGCAGATGCTCGAACGGCGGGGCGTGCTCGCGGTTCACGATGCACCCGAGTGCCCCCAGTGCGGTCAGGCACACGGTCGTCGAGCTTCCGACAAGACGAACGACAGCACGCCGAGGGCAGACGGCGAACGTGATCGCTACTGGCGCATTCGTTCAATGGTGCCTGCGGAACGACGTCCGTATTGGCTGGGTGTCCGGCTCGACCGGATCTGAGCCATCGACGCTTCGTCGCCATCGGCGGTCCGATTCAGGACAAGACCGTGAGGACCGCCACCACACCAACGGCCACGACCGACAGTGCCGGCACCAACGGGCTGGAGACCACGCCGCTCCCTCGGGTCGCCCGATGGTGAGACCACGCAATGCTCGCGATCGTTGCCCCTGCAGCTGCACCCGCAACCGCGATCACGTCCGTGGCGAACAGCGTCACCGCTGCGGCCAGAACCACGAATCGAACGAGCTCCCAGACGATGACGGATCGTGCCCGTCCCGTCGAGATCCCCAAGGCCACCGTCGGGCCGAGCAGCAACCGCCAGGGCAATGCCAGGCCGAGTATCAGCGTGATCCGACTCGTTCCCTCCCAACCCGGTCCCAGTGCCAGCGGAAGCAGCGGCGCACCGACCACCGTGACGGCGACGCCAACGGTTCCGATCATCAACACTTGCCTGACGATGCGATCGTTCACCGCTTGGAGGCTCTCGCTGTTTGCGTACTGGACAAACGCCGACCGCGTCAGGGGTGAAGCGACCACCGACGAGAAGGCGGATGCGAGGCGGAAGCCGACGGCGTAAACGCTGAGGGCGACCGGACCCAGCAGGGCACCAATCAAGAGATAGTCGATATTCGCAACCGCGTAGGTCACCAATTGACCGACCCATTCCGCTCCGGCTCTCGGCACATTGCCCACTCGTTCGAAGATCTGAGATGGAAGCCCCTGGAGCACGAACTCGAGGAGGTTCTTTCCTGCGAGAAGAAAACCGAGTGCCGCCAGGCCATCGGCGTCTCGCACGAATGCGACGACGAGGGCAAAGAACACCAGGGCGCTGCCGGCCTCGGCACGGGCCAGACGCGGTTTCAGGTCAGCCCATTGAAGGGTCGCTCGCCCAACATACGACAACGATCCGGCGAGCCAGATCCATCCGCTGGCCGTCACGACCGTCCCCACCGATCCACCGATTGACTGGCCGACGACCGAGGCCACGATTGCTGCGCCGAGGTTGACCCCGGTTCGAATCATCCGGGACGAACGTCGGACGCGGTCGACGGAGGGGGTTCGAAGTACCGCGAAGGCCAGCCCGCCATCAGCCACCTGCCCCGAGAGGGCATACACGATGTACAAGGTGGCAAAGGGGGCGAAGGCTTCGGTGCCCGTTCGGCGGGCCAACAGCAGGGATGTCAGTCCCAGGGCGAACTGATCGAACCCGCGGGAAACCACGAGAGGTGCCAATCGACGAAGACCGAACTCCGCGCCGGAAGGCCTCGATCGAAGAATCGGACTTGTGGCCATCTGGTTCTCAATCGGCAACCAGTGGCATCGGCTTAGGACTTCCCGCGCTACCGGTCGTCCCCGACCGCAGCGTTGGACGTCGCCCCAACCAGTGGTTTCTGGCGGCGGGTCGAGGGCGACACCCGAGGGGGCAGAGAACTGGGGCCTGCCGCCACAGGAACGGTCGCTACCTGAGCAGCGCGGTCGACGACCGACTTGGCGATGTCGGCTGCCGTTGTGACCGACCAGGCGGCGAGAGCGAGTACACCGAAGAACTTCGATCCGTCCTCGATGATGAGACGCCAACGGTCGTCGTCGAGCACGGCGAACACATCCATGACGTTGGAGAGCGCAAACGCTGCTCCGCTGGCGGCCAAGAGCTCCCACCGAGTTCGGGCGACCTCACGACGCGAAGCCGCCAGCCAAACCACGACGGCAATTGCTTCCAGGGCAACCATCGTCAGCTTCGGCACGCCCAGGAACCGCGGAACGACGTTGGAGTGCAGGAGAAACAGGTCATCGAGCAGAAGGACGCCGATCCACAAGGCCGCGGTGCTGAACACGGTTTGGGCGCCACGACGCCGGCCGAGCTTGGCAACGAACGCAGCGCTCAGACAAGCCACGGCGGAAACGGTCCACGCCAGGATGCCGAGGGAGGTGATCATTCCCGAATACCAACGCCCACCGGAGACGACGACACGATCGAGAAGCAGCGTTTCGGCCGGAACCGCCTCTTGCAGAACCACCACGGCCATCAGGAAAAAACCGAACGACCAGGCGATCATCAAATGGATGACGGTCGAGACGCGCTGCCGAGGACCCGCCTTGGAACGTCGATCATTTGCTTTCTCGAGGACCACATCGTGCTATCGGCGACAAGTCGCCTCGGGTTGATCAGTGGAGGTCAGATAACCCAGGTCGGGGAGAGCCGCCGTCCATCTACCGCTGGCGAGTCCCGCCGTCGAGCAGCTTCTTCAGATAGCGGCCGGTGTGGCTGGCACTGGTTCGGGCAACGTCTTCTGGGCTACCCGTGGCAACGACGGTTCCGCCCCCGGTGCCACCTTCGGGTCCGAGATCGATGAGCCAATCCGCCGTTTTGATCACGTCGAGATTGTGCTCGATCACGAGCACGGTGTTGCCCTGATCGACCAGCCTCGTGAGCACGGTGAGCAGGCGCCGGATGTCTTCGAAATGCAGACCGGTGGTTGGCTCGTCGAGAAGATAGATCGTGTGACCGGTGGAACGTTTGGCCAGCTCGGATGCGAGCTTGACCCGCTGCGCCTCTCCGCCTGACAACGTCGGAGCGGGCTGGCCCAATCGCACGTAACCCAGCCCCACATCAACCAGGGTTTGCAGATGACGAGCGATCGGAGGCTGATTGGCGAAAAACTCCAAGCCTTCCTCGATCGGCATGTTCAACACATCGGCGATGGTTTTGCCCTTGAACTGGATCTCGAGCGTGTCGCGGTTGTAGCGGGCGCCTTTACAAACCTCGCACGGCACGTAGACATCGGGCAGGAAATGCATCTCGATCTTGATCGTGCCATCGCCCGAGCAGGCCTCGCAGCGCCCGCCGGAGACGTTGAACGAGAAGCGCCCGGGCTGATATCCACGCACCTTCGACTCGTTGGTCATGGCGAACAGTTTCCGAACGTGATCGAACACGCCGGTGTAGGTGGCCGGGTTGGAACGAGGCGTTCGACCGATGGGTGACTGATCGATGTCGATCACCTTGTCGAGATACTCGAGGCCGGCGAGCGAGCGATGCAATCCTGGCGGCTTCTTCGATCGGTAGATCTTCTGCATGAGGGACTTCAGAAGAATCTCGTTGATCAGCGTGGACTTGCCCGAACCGGACACACCGGTGATGGCGACGAAACAACCGAGCGGGATCTCCACATCGATGTTCTTGAGATTGTGCTCGCGAGCGCCGAAGATCTGCAGCTTCTCATCGCCCGGCAGGCGCCGCACCGAGGGCACGGGAATGGACTTCTTGCCCGACAGGTAACTGCCAGTGATCGACCCTCGCCGCTTTTTCAGGCCGGTCACGCCTCCGCTGTAAACCACCTCTCCCCCGTGTTCGCCGGCGCCAGGCCCGATATCGACCACATGATCGGCGATGGCGATGGTTTCCTCGTCGTGTTCGACGACGATCACGGTGTTGCCGATGTCGCGAAGGCGTTGAAGGGTGCCGATCAATTTCGCGTTGTCTCGCTGATGGAGGCCGATCGACGGCTCATCGAGGACATAGAGGACGCCAGTGAGGCCGCTGCCGATCTGGCTCGCCAACCGGATCCGTTGGGCTTCGCCGCCGCTCAACGTGGCCGCCGAACGTCCCATGGTGAGATAATCGAGGCCGACGTCGAGAAGAAATCCGAGCCGGGCGTTGATTTCCTTGATGACTCGTTCGGCGATCATCAGGTCACGGTCGGACAGTTCGAGAACCTCGAGAGCCTTCGCTGCTTCGCCGATCGACATGTTGCACAGTTCAGCGATCGAATGGCCGTCTACCAGGCAGGCCAGCGACAACGGATTGAGACGGGCACCGTCGCAAGTGGGGCAATCCACCTCGCGCATGTAGCCCTCGATTTGCTCACGCTGGCTGTCGGATTCGGCTTCGGTGTGACGCCGCCGCAGGTAGTTGACGACACCCTCGTAGGTGGCGTTGTAGGTGCGGAGCCGCCCGTAGCGGTTCTTGTAGCGGACCGTGATCTTCTTGGCCGCGCCACCGTTGAGCAAGAGTTTTTGTTGCTTCTTCGACAGCGACGACCATGGTTCGTCGACCGGGATGCCGTATTCCTCGCACACGGATTCGACGAGCCGACCGAAGTAGCGGCTTCGGTTGCCGGCCCAGGGATGGATGGCACCATCGCCAATCGACAGGTCGGGATTGGGAACCAGCAGTTCGGGGTCGACTTCGTAGGTGGTGCCCAGACCATCGCAGGCCGAACAGGCTCCATACGGTGAGTTGAAGGAGAAATTGCGGGGAGCGAGCTCTTCGAAGCTCTTCCCGTCAGACGGGCGGGACAGATGCTGGCTGAAGGTCAGCAACTCGACCTCGGAGTCATCACCCTTGGGGGGAACGATCTCGATCTCGGCAACACCTTCGGCCAAGCGAAGCGCCGTTTCCATCGAGTCGGTGAGACGACGATCGATTCCATCGCGTCGAACCAGACGATCGACAACGACGCGGATGTCATGCATCTCGTAGCGCACGAGTTCGGGAAGGTCGCCATCGAGTTCGACGAGTTCGCCGTCGACGATGGCCCGAGCGAAACCCTGCCCCGCGAGGTCGGTCATGAGCGTTTCGTACGTGCCTTTTCGGCCCCGGACGACGGGAGCCAAAACCTGGAAACGGGTGCCGTCGGGGAGGCGCAAGACCTGGTCGACGATCTGCTGGGGCGTCTGCTTGATCAGCCGTTCGCCGGTTTCCGGGTCGTGGGGCACACCCACCCGGGCGAAGAGCAAGCGCAGATAGTCGTAGACCTCGGTGACGGTGCCGACGGTCGACCGCGGATTGCGGCTGGCCGACTTCTGATCGATCGAGATCGCCGGCGACAGACCTTCGATGAAGTCGACGTCGGGTTTGTCCATCTGACCCAGAAACTGCCGGGCGTAGGCCGAGAGCGACTCGACGTAACGGCGCTGACCCTCGGCATAGATCGTGTCGAAGGCGAGCGATGACTTTCCGGAGCCGGACAAACCGGTGAAGACGATCAACTTCTCCCGTGGGAGGGTGAGGTCGACGTTCTTCAGGTTGTGTTCGCGGGCGCCGCGTATCTCGATGGTGTTCCCCACCGGCCAGATCGTAGCGAGCGAGCAACTAGAACACCTGTTCGGGCGGTGAGGCGTTTGCCACTCGTGACCGCCGACGGTGTCACCGCAGTGGCTGAACTCGCTCGAATCGCGTGATTTCGGAGTCGAATACTTCCATGTAGGAATCGCTCTCGGAGGGCACGGGGGCGAACCCGTCGAACGTCTGCGGCACGAACTCCAACCCCTCGACGTAGTAGAAGGTGTCGATGTCAGCGGCGTCCAAGACGCCGAGAAGGTGAGCGACCTCCTCATCGGTATGTGCACTCAACCAGCGATTCTCGACCATCAGTGGTCCGGCCTCTCGGGCATGGATCGAGTCGCGCCAGACCAGCACCGTCTCGTCGCTGGCGGGAAGCGCCCGAATGATGTCCCAATGATCTTCCACGAGATTCGTGCGAACGGCGGTCCACCACACCCCCATCAAGGTGACGGCGAGACCACCGAACACGAGTCCCCTGAACACCTGGCGGTCGACCGATGGGAGATAGGCGCATGCCATCACCACGAGAATCAGGCCGGAAAGCAACAGATACCGCCCGCCCCACTGGGGCAACACTCCTTGGGGAAACTGCACCATCCAGAGCAGCGGTAAAGGAAGCACACCGAGCACCAGAAGCAGCCACTTCTTGCTGGCGAATCCCAGTGTGAGTCCGGCCGCAGCCAGAGGAGCTGTCGGAACCAGGCCCGGAACGAAGGTCGGGCCGAACGTCGCGACCCGCGCGACCAGGACGGTGCCGCCGATCGCGAGCAAGACCACCGTTGGTCGTCGCCGATCGAGCCCGTAGATCGCCGCAATCGTGAGCCAGACGAGGGAAATGAGGAGGGCTCCCCCGATGAACCAGGTGATCGGATGGAAGGAATTGATTGGCGAGAGGAAACTGGCGAACGCCGCTTGGGCTCGAAGCGGGAGGTCGTCGCCGAGACTCGTCGTCGTCGCCGCCCCTCGTGCCGTGCGGGCGGCCGCGCCCAACACCCTGGCTTCGAGATAGGCGTTGGCCACCGTGATGGCGATCACCCCGGACAACATCGCCGAGATCGGTCCGACGGCGCGCCGGACTCGCTCGACCGGTGTTGCTCCGTCGGCAACGAGCAACCAGCCACCGAGCGCCAGGCCGGCGATGAATCCGTAGACAAGGGCTTCCTGGCGCAACGCGGCAGCCATACCGAACGCCACTCCCGAGACAAGGGCCGGTCGCCACGATCGAGATTCGATCGCAGCCAAGACCTTCACGGTGGCCAGTGTCATCAGGGCCAATCCGATGGTGTGCTCCCAGAAATCGAGCGCATACACGAACGTCGGAGTCGTCAGGCCGACAATCCAGAACGAACGGAAGCCCGTTCCACCGACCAGGCGCTTCTCGAGGTCGGCGGCAAACCACGACGTCGCCACCGCGCCGAGCATCGGTAACAGCAAGGCACCCCAGAATCCTCCGACTGCCCAGAGCGGCCGGGCCAGCAACACCATCGGAAGCGACGTGGTGTTGACCCATTGTCCCTTCGACGTGAGGACCGTGTGCGCGAATGGGTAGTTGACACCGAGGGGGTCGAACTCGGCGGCCCAATAGCCCATGTCGACGTTCCAGTCGTCACGTTCCACCATGGCCGCCACCGAGGCCGTCTTCCCCCCGACATCAGTACTGAGATAGGCCTCTGGGCTGGTGAAGGAAGCCGCGACGGCATAGATCAGGAAAAGGACCAGTGCCCAAACGATCCGACGGAGAAACCAGCGAGTTCGAGTGGCTCCTCCGTCGTGCTCATCGGCCGACACCTCGACTCGGGCGGAAGAAGCGCCATGTTCCAGAACATCCACTTCCTCCCATCGGCCTCGGAATGAAGGACTTGACGCCCGTCAGACCATTTCCCGTAGCTCACGTCGAAGGTCTCGAATCTCATCTCGAATACGGGCCGCATACTCGAATCGCAGATCAGTCGACGCTTCCCGCATCTCCTCTTCGAGCGTGAGAATCAGGCGACGAAGTTCGTCCTCGGGGAGATCGGCCAACTCCTTGAGGCGCTTGACTTCGGCCGGGCGCCGCTTGCGGGTGTCGGAACCGGGCACCGGCGCCGTTTCCGAACCACCGGGCCGCATCATGGCCAGGATGTCGGTGACGGCTTTGCGGATCGATTGCGGGTTGATCCCATGCTCGAGGTTGTACTGCTCCTGGAGACCCCGACGACGGTTGGTTTCCGACATCGCTCGCTGCATGGAATCGGTGATCTTGTCGGCGTACATGATCACGCGACCATCGATGTTCCTGGCGGCCCGACCCATCGTCTGGATGAGCGATGTTTCCGATCGGAGGAAACCCTCCTTGTCGGCGTCGAGGATGCACACGAGCTGAACCTCGGGAAGGTCGAGGCCCTCGCGCAGCAGGTTGATGCCGACGAGGACATCGAAGTCTCCGAGCCGGAGACCTCGGAGGAGTTCGATGCGCTGAATCGTGTCGATCTCGGAGTGCAAGTAGCGGACGCGAAGCCCCTGCTCGAGAAGGTAATCCGTGAGATCTTCCGACATCTTCTTGGTGAGCGTGGTGATGAGCACCCGGCCATCGGCTTCGACGACCTTGGCGATCTCGGCCAGGATGTCGTCGATCTGGCCCTTGGTGGGCCGGATGACCACTTCGGGATCGAGAAGTCCTGTTGGACGGGCGATCTGTTCGACCAATTGCGACGAATGCTCGAGTTCATAGGGTCCGGGTGTGGCGGAGAGGAAGATCGTCTGCCCCGCTTGTTCTCGCCACTCCTCGAACCGGATCGGGCGATTGTCGGCGGCCGATGGAAGACGGAAACCGTGTTCGATGAGTGTCTCCTTGCGGCTCCGGTCGCCGGCGTACTGGCCGTTGAGCTGAGGCACCGCGACATGGCTCTCGTCGATGATGGTGAGGTAGTCGTCGGGGAAGAAGTCGAGGAGTGTGTACGGGGCTTCGCCCGGCTGTCGTCCGTCGATGTGTCGGCTGTAGTTCTCGATGCCGTTGCAGAACCCCATTTCCTGCATCATTTCAAGGTCGTACTGCGTTCGCATTCTCAACCGTTGGGCCTCGAGCAGCTTGCCCTCCTTCTCGAACTTGGCGAGCTGCTGCTGCAATTCCTGCTCGATGCTGCCGATCGCTCGTTGCATCCGGTCATCCGACGCCGAGTAGTGGGTGGCCGGGAACACCACGAGTTCATCGAGTTCATCGATCCGTTCACCCGTGAGTGGGTCGAGGGTAGTGATCGACTCGACCTCGTCGCCGAACAGCGAGATTCGAACCACGAACTCCTCGTAGGCGGGATGGACCTCGATCGTGTCTCCTCGCACTCGGAACTTGCCTCGTCCGAGGGTCATGTCGTTGCGCTCGTAGCGCATGTCGACGAGATCACTGAGAATGGCCCGCTGGTCGTGATCTTCGCCGACCCGGACCAGCAGCAGCTTCTTGAAATACTCCTCGGGCGACCCGAGCCCGTAGATACACGACACGGAAGCGACCACGATCGTGTCTCGTCTGGTGAGCAGGGCCGACGTGGCGGCGTGCCGCAGACGATCGATGTCGTCGTTGACCGACGAATCCTTCTCGATGTAGGTGTCACTACTCGGTATGTAGGCCTCGGGCTGGTAGTAGTCGTAGTAGCTCACGAAATACTCGACCCGATTGTCGGGGAAGAATTCGCGGAACTCGTTGGCCAATTGGGCAGCGAGCGACTTATTGGGAGCGATCACGAGGGTTGGACGTTGTACTTCTTGGATCGTCCAGGCGATGGTTGCCGACTTTCCCGAGCCGGTGATGCCGAGCAGCGTCTGTTGCTGATCGCCGCGCCGAATGCCATCGGTGAGTTGGGCAATCGCCGTTGGCTGGTCGCCGGCCGGCTCGTAGTCAGCGACCATTCGGAACGGGACGTTGCTCGCTGGTTCGGGTCGAGAACTCATCGGCAAAGGTTATCGACCGGGTGTGACAGCCTGATGGTGACGTACGCCCTGAACGCGGCTCCCTGAACGCGGCTCCCTGGACGCGACAGAGGCGGGGTGCCTGAGCACCCCGCCTCCGTCGTAGATCGGATCGAACAACCGCGGAACGATTACTCGATGGCTGAGCTGACCTCAGAGAACTTGGCCGATGCGCCCTTACCCAACAGGGTGACGGCAGCGATACAAACCACAGCAATGAGGGCAACGAGGAGGGCGTATTCCACGAGGGAAGC